>NZ_JBIWAE010000076.1:0-1097 GCF_044759865.1 Streptomyces sp. NPDC099050 | reverse complement strand
CTCCGAGCCATGGCCGGCCTTCGGCCGGGGTCCTGCGCTTCGCTCCGGACTGGCTCTGGTTCCGCTGCGCTCCACCAGAGCGGGCCTGCTCCGCAGGCCCCAGACCTCCCGCGCGGAGCGCGGGAGGTGACCCCGTTTCACGGGGTCCCGGGCCTGCGGCCCGTTGGGCGGGTCCGCTCCGCTCCCCCACCCCAGGGCCCTTCCGGCTCCGCCTCCAGGACCCCAGGCCTGCTCCGCAGGCCAAGCTGGCAGCGGGGGCTACCCGCGCCTGGGTTCCTGGACCACCTTGCCGTCCCTCACGAAGAGCCTCACCCGCTGCTCGTTGAAGTCCATCGTCACCATGCTGCCCTCGGGCACCACATGCACCGTGATCTCCGGAAACTCCGCCCGGATCTGCCGGCGGGCCTCCTCCGCCGACTTGCCCATCAGCTCCGGCCACACGCTCTTCGCCTCCACAAGCCCCTCCAACGTGATGATCGCTTCCGGCCCCGCTCGACGCTACAGGCCACCACTGCGTGGAACTTGGAAGTCCCGTGCTTCGCACAGAGCTGACCCCGCTTCACAAGGTCCGAGCCTCCGGCCCGTTGGGCGGGTCCGCTCCGCTCCCCCACCCTGGGACCTTGTCGTAACAGGCTCCAACAAAAGAATGCTTCAATCTGTCTCAGAGCTAGACTCTGGAAAGATCATCCTGCACCAGATCCCTGACCGCGACAGCCGAAGGCGACTCGCGTATCAGTAGAGCCCTATCGCGTCTACAACGATGGCCGGACCGGCAATGTGGGCGTGAACGTCCTCAGCGGGAAGGTCCAGATTGAAGTGACTGACCAGCTCTCGCACGTGGTCGTCCACCTCGGTCATCAGGAAGCGTCGCATCATGTGCTCCCAGTCGTGGAGAAGCCATTGCTCAGCGCTGAGGCAACCGTCACCGCCCCCCGGGATCAGCCTGCTGATGCTACCCAAGACGCGCAGTTCACCCTCAATACGGTTCGCTGACGCTTCGCCCGGGTCCGTCCAGCGAACGGTGGTTCTGGAGTTGTTAGGGGTTCAGCGGCGGGCGGCTGAGAGCCGGCCGTCGAAGGTGATGTCGAAGGCGTTCA
>NZ_JBIWAE010000075.1:0-1250 GCF_044759865.1 Streptomyces sp. NPDC099050 | reverse complement strand
AAACGTCACGATGGCCAGACGGGCACGCCGGTTGGCCGCGTGGCGGAACGTGACCACGCGGGACTTGCCCGACGCCCGGGTCACGGGGACGACTCCGGTCTCGGCGACGAACTGTTCGCAGGTCTTGGACCGCTCAAGGATCGGGCCGAGTTCGCCGATGACCTGGCCGAGGCTGACCCTGCCGATCCGGGGCATCGTCGCGAACAACGGCGCGTAAGGGTGGGCGGCGACCGCATCACCGATCGCCTTCTCCAGGGTCCGGATCGTGGCCCGGATGCCCTGAACGAGTTGGACCTGGACCCGGACGAGCTGTTCGACAACCGGCTCGCTGAGGCGGGAGGCGGGCTTCGGCGCGGACCGCAGGCGCTCGATGAGGACACTTCCGGGCCGCTTCCCCGAGTAGCCGTGGCGCTTGCACCAGGCTTCCAGCCGTCCGCCGGTGAGCTTGGCCGCGGCGGCCGGGGTCGGGTATCGCTCCAGGAACGCCAGGGCGATGTCGCTGTCGAGGCTGGCGAACACGGCCTTGCCTCCGGGCCAGTGCATGTCCAGGACCGCGGCCAGCTGGTTGACGGCGGCGATGCGGGCCGCGACGTGGTCCGTCCGCTGCCGGCTGAGGGCCTGGAGGTCCATGGTGGCCTGCTCGGTGGGCTCCAGCCGGGGCAGGAAGTGCCCGTCGGTCCGCAGGTAGTCGGCGAGCTTGAGGCTGTCCCCGGCATCGGTCTTGGCCTTGGACGCGCCCCAGCGCGGGCGCATCGCGTGGAACGCGTTGGGATGCACCGGCACGACGGGGTGGCCGGCGGCCAGCAGCCGGTCGACGACCAGGCCGCGGTTGGACTCGATGGCCACCGGCAGACCGGCCGGGTCGCCGAACTGCGCGAGCTTGGCCAGGGTCCTGGCAATGCCTTCCTCAGTGTGTGCGAACTCCCACCGGGCCACCCGGGCCGCGGAGTTGTCTATGACGGTGACGTCATGTGTCTCGGTCGCCCAGTCCCATCCGATGAACACGAAAGAAGTACTCCTGTGTCGAGCGCGGAGCACCTGCCCGGTGGTGAGGACGTCTGCCGGGAGCTCATTAATCGGCCCTCTGCGGGGCGTGTCCCTGATGCCGATCAGACGGCCTCGGCCCGGCGGGGCTGGCATAACTCACAGTGGCCATCGAGTAGCTCGCGCCGGAAGCCATGCACCCGCCGGGACCGAGAGGTCACAACCCTACCGAAGAGGGCTGCAGAAGGGATGGTCCTCTAATGAGC
>NZ_JBIWAE010000074.1:0-1378 GCF_044759865.1 Streptomyces sp. NPDC099050 | reverse complement strand
GGGTCTGTACGGTCAACGGTGGATCTTCGACCAGGAAGTGACACCTGATGACAGACGTGACCGTGTCGGCGGAGGCCGTGGCGGAGGTACAGCCGTCCGGGTTGGTGCCGGACGTTCTCGATGACCAGCTGATCAGTCAGCTGGTGGACCGGGCCAGGGCCGACGGGATCAAGCTGACGGGCCAGGGTGGTCTGCTTCAGCAGCTGACGAAGCGGATCCTCGAGTCGGCCCTGGAAGGCGAGATCACCGACCACCTCGGGCATGAGAAGCATGAGAAGGCCGGCTCGGGCAACACCCGCAACGGGACCAGGTCCAAGACCGTGGTGACCGAGGTCGGCCCGGTCGTGCTCGAGGTGCCGCGGGACCGGGAGGGCTCATTCGAGCCGCAGATCGTCAAGAAGCGACAGCGCCGGCTGACCGGCGTCGACGAGATGGTGCTCTCGCTGTCCGCCCGGGGCCTGACCCACGGCGAGATCTCCGCTCACCTCGCGGAGGTCTACGGCGCCGAGGTCTCCAAGCAGACGATCTCCACGATCACAGACAAGGTGGTCGACGGCATGAACGAATGGCAGAACCGGCCCCTCGACTCGGTCTACCCGGTGCTGTTCATCGACTGTGTCCACGTGAAACTGCGGGACGGGAAGGTCGCCAACAGGCCGCTCTACGTGGTCCTGGCGGTCACCGTCGAGGGCACTCGCGAGATCCTGGGCCTGTGGGCCGGCGACGGAGGCGAGGGCGCCAAGTACTGGCTCCAGGTTCTCACCGAGATCAAAAACCGCGGCACGGAAGACGTCTGCATGGTCGTCTGTGACGGTTTGAAGGGGCTGCCTGACGCGATCGGAGCGGTCTGGCCGCAGGCGATCACGCAGACGTGCGTCGTTCACCTGCTGCGGGCCTCGTTCCGTTACGCGGCCCGGCAGGACTGGGACAAGATCTCGAAGGCCCTCAAGCCCGTCTACACCGCGCCGACCGAAGACGCCGCCATGGACCGGTTCCTGGAATTCCAGGAGGAATGGGGGCGGAAGTATCCCGCGATCGTGCGGTTGTGGGAGAACGCGTGGGCCGAGTTCGTGCCGTTCCTCCAGTTCGACACCGAGATACGGCGGATCGTCTGCACGACGAACGCGATCGAGTCCGTGAACGCACGGATCCGCAAGGCCGTCCGAGCCCGCGGCCACTTCCCCAACGAGCAAGCCGCCATCAAGTGCGTCTACATGGCCATCATGAGCCTCGACCCCACCGGCCAGGGACGCAAACGCTGGACCCAACGCTGGAAGGCAGCCCTGAACGCCTTCGACATCACCTTCGACGGCCGGCTCTCAGCCGCCCGCCGCTGAACCCCTAACAACTCCAGAACCACCGTTCGCTGGACGGACCC
>NZ_JBIWAE010000073.1:0-1418 GCF_044759865.1 Streptomyces sp. NPDC099050 | reverse complement strand
AGTGGCTGTTGTCGTTCCGATCTTGTGGGGTGTTGGTCGAACGCGGGTCCCGTTCGGGTGATCGTGGTGGGTTGCGGGCATGAGAACAGGGCCTCTTGGTAGCTCGGTAGGTGTCTACGCCAACGAGTTGTCCAGGAGGCCCTGTTGTCGCAGTTCTACGTCTTCGTGCGGGCCGGCTCCAGTCCACTCACCCCGTCGTGTGACTGCCTCGCGCACCGGTTCGGGAACGCCGCTGACAACGGGACGCGCCAGCGGCGCTACCCCACCGACATGACGGACGCGCAGTGGGCCGCGGTCCGGCCACTGCTGCCGGTGCCGGGCTGGCTCGAGGGCCGCGGCGGGCAGCCGGAGGCGTACTGCCACCGGGCAATGTTGGACGCGATCCACTACCTGGTCGACAACGGAACCAAATGGCGGGCCATGCCGGCTGAGGTGATCCCTGTGGTGTGGACACACCTGACAATGGATCTTGTTGATCCTGGAAGGTGTAGACCATGTGGCAAGGCCCTCGAAGTACAGTGCGGAGTTCCGGTCCGACGCGATCGCGTTGTGGCGGGCTTCGGCCGGCCGGCGGACGTTCAGGGACGTCGCGGCCGATCTGAACGTCAACCCCGAGACACTGCGGACCTGGGTGCGTGACGCAGACGGCCGTCCGGCCGCGGCCGGCGCGCCGCAGGACACCGAGGCCGAGCTGGCCCGGCTGAGAGCGGAGAACACCCGGCTGGCCAAGGCCGAGAAGGAATGGCAGCTCGAGCGGGAGATCCTGCGCCGGGCAGCCGCCTATTTCGCCCGGGAGATGAAGTGAAGACCGCCGCTTGGGACTTTGTCTCCGCCCACGCCGGGATCTTCGGCATCAAGCGGATATGCCGCACGCTGGAGGTCTCGCGTTCGGGCTACTACCGGTGGATCGCCGGCGCCGAGGTGCGGGCCGCCCGGCAGGCGGACGAGGACGCCCTGGTCGCCGAGATCCGCGACATCCACGCCGAACACCACGGCAACTACGGGGCACTTCGCGTCCATGCCGAACTACGCGGCTTCGGTCACACGGTGAACCGCAAGCGGGTCGCACGGCTGATGCGAAAGCACCAGATCGTCGGCCGCCACCTGCGCAAGAAGAAGCGCACGACCGTTGCGGACCGGCTCGCGCCGCCGGTGCCCGACTTGGTCCAGCGGGACTTCACCGCTGGCACGCTGGATGAGAAGTGGTGCGGCGACATCACATACGTGCAGGTCGGAGCCACATGGCTCTACCTCGCCTGCGTCATCGACATCCGCTCTCGCCGGGTACTCGGCTACTCGATGGCCCCGCACATGCGCGCCGGACTCGTCATCGACGCGCTCCAGGCCGCGATCGCGGCCCGTGGGGGTGAGGTCACCGGAGTGATCTTCCACGCGGACCGCGGATCGCAATATACGTC
>NZ_JBIWAE010000072.1:0-1424 GCF_044759865.1 Streptomyces sp. NPDC099050 | reverse complement strand
CGCGTCCGATCCGGCTCCGAAGCCGAAGCGCCGCAGTTTCAGTCCGGAGTACAAGCTGCGGATCGTGGCCGAGTACGACGCCGCGCCCAAGAATGAGAAGGGTGCGGTGCTTCGCCGCGAGCGCCTGTATCACTCGCACGTCACCGAGTGGCGGGCCGCGCGGGATGCCGGGGCCCTGGAGAACCTGGTCGACCGGCGCACGAGTCCGGTCCGGCCGAAGAAGTCCGCGGTCGAGATGGAGAACGAGAAGCTACGCCGCCAGGTCGAGCGGCTGGAGAAGGAACTGGCCCGGAACAAGGCCGCGTTGGAGGTCATGGGAAAAGCTTCGGCGCTCTTGGAAATGATCTCCGAGAGCGCGGACTGAAGCAGGCGTGTGAGCCGGTCGTGGATCAGGCGTTCACCGGCGTGGAGTGCGAGCTGGGCATCACGGCCGCGTGTCGGCTGACCGGCCGCTCCCGCGCCACCCACTACCGCCGGCTGAAGCCGCCGCCGGTGCGCGAGCCGAAACCGCGTCCCGCGCCGCCGTCCGCGCTCGATACCGGCGAGCGGGCCGCCGTCCTGGAGCTGATGAACAGCGGTGAGTACGCCGAGCTGCCGCCCGCGCAGATCTGGGCCCGCGAGCTGGACGCCGGGCGCTACCACTGCTCGATCTCCACGATGTATCGGATCCTGCGCGAGCACGGGCAGTCCGGCGAGCGCCGCCGCCAGGCCACCCATCCGGCCAAGACCGTGCCCGAGCTGGTCGCCACCGCACCTTCGCAGGTGTTCACCTGGGACATCACCAAGCTCGCCGGCCCGGTCAAGGGAGTCTGGTATCACGCCTACGTCGTCATCGACATCTTCAGCCGCTACGTCGTCGGCCACACCGTCGAAGGAGCCGAATCGGCGGAGCGGGCCGAAGAGCTGATCCGCGAGACCATCGAGCGCAACGGGCTGATACCCGAGACCGTGCACGCGGATCGCGGCACCTCGATGACCTCGAAGAAGGTCTCGCAGCTGCTGATCGACCTCGGCGTCACCAGAAGCCATTCCAGGCCGAAGGTCTCAAACGACAACCCCTTCAGCGAAAGTCAGTTCAAGACCACGAAGTACGCCGCCGACTACCCCGACCGGTTCGACTCCCTGGCCCACGCCCGGGAGTGGTTCGACGCGTTCACCACGTACTACAACCACGAACACCGGCACTCGGGGATCGGCTACCACACACCCGCGAGCGTCCACTTCGGCACCGCCGAGGAGGTCCGCGATCAGCGCGCCGTCACCCTCGCCGAGGCGTATGCGCAGCACCCCGAACGCTTCGGCCGACGCCCCGTGCCGCCAGCGATCCCACGACGCGTGTGGATCAACGATCCGGCCAAGCGCAGGGAACCCGCACAACAAGCTTCATAGCACCCCAACCGTCTCACTTGACTTGAAATCTTCCG
>NZ_JBIWAE010000071.1:0-1697 GCF_044759865.1 Streptomyces sp. NPDC099050 | reverse complement strand
CAGCAGCCTCGGCTACCGCAGTCCCGCCGAATACGAAACCGCCTTGGCGGCCTGACCAACACACCAACGGTGTCCGTCAAAGCGGAACAAGCTCACAGCGACCTGCTGGAGGCGACGGAGGCACGGCCCTGTGTGGTGTGCGGCGCCGACGCCGGAGAGGCGTGCACGCCGGTGGCCGCCACACCCACCGTCAGTGCCACAACTCAGCGCACACACCCACTGAACAGGGACAATCCCCCAGAACACCACTGACACTTCAACGCCAAAAAACCACCGACAAAGACATGCACATCATCATGGTGATGACCTAGGCCCAGACTCCCGCCACCGCAACCAAGCTGCGCCACCTGTGAGTTCGCCACTGACAGGCCGTGACGCGACACGGGGACAACACGTGCCGAATCCCCATCCCGAACGTCAACACCACTGACGCCCCGCAGCGACCCGTTCACCCTCCTTTCGTCGTCGGTCATGTGCTGCCTCTCCTGAGTGGTCGGGACCCGCTGCGGAGGCCGGAAAGTGGGGTGCTGATCGAACGTCGCGCCCTGGGCACCGGCCCACGCCCTGCCGCTCCTCCTACGCCGCCAACGGCCACCCGCCGGGCCCGCCTCGCCGCCGAGCCGACCGAAGGCTCCAAAACGGTGCCCGAGGAGCCCGCGGTGCCCCGCTCCCCCGGCCGGCACCCCCTGGGAACAGGAGCAGACATTCACGGGTCGGCGGCCGCAGCAAGGTCGCCATCCCTGCGCACCGGGTGGATACGCGGCGTGGTCGCCGACGATGCCGCGCACTCGCACACGATGCAGTGCGCTCGGCGTCTGCCGCGTTCACTCGTCCAGGTGTTTTCGGGGCCGCGCGGGGGCGGGCCTGTGCGCGGAAGCCGCGGCCGGGCATAGGAAGGGGCATGCGTTCCCTACGACGGATCCCGGTGTACCTGCTGCTGGCCCTCTCTCCGGCCGCTGTACTCCCTGCCGGTCCGGCGGCCGCGGCGGAAGAGGCCGAGTCGGCCTGTTTCTCGTACGCGATCGAGAAGTACCCACAGGAGAACTGGACCTGTGTCGGGGACACCCTGACGCTCCTGACCCGCTCACCCGACGGGGATCTGGTCCCCAGCCGGAGCGAGCAGGTCCCGCGGCCGGCTGCGCCGCGGTCCGGGAGCCTGGCTCCCACCGACCGTGTCGACGACTACCACGCCAACAGCAACGAAGCGATCTACGCGGTGCTGGACCGCCAGAAATACAAGATCAATTTCAACTTGAAGATCGGCCTGCACAACCATACGGGCAACGTCTCCATGACCTTCAGCTCGCAGACGCCCGTCGCCCTCACCTACAGCCTGCGCATCCGTCGCGACGTGGACCTGTGGCCCGACGACACGGTCTACGGCTACGAGAACCGCCTGTACGGCAGTTCGACGCCGACGCGGTCGCACACGCAGACCGAGGGCAACACCGGCAATGGCCACAACCGCCTGCCCTACGACGGGAAGCGGTACTTCTGGGACGCCTGGAACCTGCACCTGCGGATCCAGGGCACGGCTATCACCACCGCCGGTTCCGTCCAGAGCGACCGGGCCACCTGCTACAAGACCACCGGCTGCAAGTTTGAGCTTGTTCCGCTTTGACGGACACCGTTGGTGTGTTGGTCAGGCCGCCAAGGCGGTTTCGTATTCGGCGGGACTGCGGTAGCCGAGGCTGCTG
>NZ_JBIWAE010000070.1:0-1720 GCF_044759865.1 Streptomyces sp. NPDC099050 | reverse complement strand
CCTAGAAGACTGATGAAGATCTTGTTGAGGGGCTGTCCGGCCGGAGGCCGGGCAGCCCCTCGTGGTCATGTGTCGGCTGGGGCGAGGTGCCAGGTGCCGTTCGTGTGGGTGAGTCCGAGGTTGAGCAGTCGGCGGAGGTTGAGGGCTGCTGCTCGGGTGTGGAGCCAGGTGTCGTTCTTGATGGTGCCGATGTATCGGAGTCTGCGGTTGCCCCGGTGGACGATCCAGGCGACGGCGCGTTCGACGGGGGGTCGCCAGCGGCGGTAGGCGGCTTGCCAGTCGGGGTCGGTGGCGGCCTGGTGGCGGGCGGCCGCCTGCTGGTCGTGGTGGGGGCGGATGGTCAGGGTCCGGCCTGCTTTGGCTTTGGTGCACCGCTCGCGCAGTGGGCATCCGGTGCACAGGTCCTTGAAGGATGCTGTGCGCTGGTGGTGCTGTCCGCCGGTGTCCGAGAGCGGGACGATGTGTCCTTGGGGGCAGGTCACGGTCGCCGAGGTGGTGTCGATGGCGAAGTCGTCGAGGGTGAAACCGCCGGGAACGGCCGCCCGCAATGGCGCGGGTTTGAGGAACAGCCGGTGACCTGCGGCTTCGAGGGCCTGGCGGGCGTCGCCGGTGGAGTAGGCGGTGTCGCCGAAGGCGTGGACCGGCTGTTCTTCGTCGGCGAGCAGGTCCAGGCCGACGGCTGCTTCGTGGTGTTCGGCTCCGGAGCCGGGACGCAGGGCGACGGCGGTGAACAGGCCGGTCTCGGGCTCGATCGCGAGGTGGGCCTTGAAGCCGTCCTGCTGATGGCTGCGGGTCTTGTGGACGTGACGGGACTCGGGATCGACGGTGGAGACCATGCGGCCAGGGGCGGTCCCCTGGGTGATGCGCCAGCGCCCGTCGCGGCCGTCGGAGCCGTCGGCGGGCTCGACGTCCTGCCCGGCGACCAGGGCCAGCAGACCGACCGCGCCGGCTGCCTTCTCACCGAGCGGCTGCTCGGGCAGGTGCCCCAACAGCCGCAACGCGTCCGTGACCAGGGCATCTACGAGGTCGGCGCGGGCCTGGGCGTCGTTCCAGGCGATGCGGGGCTTGCCCGGGTCGGTGTAGTCGTGGGCCGTGCACTGCACTGCGGCCACCTCGGCGGCGCCGGGGACTTCCCGGATCACCGCCCGGATCGCGGAGATGATCTGGGTGACGGTGTCCTGGGTGGCGACCGCGTCGTCCAAAACGGTGGAGTCCAGCGCCCGGCGGTGCTTGCCCTTCAGCGCCCCGGTGGCCTTGACGACCTCACGAACGGCCTCGAAGACCCGGTTCGGGCGGGTGGAGCGGGCCAGCCGGCGGCGAAAGTAGGCCAGCAGCGACGGGTCGAATGCCATGTCATGCAGACCGAGGCCGCAGGCGGCTTTCCACCGCAGGTCACAGCGTAATTCCTGGACCGTCTCGAAGTCCGACAGGCCGTGCAGGGCCTGCACCGTGATCGCCGCGGCCAGGATCTGCGGCGGCATGGACGGCCGCCCGTTCGCCGACGGATACATATCCGCGAACATCTCCGCGGGAAACAACCGGCCACGGTGCTCGGCCAGGAACGCAAACACACTCCCAGCCGGAATCAACTCCCGACACGTCGCCCACACATCAGGCCCGACCGTCTCCCCGACCCACTCCCCTTGAACCACAACAACCAGTCTGGCCCCGCCGCTGACGCGGCGGAGCCAGAACCCAACATCTTCATCAGTCTTCTAGG
>NZ_JBIWAE010000069.1:0-1791 GCF_044759865.1 Streptomyces sp. NPDC099050 | reverse complement strand
CCACTAGACCCGTACTTCGCGGGTCGTTGATTTAGGCCTGTGGCCAGCGGGTTTGTGCGATGTCGGTGTCGAGGAGGTCGAGGAGGTGGAGTTGGACGCCGCGGTTGATCTGGACGGTTGGTGGGTCAGTGACGTTGCCGATTCGCAGGGTGAGTTCGCTGAGGTGGTAGAGGATCATCCGGCCGGTGGGGCGGACCCGTCGGTTGTCCGGATAGAGGCCGGCCATGGTCTCTTCGGGGCCCAGAGCGCGTCTGACCTGCCGCTCGATCAGGCAGAAGACGAGCAGGGCCAGGCAGATCACCTGGATCAGCGCGGCGACGCGCCGGTTGTGCTGCACGAAGACCGGTGCGACCGCGAGGGGGCCCTTGAAGTCGTGGTAACGCCGTTCGACGGCGCCCTGGCCCTTGTAGTGGATCAGTACCTGGGCCGGGTCGGCCTTCTCGGCCGGGATGCTGGTGATGAGTGCGTACCAGCCGTCGACGGCTGCTTCGGCCTTCAGCACGTCCTGGTCGAAGTGCCAGGTGAGGCCGGGGGTGCCGTGCTCGTCGGCGGTGGTGTGCCAGCGCAGGCAGGAGGTGACGCGGCGCTTGGCTGTGACGACGCCGATCCGGGCGACGATCTTCTCCCGGGTCTTGTAGTGCCGTCCGCCTGCCGCACCGGCGAGCTTGTCGAGGTCGTCGGTGGCCTTGGCCAGTCGTTTGGTCCGGGCCGCCCGCTGGCCGGCCGCGACGGCGGTGGAATGGACCAGGATCCGGCGCACCGTCAGCGGCGGGTCGCTTTTGCGGCGGCCGGCCAGGGTGTGGGTGTCCTCCAGGACCCGGTATGTCTCCCGTTCCGCCTCCGGTTTCCTCTCGTCCCGTTCCGGCACCCAGCCGACGGCCTCGGCCCGCTGGGGATCCAAGGCCGCGTAGACCTCGTCCTTGATCTGCGCGGCCGGGACGGGCGCGATGAACTCCACCCCGGCCTGAAGCAGGGCGGTGATGTTGGAGTAGGACACCAGCTTGGAGTCGGCGACCATCAAAAAGGTGTTGGTGCCAGCCATCGCCCGCAGGTCCTTCATCGCTCCGACGACCTGGCTGACCTCGGCCGCGGCGCCGTCAAAGACCCGGGAGTGGACGGGGATACCGCCGTCGGCGGACACCGCGAGCCCGGCCTGGACCTGTTTCAGATCCAGGCGCCGGTCCTTGGGATGCCCGTTGCAGGCGATGAGCGGGTATCGCTCGTCCTGGTCCTCGGCAGGGAAGGCGCCGTGGACGGACATGCTGGTCATGTCCCAGTGCAGCCGGGAGACGTCGATCCCGAACTCGGTGATCGCCCGAGCGCCGACGGTGCCCGCGATGACCTCCAGCTTCGGAGCGATCGCGTCCAGCGCGCGGGCCAGGCGGTCATCGTTGAGGAGGTCCGGCGTGATGCCGAAGACCTCCTCCACCGCCCAGGTGCGGGCCCAGTCCCCGACCCGCACCAGCGGTGCGGGCGAGGTCAGACGGTTGGCCACCAGCGCCTCGATGACCTGCCCGTGCGTCAGATGCGCGC
This sequence comes from Streptomyces sp. NPDC099050, assembly GCF_044759865.1. Taxonomy (NCBI): domain Bacteria; kingdom Bacillati; phylum Actinomycetota; class Actinomycetes; order Kitasatosporales; family Streptomycetaceae; genus Streptomyces; species Streptomyces sp. NPDC099050. The sequence goes on along the minus strand of NZ_JBIWAE010000069.1, from coordinate 258 downwards.
TCGCACCGCCTGGACACACCTCATCGACGACCCCGGCCACATCCAGCCGGCGCAGAAACTCGGCAGCGACAGGCAGAGCGCCCAGACGCTTTTCCACCACGGACGTCACCACAACTTCAAGGCGCTGACGCTCAGATCGTGGCCGCGGGGACCGGGAAGTCATCGACACATCCGGACCAACGCCATACGACCGGCCCGGGACACTCCCGGACCGGTCACACCATACGAATCAACGACCCGCGAAGTTCGGGACTAGAT
>NZ_JBIWAE010000068.1:0-1921 GCF_044759865.1 Streptomyces sp. NPDC099050 | reverse complement strand
TCAGCAGGGCGTCCAGGTTGTTCGTCACACAACGATCTTGGACGCCCTGTCTGCGTTCCCGGACACACCGTCAGCATTCGGAATGACTCGTCTAGAGGTGTCGGACCCCGCGGCACTGGCAGCGTTGATTGGGCCACCGGAGGCCGCAGACCCGCCAGATAGCCAGCTCCTGGCCCGGGTCCGCCAGTGGCACACGGACATCCACCAGCTCCGCGACCGCGGCTGGACCATCAGCGCCATCGCACGCCGCCTCGGACGGGACCGCAAGACGGTGCGCCACTACCTGACCACCGACCTCGACCAGATCCTCGCCTCCGCACGCGAACGCCGACCCAACGGCCACATCAACCGCTTCAAGCCCTACCTGCAGCACCGCTTCCGCAGCGGCTCGACCAACGCCGCAGGCCTCTTCCGTGAGATTCGCGAACGCGGCTACCGCGGCAGTCGCGTCGTCGTCACCAAGTACATCGCGACACTCCGCGCCGGCACCGCCGCCCCCGAACCACCGCAGCCGATCCCCAGCCCCCGCCGCATCACGACTTGGATCATGCGCCACCCCGACAGCCTGACCGACAACCAGCGCGAACAACTCGACCGAATCCTGGACGCCTGCCCCGACCTGGCCACCGCCCGGGACCTCGCTCACGAGTTCAGTGCCATCGCCCGCGAACGCCGAGGTCACGACCTCACCGGCTGGATGGCCCGTGCCCTCGACCAGGGTCCACAGCCGGTCCAGGGTTTCGCAGCATTCCTCCAGAACGACTGGGATGCCGTGGTCAACGGCCTGACGCTCCAATGGAGCTCCGGCGCCGTCGAGGGGCAGGTCACACGTATCAAACTGATCAAACGTCGGTCATACGGCCGCGCTTCCTTCGCCCTCTTACGAACCCTCGTACTCGCCCAACCGCCCTGATCTTCAAAGCGTCAGACGCGTCGCCCGCGCTTGGTCTTCGCCTGCACGCGGTTGCGAAGCTCGGCCTGGTAGAAGGCGGCTTTGTCGCCGCCCAGCCCGAAGGACTCACAGATGTCCGCCACCGTTTCGGCGTCTTCCGCAGTGCCCGTGAGCCCGATCTGGACAAGCCTCCAAAACCCCTCCTGCACGTGGTGCCTGCACCCCTCGCCCAGACCCTCATTTCCCGCAGCCGGTCCGTAGTCGCCGGAACCCGCAGCCACGAAGGACAACGTCTGCAGCAGCACGTCTCGGGCCAGTTTGGAGAGGTCGCCCGCCAGCGCGGCCGTGATCACGCCGACCGCTGGCGGAGTGCACTCGAAGATGATCGTGCTTTCCTCGACATGACCATCGAGGGTGTATCCGATCATGTCCTGGGGTGTCTCTGCAGTGATGATCGCCTCGATCAGCAGTGGCACATGCTCCGCAGAGTTACCGCAGCCGCACTCCAACGACGCCCAATCGACGCGTTGCAGTTCTGCGCGTACCAGTTCACCGACCACCACCGCGGACCCCCTCAAGGCGTGCCGGGCCCCCGGGCCCCTGCGCTAGCGATCAAGCATGAGCCAACCATCGGTCCCCCCGCCACCGTGTGCGTCACGAAATATCCGCCACAGCCTTGAAATTCCCCACCCCCTGCTCAGGTGTGGGACGGACCTGCTCACCGCGGTTCCCCACCGCCGCGCCGAGTCTGCGACGAGCTGTCACTGGGGGAGGGGCCGCCCGGTAGCCAGACAGGTCCAGGGCGGGGCAAGTTGGCCGGGGCAAGATCCAGAATTTGAACACATCGCTTTTGGCCAGAAGTCCGACAGTTCATTCATCCGTGCCCGTTTCGCTCCTATCGTGAGGTGCGCCGAGCGAGTCGGCGCAGGTCTACGCCCTCTCTGTCAGCCTTGGGTGAGACGTCCCGCTTTGTCGGGTTAGCCTGAGAGGGCCCGATAGGAGTTCCACCCCTCATGACCAGCACCAAGC
>NZ_JBIWAE010000067.1:0-2181 GCF_044759865.1 Streptomyces sp. NPDC099050 | reverse complement strand
CTTCCGAAGGAATGTTGTGGACACCACCTATTGGAGTAGGCGGCGCGTTCTTGCCGCCGTCGCGGCCACCACGGCCGCCGTCACCACGTCCAGCCTCGTGCTCAACCCCACGGTCGCGTGGGCAGATACACCCCCGGCGGGTGAGGATCCCGGCGATCCGTTCCTGCTGCCGGACACCGAGCGGGCGAAGGTGGTCAGGGCATGGCTGGTGGGCGGCAAGGCCGTTCGCGCCGCCGCTGCCGCCGCTCTGACCGGCTCCGACGCCGACGTGCAGACCTTCTTGACCGTGAAGCTCGCCCAGGAGACGGCGCAGGACGAGCGCTCCGCGCTCCTTGCCGGCCTCGCGGTTGGTGGCAAGGGAACCAGGCGTGAGGCCACCACCGCCCTCAACGGCGGCGCCGCCGGCGTCTCCGCGTTCCTCTCGGGGGGCTTCAAGGCGGCCATTCTGGAGGACCTTCGGGTCGCCACCACCACGGTGATGGCCTCGGGCGGCAAGGGCGTCAACCGGGCCGGGAACACGGCGCTGACCACCGGCACCCCGGAGGCGCTCGAAGCGTTCCTCATGGACGGTCAGTTCAACGCCCAGTTCGAGGACATGCGCGTCGAAGCATCCAAGATGTTGGTGAGCGCGGGTCCGGAGGTGCAGAAGTACGCTGACCGGGCTCTGTCGGGCACCGAGAACGACATCGAGTGGTTCCTGGAGACGGGTCAGCACATAGCCCGTGCCCGCGACCAGGAGCGCTCGAAGATCGAGGAGCTCGTCGCGGTCGTCGAACGCGAGGGCAAGCGCGCCGACGCCAAGACGAAGCAGGCGGAGGAGGCCTCCGCCCGCGCCGTCGCGGCGGCCGAGAAGGCCAAGCAGGCCGCGGAGACCGCGGCCGCGGAAGCCCAGGCCGCCCAGAACGACGTCGCGAAGGCCGGCAAGGCCGCCGGCAAGGCCGCCGAGGCCGCCAAGGGTGCGGCCGACGCCGCACGCGTGGCCACCAACGCCTCCCACGCCGCGATCCTCGCCTCCCGCCGCGCCGCCTACGCCGCCGCGGCGGCCAGTCAGGCCGCGGCCACCGCCGGCTCCGCGGCCGCGATGGCCTACCGCGCCGCCATCTCCGCCTCCAAGGACGCCTCCCAGGCCTCCGCGGCCAAGAACGCCGCCGTCGCCGCCCGCAACGCCGCGGCCAGGGCCCGCAGCGCGGCCCAGGCCGCCGACTTCGCCGCCACCGCCTCGGCCCAGTCCGCCGCCGCCGGCGCCTCCGCCGCCGGCGCCGCGCGCGCCGCCGCCTCCGCGGCCAGCTCCTCCGCGGCCGCCGCCAACGCGGCCGGCGCGGCCCAGGCCGAGGCCGCCGAAGCCCGCCGCCAGGCGCAGATCGCCACCAACAACGCCAACATCGCCACCAACGCGGCCGGCACCGCCCAGACGCTGGCGAACGCCTCGGCGACGGCGGCCCGTACCGCCCGGGACGCCGCCAACAGCGCCGCCGCCCACGCCGACAAGGCCGCGACCGCGGCCGAGTGGGCGGTCCAGTACGCGGGCCAGTCGGTGGACCACGCCAACAAGTCCACCGAGTTCGCCAACGAGGCCAGCAAGGCCGCGAAGGCGGCCACCGACGCGGTCACCGCAGCGATCGCGGTGGAGAAGGCCGCGCGCGAGGCCGAGTGGCAGCGCCTCGACCAGGACACGCAGCGCGCGGTCGAGGACATGCGCCAGATCAGCCAGGCCGAGGCCCGTGAGCGGGCACTGATCGAGCTGAAGAAGACCCAGGCCGAGCAGACCACCCAAGCGACGAAGGACCTGGTCACCCAGGCCGAATCGGCCTTGCGGTCGGGCGACACCGCCGCCGCCGCCGCGCTGGGCCGCAAGGCGGCCCTCGCCCACATGGACGCCAGGGGTTCCTGGTCCCAGGAGGCCGCCCGGTTCGCACTGTCCGGCGCGGACGCCGACATCCACACCTGGATCGACACCGACCGGCAGATCGCACAGCGCCAGGACGACCGGGAGACCACCCTCTTCCTCGCCCGGATCGCCCCTCCGAAGGTCGCCTTCGCCGCGACCGCCGCGCTCAACAGCTCCGACCCAGAGGCCGCGGCCACCTTCCTCAACGGCGGTGCGATCCAGGCCGCGATGACGGACAACCGCGTCGCGCTCTCCACCCTCCTTGCCGAGAACCCCGGCCGGGCGGTGAAGGA
>NZ_JBIWAE010000066.1:0-2214 GCF_044759865.1 Streptomyces sp. NPDC099050 | reverse complement strand
CATACACGCAAGACCATCGAGCGGCGGAAGAAGGGGTGGATGCCACCGGACTACGGCCTGCGCGAGTTCCGCCACCTGCGCTGAGAGCTGCCGAATCTGCAACTCGTTGTCAGCTGAGGCGTCGTCTGACGCCCGTAACGCTGGCTGTTGTTTGTACTGGTCAGGCAGGTGTGCGTGGTTCGTGGGGACAGCTTGATGCGGTGATATTGGTGTCACTGGGATGAGTTGGCCTGGACAACAGAACGCGGCTTAGCACCCAGCGTGTGCGGGTTTACGAGCCCGATCGACTACGAGAACCAATACAGGGCCAGCCTCACCATGGGGCTGGCTGCGTAGGAAGGACCCCACAGTTCGAGGGGATTGACAAAGCCAGGCCGGCGCCCCGCCGCGACCCGCGCCCAACGATCGTTCCTCCGATCGGCATTTGCAGAAGTCCGGCGTACAACCTTCTGCATGTCTCGCAGGTCAGAGTCCCGAAGGTTCCAGCAGGCAGCAGTTGAGCAGGTAGTACAGGGGGATGCGTGAAGGGCTTCAGGACGGCGATGACCGTCATCGGTGCGGCGGTCGTACTCGGGATCGTGGGGACCGCCGTGGTTCCCGTCGCAGCCATCGCCGCGCCGGCCGCGCGGGCGGCTGTGGTCGCGGACGCGGTGCCGGATGCCTGGGTGGAGGTGTTCAACGGCACCCATTTCCGGGTCATGGTGGACGACCACAAGGTCGCGCCGACGCGGGTGGACGTGCGGCCCGTGGGCAGTGACGTGGTCGTCGCCACGCTGGACGAGTTCCAGTACGAATCCGACACGGTCGGCTCCGGGGAGCCGGACATCGGCTGGTACGAGGCCAACGACGAGCTTCGGCTCGATGGCATGGGCGATTACGAGCTGGACGTGTACGTGCCCGCGAACGGCGGCGGCGTGGTGGGCCGCAAGGCTGCGGGCCGGTTCACCTACGCCCTCGATCCGAAGCTCGAAGTGGCTTCCGATCAGAAGGAGTTCTCCCTCGACGACCTCGGCACGAACGCCACCGGATCGGTGACCGCCGTGCACCCGCTGACCGGAGTGCGCGGGCCGCTGGCCGGCGCCCGCGTCACCGTCCAGCTCGGGTGGGGCCGATCGAACGTGGTCTCCGACAGTGCAGGCAAGTTCACGACGCGGGTCGCCGCGCAGGGCCAGGAGTACTCGCTGGCCCTCAGCGCACGTCTGGAAAAGGGCGTCGGGACTCCCTCGGCCGCACAGCCTGTGCGGATCCGGCCCCAGCAAGCGGCGTTGACACTGAGCGGGCCGTCGAACGGACTGACCGTGCGGTACGGGGCCGAGCCCACCTTCCGCGGCGCCATCACCCGCGTGACGGACGACGGCAAGACCGTGGCGGCGGCAGGCCGCATCGTGATGGCCGAGCCCGCGCAGACCGGAGGGTCGACGGCGAGCTCCAGATCCGAAGCCGACGGTACGTTCGCTGTAAGCCCCAGGGTTACCGCCGCCGGGTCCTGGAAGGTGTCGAGTCAGGACCCCTGGCTGGGCAAGGCTCCCGCGCAGACCGCGACCGTCGCCAAAGTCACCCACACCACCGACGTCGTCGAGGAGAAGGTCGTCTCCACCGACCGGTACCGGAAGATGACCATCTCGGGGAAGATCGTCGTTGACGGCGTGACCACGCAGAAGGCGCCCGTCGAGATCCAGGCCCAGGTCGGGGGTGGCCGGTGGGTCACTCAGAAGACTCTGACCGTCGACTACAACAAGACCTTCACCACCACCGTGGAGGTCTTTGCGGAGTTTCCCGCCAGTCCGTGGCGGATCTACAGCCCCGGGACGCAGAACATCGGTCCGAGCACCGGCGCCGATCTCCGGCCCGGACGCCTGCAAACCCGGTTCGAGCTCGTACGGGTGGGTCCCAAGCCGGTGCGCAAGGGGGAGACCATGTTCGTCGCGGGGACCCTGAAGACCTATGGGCCCAGCGGCCATTCCCACAACTATCCGGGGCGGAAGGTCCGCTACTACTTCAAGCCCACCGGCGGGACGGCCTGGAAGGAGATGGGCAGCTCCATCACCCGGGCCGACGGAACGTTCGGCGCGAAGTTCAAGGCCGTGAGCGACGGGACCTGGCGCGTACGCCATGTCGACACCGACGCCCAGCACTTCGCCTCCACCAGCCATGCGGTCTATCTGGACGTCAGCTGATCGCACCCGAGCAGTAGCCACCTGTCGGTGGCCAGTT
>NZ_JBIWAE010000065.1:0-2588 GCF_044759865.1 Streptomyces sp. NPDC099050 | reverse complement strand
TCAAGGAACGGACGCTTCCTTTGTACTCACCCTCGCGGGTTTTCCTCCGGGCGTTTCGTTCGTTCTTGTGTCTCCGACTCTATCAGACTCTTTCGTGTCCGATTCCCAGTCAGCGGGATTCGCTTTCCAGTTCTTCGCTTTCGCGTTTCCCTTTCCGGCGAGACCGACTCTATCAGAAGTTTTCCACCGGATTTCCCGGCTTCAGATTCCTGGATGAGGAGTCGAGGGTGCCCGCTCTGAATTGCTTCTTCGGGGGCCGGCTGCCGAACTTGTCCAGTTCCAGGCAACCGTTTAACTCTACATGACGCCCCCCGCACCGTCAAAAGGGGCGCGACACGGCGGCCCCCCTTCACCTCGAGTCTGGGAGGCGGCCAGGAGACGGGCGAGGGGCCAGACTGTCGCCGTGATCAACAAGTCCTTCGTGATCGTCACTGGTCTACCGGCCAGTGGAAAGACCACACTGGCCCGCGGGCTCGCCGTGCACCTCGGCCTGCAGCTCATCGACAAGGACGTGATCCTGGAGTCGCTCTTCGACTCCCTGGGTGTAGGTGATGACGCCTGGCGCCACCGGCTGAGCCGGGCCGCCGACGACATCCTGTTGTCCCTCGCTGCCGACGCCGGACAGGCCGTACTCGTGAACTGGTGGCACCACGACACCGCCCCCGGCCGGCTCCACCAGCTGGACGCTCGCCTGGTCGAGGTCTTCTGCGACTGCCCCACCACCCTCGTCGCCGAACGCTTTCGCACCCGCAAGCGCCATCCGGGCCACCTCGACCAGGACCTCACCCGCGAACAGATCCGCGAACGCGTCACCTCCTGGGCATCCCACCCCGGCCCGCTCTCGCTGGGCGGCCCTGTCCGGACCGTCGACACCAGCAGCCCCGTCGATGCCGGCGCCGTCGCCGGGGAGATCCGCGTACTGCTCTCCGCCCCTCCCCGAACCGCGACGGTGAATCCGAATGCGAATGCGACAGGGGCCCCTATCTGCGATAGTCCGGCGCTGTGAACAGTGACGAGCCCGTAGTGCGGCGTGCGATCGATTCCGATGCGGCCGCCATGGCCGAGACCTGGCTGCGCTCCTTCAAAGCCGCGTTGCCGACGGTGCGTCTTGCGCACGGCGACGACGAGGTACGGGACTGGTTCGCCGCCGTGGTCGTGCCACACCACGAAACCTGGATAGCGGTTGCCGAAGGCGCCGTAGCAGGGCTCCTCGTACTCGACGGCGAGGAACTGGAGCAGCTCTACCTGGAGCCGTCCTGGCGTGGAAAGGGCCTGGGCGACCGGCTCATCGCCCTGGCCAAGCAGCAGCGGCCGGACGGGCTGGGACTGTGGACGTTCCAGGTCAACGCTCCGGCGCAACGGTTCTACGAGCGACATGGATTCACCGCGGTCGAACGTACCGACGGGCTGCGCAATGAGGAGCACGAGCCCGACATCCGCTACGTCTGGCGGGCGGAGGAGTAACTCGCCCGCCAGCCGCGGCACTTGCTGGTTCGAACCGCACAGGGATGGTTCTGTTGTGTTGTTGACGTGGATCGCCGAGGTGGCGGACGAGCCCCTGGTCCTGGAGCCGGCTGACCGGCGGGTGGAACGGGAGACCAACACCTGGCGGCTGAGTGCGGAGGAAGAGGACCGCAGGTCGTTGTCCGTCTCAGCGGTGGTGACCGCCTTCGAGCGGACCGCTTCAGCCCTCCGGGTACGCGTTCGAGAGCTGCGCTTCCCCGGGCCGGCGACGTTCTACGTGTGGCACGACGAGCAGGCCGGGCAGCTCCGGTGCTCGACCTGCTCTCTGCCCCCGGACGCTTTGCCGTTCGACGGTACCTACACGGCTTCCGACGATCTCAGTCCGATCGCGTGGAGGGGTTTCTGGCCGGCAGCGAGCCTGGCCTCGTCGTCTGGTCGGACCTGGATGACGTGGCCGACGCTGAGCCGGAGGCTGTGCCCCTTCGGGTCTGGGTCAGCCGCGTCGGTACCGCATCCCACTGACTGGAGCTCCCTGCCCACAGCTCAGCGGAACTCGTGGACCACCTCGATCACGCCCACGATGTGATCGTTGAACTCGTCCAACTCCTCCGCTGGGACCCACAGTTCGAGGATCGTGCGCCCCCCGGCCTGCTGGACGGGGTAGCGGCTCAAGAACTCCGACTCCATCTCGAACCGGGTGACGAAGCCGGCGCCACTGTGCTTGACGTTCCAGTCCCTCGCGATCCTGATCGCGTAGTCCTCGTTGAGCACCGGGTAGAAGATCGGCTGCTCGGAGAGCCGAGGGGGCCAGGCACGCCAGTCCAGCTCGCGGACCAGGTCCAGCTCCTCGGGGCCGGTGGGGCGCCACAGGGTGGTCGTTGCTCGCTGGCTGGTCATGCGGATAGCTCTCTGGATGTGGGAGACCCGCGCTGGCACGGGGCACGGCTGGACTGTCACCGGACGGTACCCACGGAAGGAGCTCGGCGGCTACGGAGTTTCTCCACCAGCCCATTCGCCAAGTTCAAAAAGGGCCCGTAAACGCAGAAAAGCCCCGTACCAGTTCCCTGGTACGGGGCTCTTCTCCAATGATTGTTCGGCGGCGTCCTACTCTCCCACAGGGTCCC
>NZ_JBIWAE010000064.1:0-3499 GCF_044759865.1 Streptomyces sp. NPDC099050 | reverse complement strand
GTAGCCATCGCCCCGCACCACAAAACGGCCCCGATACACCCACCAGTGAAGGTCCCACGCGTCTGGGATTCCTAAGTCACTGGTATTGGGGCTAGCCGCGGCGCGGGCGGCGGCGCGACCTTGCCCTGCTCCAGGCGAGCCGGGCGGCCTCGGCCGCGCCGTTCGCCACGTCCGCCCACTCCGGCGCCCAGTGCGCCACCGCGACCCTCACCGCACCCAGGGCCACGGGCACGCACAGCGTCGCCGCACTGCGGACCAGGCGGCGCGCGACAGCCCGGCGGCGAGGCCGCGCTGGCTCCGCGCCCTCGGCGGGCCGCTCCCGCGCCGGTTCACCCTCGGTCGGCACTCCACCCATTTCAAGCATGCTCATGACAGGTCACTCCTTGCAGAAGACTGCGGATCAAACCCCCGGATGGCGGCGTGAGGGCATGATCAAGGAGGCAGGGGCAAGCTCCGCAAGTCCCAGCAAAAGCGCAGGTCAGAGCAGGGTTGCGGAGCTTGGGTGGCGATGGTGTACCGAAGGGCGTTGGGCCGGGCTCAGGAGGCCCGGTCGAAGGCCAGCACCGCATTCGGGCAGCCCGCCGCGTACCGCAGCAGCGCCTCACGCTCGGCCTGGTCCACCGCCAGCGCCCACCGGTGTTTGGTCGCTACCCACTCGCCGACATACCGGCAGTGCACCGCCGGGGCCGGCATCCACGTAGCCGGATCCTGGTCGGACTTCTGCCGGTTCGAGCGCGCGGTGACCCCGACGAGGGTCACGTCGCTGCCGAGGTCGTTCGCGTACCGGCGGCGCCGCTCCGTCGTCCAGCCGTAGCCGCCGGAGTCGTGGAGTTCCGCAAGCGGAATCAGGTGGTCAATATCGATCCCGGCCGGGCCGGAGACGAGGACGTCGTCGTAGTACGAGTGCCAGACGCCCCCGGTGATGGTGCAGCCGGCTCCCACGGTCGGGGCTTCGATCGCCTCAGCGATCAACACGTCCGCGCGTGCCGAGCGGTCGCGTCCTCGGAGCGGTGTAAAAGCTCGACGAGGGGTTTCGTGGTGGTCGATGTTACGCGGCCTTGGTGAGGGACACGCGGGCCGGTGCTGCGAGGTGGATCACTTCTGCTTCGGCGGGGTGGAGCAGGCCGCGGCGCATGCGTTCGAGCTGGCGTGCGGTGGCGGGGGTGGTGGTGAAGCCGCGCCAGCCGGTGGCGGCGCGGTCGAGGACGGCGAAGGCGAGGGAGACGCAGCTGGTCTCGCCGGGGAAGCGGCCGATGACCTTGACCCGTCGGCGGGTCTCGCCGAAGGTCCGCTCGATGAAGTTGGAGTGGCGGATCCGCTTGTGGTGTTCGACGGGGAAGCGAAGGTAGGCGGTGAGTGAACTCCGGTCCGTGAGAAGGGATTTGACGGCTGCGGGGTAAGCCTTCCCCCACTTCGTGGCGAAGTCGTCGATGCGGCGCTGGACGGCGTCGACCAGTTGCTGGCCGGGCGGGATCCCGAGTGTGGCGGTGTCGGAGATCTCCCAGAAGTCCTTCTTGACCGCTTCCAGGTCGTGGCGGCTGACCTTGGAGGTGACGTTGCGGCATTTGTGGATCAGGCATCGCTGGCGCAGGCTGCGGCCTAGGACGAGCTCGCTGGCGGAGATCAGTCCAGCGCCGCCGTCGGATATCACCAGCAGCGGCGGCGTGAGCCCGCGCTCGAGCAGGCCGGTCAGGAAGTCGGCCCAGGCGTCGTGGGACTCCGAGCCGGCGGCTTCCAGGCCGAGGAAGACGGGCTTGCCGTCGGTGTCGATGCCCCACGCGGCGAGGACCGGTTCGGCGGGGGTGTTCGGGTGCATCCGGAAATGGGAGGCGTCGATGAACAGGTAGTCCAGCGTGACGTGGGACAGGTCTCGCTGACGCCAACTGTCGTAGTCCGTACCGATGTTCTGGCAGATATTGGAGACCGTCGACTTCGACAGCGCGGCGTCTGAGCCCAATGCTTCGGCGAGGGTGTTCTCCACGTCGCGGGTGGACAGGCCGCGCACGAACGAGGCGATGACGAGGGATTCCAGCGCGTTCGTCCGCGTCACCGTGGCCCCGAACAGGCGCGAGGCGAACTTCTCCGTGGTCCCGCGCAGCTTCGGCTTCTTGATCTTCACCGGCCCGGACGTCGTCTTGACAGTCACCTCGCGGTGACCGTTTCGGTGGCCGGCCCGCGCAGCGGGCACCGGCCGGGCGTCCGCCGCCGGGGCCTGGTCCTGACCCTGGACCGCGTCGGCGCGCTGGTAGCGGGCGCGGCCCAGGAACTCGTCAACCTCGGCCTCGAGCGCGGACTGGATGATCAGACGGGCACCGAGGCGGGCGACGTCCTCCAGGCAGTCGACCAGCGGCCGGCCCTCGGCGAACACGGCGTCGATCTCGCCGCGGATGGTCTCGGTCGGGGATACTCGATGGTGCACGAGCGTGGGTCCTTCCGTACGAACTTTGGTCGGTTCAGTACGAAACCTACGCTCGTCGCCTTTTACACCACTTTCTGGACGCGACCTGCCGAGCAGCCGTTCCGGTCGTCGTCCTTCCAATGCGGGTACAACTCGCGCTTGTAGCCGTCGCGGATCTCCTCGGCAATCGGCAGAGAGGTGATGGCGTCCGTGAGGGTGTACTCGTCGGCGTGCGCAGGGGACGTGGGGGCGAGGGCGGCGAAGGCCAGGGCGGTGGCGGCGAGGCCGCGGTATACGTTCTTGATCACCGCCCGGTGATATCGCCCTGGCACCGCCGATACGGGCCCCGGACAGGACTTCTCACTCCGCCGGGGGAACGGATTCACCGAAGGAACGATGCACCGCACCCCTCGACCTTTCGGCCCTCCCAGGCCAACGCCTCCGCCCGCGCCCTCCCCCCGCGCCCTCCCCCTGCGGATCGGCCAACCACCCGGGCTCCTATCCGGGAAGGCACGGCAGAGCCGGTGAGCCATGGGCGGGCGAGGTACGGGAGCGTGATCACATGCGCCGCTGGTCTCTGCTCCTGTGACATGCAGCCAGTGCCTCGCTGATGTAGGCGTTGGGCATGGGAAATGCAGCTGGTGGAGAGAGCCCAGGCGCCGATGGCCATTCGCCGGGACCGACCGCAACTCGCGCTGCACTCGCGGGCGCACTCATCGGGGCACTCGCAGGCCTGGTGGGCAGCGTTCTTGTGTTCGTGCGGTCGGAGGCGAGTCGGGATGCCGCTGCCGAGGACCGTCGGGCTGACATCAGGCGGTCGGCCTACATCGATCTGGGAGCCCGTACCCAGACGTACACAGTTAAGTTCACTTCGGCACTCAACATGGCGTTTGACCCGAGCGTGGACAAGGACGCGCTCAGGAAGCAATGCGACGACCAGCTACTGCGGGCTCTTGGAGCCTTTAATCATGCGCGCACGTCGGCGCACTTGGTGACGTCAGAAGATTGGGCTTGCTTCGCTTTGACGGACATCCGAGATAAGGGGCTTGGGCCCCGGAAGGATGATGTCCATCATGGAGAGCATGGCGAAGAAGAAGGTGC
>NZ_JBIWAE010000063.1:0-4280 GCF_044759865.1 Streptomyces sp. NPDC099050 | reverse complement strand
ACGACGGCAACGCCAGCCTCACATCGTCCGCGGCTACTTCCACGGCCCCCACGTCCGCTACACCATCGAAGAGAACCCTTTGAGTTTCTGATCAAGCTGGCAGAGCAGTTCACCAAGCCGCGCACCATCCGCTCCGGGGTGCGCGGCGCCGCCCTGCCCCCGCTGTCGGGGCTGGACCTCGCCTACCACCTGATCTGGGCGCAGCGTCTGCACACCGACATGAACACCCCGCTCACCCCCTCGTCGACGGCATGGGCACACCCGGGAGAGGTCGCATGACCGCGGCACCTCAGCACGCCGCAGGCGCCACAGCGCCTGCGGCCGCCGACACCCTCGCTCTGGGGGACACCATCCGCTTCCGCGGTGCCCTCTGGACGGTCACCGCCTTCCACGGACCGCGCATCTTCCTCGACGCCACAGAACCAGTGGAATTGGCAGAGGCAGAACCGCTGATCATCCTGCAGACGGCCGTGACCTCTGCCCCCGACTTCGCCGTACTGAACCGGGCGGCGCCGCGCAGCGCCCTGCCCGGGCGCAGCGGTGAGTTCAGTGCCCTTCCACGCGACGTACGCAAGGCCGCCGAGAAGTGGGAGTGGCACGTCAAAGAGGTACTGCACGAGCAGGCCCCGCATGTTCCCGCCACCACCGAGCCAAAGCCGGCCTACGACCCGCAGCTCCGCACCCTGCGCCAGTGGTACCAGGCCAAGGCCGCCCAGCTCACCCAGGCCGGAGTCCCGGTGTCCGCGGCCACCGTCGAGCGAAAGTGCGCGGCCTGGCGTAAAGAGGGCCTGATGGGTCTCGTCGACAAGCGGCACCTGCGCGCCGCGGCCCCGCATGGACGCGTCGATCCGCGCGTGGTCGACATCGTGTGGGAGGTCTTGGAGGACGAGCGCGAGCGGGGCCTCTCCCCGGGAACCCTGTCCAGGCTGATCGACCGGGTGGAGCAGACGGTTCGGGCCCGCTACGCACATCTGCTCGCCGCCCCGGACACCGCTCGGGGGCTGGTGAACAGTCCGGCGACGTTCTACCGGCTGCTGGAGCGGCTGGGGATCACCGCGCAGAACGCACATACCGCCGCTGCCCGGCGCGCGACCGGATCCGCGATCTCGGCAGAGCGGCCCGGCTCCCGGCGGGCGACCTGGGCCCGCTGGCCCGGGGACCTGGTGCAGATCGACACCACGGGGCTGGACGTCCTCGTCCTCGGGGACGACGGGCGGGTCATCTCCGTGGAGCTCACGATCGCGATCGATGTGGCCACCCGCAGCGTCGTCGGATCACTGATCGTGCCCAAGCGGGCCAGCCGCAGTGGCGGGGGTGGCCGGTGGCTCGCCGGGCGGGCCACCCGATCCTTCGACACCATGCAGGTCGTCGCCCAGACCACGGCCCCGCTGCCCGCACGGCCCGGCTGGGCACCGGAAACCTTCGCGGAAGGATCCGACCTTCCCTTCGAGGACCTCCTGGCCGCCGACCCCCGCTTCGCGGGCGCCGCTGCCCGGCCCGTCATCAAGCCCGAGACCCTCGTCATCGACCACGGCTCGCCCTACATTTCGGCGGACTTCACCCGTGCCTGCCACTCCCTGGGCATCGAGGTACGTGAGGCACGGCTGCGGACCGCGGTCGACAAGGCCATCGTGGAGCGCGCCATGCGGGCGGTGAAGACCGGCTTCAGCCAGCACCTGGCCACCTACACCCACCACCGCCTGGACCTGCGCGGCAAACAAGTTCGCAAGCAGCCGCTGTGGACGATCCCGCAGCTCCAGGAACTGTTCGAGCAGTGGGTGGTCCTGCGCTGGCAGCAGACCCCCCACGGAGCGCTCCGTTCCCCCTTCACCCCCGGTCTGCGCCTGACGCCCAACCAGATGTATGCGGCCCTGGTATCCCTGCGCGGCTACCGGTCCACCGCCCTGACCCCGCAGGAGAACCGCAAACTTCTGCCCGCGGTATGAGTACGGGTCAGCCGCAAGGGCTTCCAGATCAACAACCGCACCTACAACCTCGGCCGGGGAACACTGGACCCGTGCCGCGGGCCCTCCGGGATTACAGCCCAGCAGGGCCGCTGGGAAGTCCACTGCTCCCCCGACCACCCCGAAGTCGCCTGGCTGTTCAACCACCGTGCCGAACCCGGCAGCGACCCGTGGATCGAGGTGCCCTTCATCCACCGCCGACTCCTCGACGACCGGTGGACCGAGGAGACCTGGGCCGCGGCACTGAACATCCACCTCGCCGCCGGCGGCACCCGCCACGACGAGGCTGCCATCACCCGCGCCACCGCCCAGCTGCTTCGCACCGCCACCGCCGGTCCCCCGCCCGCCGCCACCGGGCCGGCTCCCCGCGCGGTCGCACCGTCCCGTCCGGCACTGCCGGCGCCGGCCGAGCCCTACGACGACGACATGCCGCCTCTGGACCCGGACTCCGTCCGCCCGTTCCGGTCCCTAGACCGCCCGGCAGGCGACCTCTTCGACACGTCCGAGCCCGTGCGGGGCGCGGGCCAGAGCCTTGAGGAGTTCCTGGCATCCCTGCCCGGCCTCCACCCGCCCTCCCCCACCGATCCCGGGCCCGTGGGCGACGCGCCCGTGGGCGACGCCGACCGCATGCCCCGCCCGGAGGGGACCCTCGGGGCCGACAACGGCCCCGCCCCTCCAACGCCCGGCGCTCCGAGCGGCGATGAACCGGACAGCTCGCGGCAAGGAGACGACCGCTGAAAGCCCCCGCGCGTGACGCTCAAAGCGCCCCACCTCCCGCGCCGACACCGCTCTCCGCTCCCGGGCCGCCGACCACCCTGCACGGCTGGCGAGCACGCGTGCGCCACCAGCCCGCCCCGCCCGCGATCCCGCCAGCCGGCGACACGGTCCCCGTCGACGAGGACGACCCCCGGGTGCGCTACCACGCCCAGCTCGGCCTCGTCGAAACCACCGACATCGCCACAGGGCTAAAGACCGCACGACGCCTGCTGCGTCTCAACGGCGAACGCCGCCACCCCTGCCCCCACATCGCCATCGACAGCGACTGCCGCGGCACCGGCAAACGCACCCTGCTCCACCACATCGGCATGGCCCACCAGGGACGCCGCGAGAAACTCCACGGCATCGACGACAGCCGCATCCCCGTCGTCTGCGTCAACGCCCCTCCCGAACAGGGCTCACCCGCAGACTGGTCCGCGGCCCTGGCCCTGTTCATCGGCTGGGACCTGTACCGCTCCGACACCGAGCAACGCCCCGTACAGCGTATGAAGGACTTCACCGGCCCCGCTGTCCACGTGATGCGCCACGCCCGCACGGAGGTGTGCCTCGTCGACGGGATCGACCGGCTGCGGACCGAGGACCTGCAGCCCACCTTCGACTTCTTCGACTACCTCACCGACGAACTGGGCCTGACCGTCTTCTGGAGCGGCATCGGCTCCAGCGACATCCTCCGCGAAGCCCGCGCCGCCCGCTTCCCCATACTGCGCCGCCCCACAGAATCCACAGCGGCGATCCGGCCGCGCTCGGTCCCCACCCTCTGGGTCAACCGGCTCCTACCCCGCTGCAAGGAACACCCCGACGAATGGGTCAGCACCCTGGCCGCACTGGATGGCAGGCTCCGCCTGCGCCATCACAAACCCGACAGCCTCCTCGACCATCAGAAAAAGCTCTACCAGATCACCGACGGGCTCATGGAACACCTCACCCCACTGATCGGCATGGCCGCCCAACTCGCCATCCTCGACGGCACCGAAGCCCTCACCCCCGACGTCCTCAACGACGCCGCCCGCTACCTCGACCTACCCCACACAGACCAAGCCTGAAGCCAGAGCGACCGGCATGACACGAACTGCCAGTCACACCGCTCTCCCTGAGCTTGTTCCGCTTTGACGGACACCGTTGGTGTGTTGGTCAGGCCGCCAAGGCGGTTTCGTATTCGGCGGGACTGCGGTAGCCGAGGCTGCTGTGGAGCCGTCGCAAGTTGTACCAGCTTTCGATCCACTCGAATATGGCGGTGTGGGCGGCGGTCCTGGTGGGCCAGGGGTGGGTGTCGCCCAGCTCGTTCTTCAGGGTGGAGAAGAACGATTCCGCGAGCGCGTTGTCCCAGCACTGACCGGTGCGGCCGACGGACAGCCTGATGTCGAACTGCGAGGCCAGGGCGGCTAGTTCACGGCTGGTGTATTGGCAGCCTCGGTCGGAGTGGAAGATCACCGGGCCGGACGGACGGCGGGTGTGGCAGGCGGCCTCGAGGGCGTCGGCGACGAGTTCGGTTCGCAGGTGGTCGGCGGTGGCCCAGCCGACGACGCGGCGGGAGGCGAT
>NZ_JBIWAE010000062.1:1753-4970 GCF_044759865.1 Streptomyces sp. NPDC099050 | reverse complement strand
CTTCAGAACTAACACAGTGGACGCGAGCAACTGAGGACAAGCCCTCGGCCTATTAGTACCAGTCAGCTCCACCCGTTACCGGGCTTCCACATCTGGCCTATCAACCCAGTCGTCTACTGGGAGCCTTACCCTCTCAAGGAGGTGGGAATACTCATCTTGAAGCAGGCTTCCCGCTTAGATGCTTTCAGCGGTTATCCCTCCCGAACGTAGCCAACCAGCCATGCCCTTGGCAGGACAACTGGCACACCAGAGGTTCGTCCGTCCCGGTCCTCTCGTACTAGGGACAGCCCTTCTCAATATTCCTACGCGCACAGCGGATAGGGACCGAACTGTCTCACGACGTTCTAAACCCAGCTCGCGTACCGCTTTAATGGGCGAACAGCCCAACCCTTGGGACCGACTCCAGCCCCAGGATGCGACGAGCCGACATCGAGGTGCCAAACCATCCCGTCGATATGGACTCTTGGGGAAGATCAGCCTGTTATCCCCGGGGTACCTTTTATCCGTTGAGCGACGGCGCTTCCACAAGCCACCGCCGGATCACTAGTCCCGACTTTCGTCCCTGCTCGACCCGTCGGTCTCACAGTCAAGCTCCCTTGTGCACTTACACTCAACACCTGATTGCCAACCAGGCTGAGGGAACCTTTGGGCGCCTCCGTTACTTTTTGGGAGGCAACCGCCCCAGTTAAACTACCCATCAGACACTGTCCCTGATCCGGATCACGGACCGAGGTTAGACATCCAGCACGACCAGAGTGGTATTTCAACGACGACTCCACAACCACTGGCGTGGCCGCTTCAAAGTCTCCCACCTATCCTACACAAGCCGAACCGAACACCAATATCAAACTATAGTAAAGGTCCCGGGGTCTTTCCGTCCTGCTGCGCGAAACGAGCATCTTTACTCGTAGTGCAATTTCACCGGGCCTATGGTTGAGACAGTCGAGAAGTCGTTACGCCATTCGTGCAGGTCGGAACTTACCCGACAAGGAATTTCGCTACCTTAGGATGGTTATAGTTACCACCGCCGTTTACTGGCGCTTAAGTTCTCAGCTTCGCCACACCGAAATGTGACTAACCGGTCCCCTTAACGTTCCAGCACCGGGCAGGCGTCAGTCCGTATACATCGCCTTACGGCTTCGCACGGACCTGTGTTTTTAGTAAACAGTCGCTTCTCGCTGGTCTCTGCGGCCACCCCCAGCTCACGGAGTAAATCCGATCACCAGTGATGGCCCCCCTTCTCCCGAAGTTACGGGGGCATTTTGCCGAGTTCCTTAACCATAGTTCACCCGAACGCCTCGGTATTCTCTACCTGACCACC
This sequence comes from Streptomyces sp. NPDC099050, assembly GCF_044759865.1. Taxonomy (NCBI): domain Bacteria; kingdom Bacillati; phylum Actinomycetota; class Actinomycetes; order Kitasatosporales; family Streptomycetaceae; genus Streptomyces; species Streptomyces sp. NPDC099050. Next base: position 3,649 of record NZ_JBIWAE010000062.1, on the reverse strand, counting down.
TGAGTCGGTTTAGGGTACGGGCCGCCATGAAACTCGCTAGAGGCTTTTCTCGACAGCATAGGATCATCCACTTCACCACAATCGGCTCGGCATCAGGTCTCAGCCTTATATGAGGGACGGATTTGCCTACCCCTCGGCCTACACCCTTACCCCGGGACTACCACCGCCCGGGCTGGACTACCTTCCTGCGTCACCCCATCGCTTACCTACTACAAGTCTGGTTCGCCGGCTCCACCACTTTCCTTTCCCCGAAGGGTCCGGAACGGCTTCACGGGCTTAGCATCGCCTGATTCGATATTGGGCGTTTCAAAGCGGGTACCGGAATATCAACCGGTTGTCCATCGACTACGCCTGTCGGCCTCGCCTTAGGTCCCGACTTACCCTGGGCAGATCAGCTTGACCCAGGAACCCTTAGTCAATCGGCGCACACGTTTCTCACGTGTGTATCGCTACTCATGCCTGCATTCTCACTCGTGAACCGTCCACAACTAGCTTCCGCTGCTGCTTCACCCGGCACACGACGCTCCCCTACCCATCACAGCGGGCGTTGGCCCTATTGCTGCAATGACACGACTTCGGCGGTACGCTTGAGCCCCGCTACATTGTCGGCGCGGAATCACTTGACCAGTGAGCTATTACGCACTCTTTCAAGGGTGGCTGCTTCTAAGCCAACCTCCTGGTTGTCTCTGCGACTCCACATCCTTTCCCACTTAGCGTACGCTTAGGGGCCTTAGTCGATGCTCTGGGCTGTTTCCCTCTCGACCATGGAGCTTATCCCCCACAGTCTCACTGCCACGCTCTCACTTACCGGCATTCGGAGTTTGGCTAAGGTCAGTAACCCGGTAGGGCCCATCGCCTATCCAGTGCTCTACCTCCGGCAAGAAACACGTGACGCTGCACCTAAATGCATTTCGGGGAGAACCAGCTATCACGGAGTTTGATTGGCCTTTCACCCCTAACCACAGGTCATCCCCCAGGTTTTCAACCCTGGTGGGTTCGGTCCTCCACGAAGTCTTACCTCCGCTTCAACCTGCCCATGGCTAGATCACTCCGCTTCGGGTCTAGAGCGTGCAACTCAATCGCCCTATTCGGACTCGCTTTCGCTACGGCTTCCCCACACGGGTTAACCTCGCTACACACCGCTAACTCGCAGGCTCATTCTTCAAAAGGCACGCAGTCACGACCGTCATTCCGAAGAATAACGGCGACGCTCCCACGGCTTGTAGGCACACGGTTTCAGGTACTATTTCACTCCGCTCCCGCGGTACTTTTCACCATTCCCTCACGGTACTATCCGCTATCGGTCACCAGGGAATATTTAGGCTTAGCGGGTGGTCCCGCCAGATTCACACGGGATTTCTCGGGCCCCGTGCTACTTGGGAGATTCTTAAGCAAGCCGCTGATGTTTCGTCTACGGGGGTCTTACCCTCTACGCCGGACCTTTCGCATGTCCTTCGACTACATCAACGGTTTCTGACTCGCCGACCGGCCGGCAGACCGATCAAAAGAATTCCCACAACCCCGCATGCGCAACCCCTGCCGGGTATCACACGCATACGGTTTGGCCTCATCCGGTTTCGCTCGCCACTACTCCCGGAATCACGGTTGTTTTCTCTTCCTGCGGGTACTGAGATGTTTCACTTCCCCGCGTTCCCTCCACACTGCCTATGTGTTCAGCAGTGGGTGACAGCCCATGACGACTGCCGGGTTTCCCCATTCGGACACCCCCGGATCAAAGCTCAGTTGGCAGCTCCCCGGGGCCTATCGCGGCCTCTCACGTCCTTCATCGGTTCCTGGTGCCAAGGCATCCACCGTGCGCCCTTAAAAACTTGGCCTACAGATGCTCGCGTCCACTGTGTAGTTCTCAAGCAACGACCAGTCACCCATCACCCTCAT
>NZ_JBIWAE010000061.1:0-5438 GCF_044759865.1 Streptomyces sp. NPDC099050 | reverse complement strand
CACCTTCTTCTTCGCCATGCTCTCCATGATGGACATCATCCTTCCGGGGCCCAAGCCCCTTATCTCGGATGTCCGTCAAAGCGAAGCAAGCCCAGAGGGGCTGGAAAAGGCCAGGGACCTCACAGCGCAGGCCGATCAGCGTGCCAAGACCCAGGCCGCAGTCGTCCAGCAGGCCCAGTCTCTGGAAGTCGACGCCCAGGCACTGACAGTTGAGGCGGGGCAGCCCGGAGCGGATACCAAGGACATCGGGGCAAAGGGGCGTAAGATTGCCCTGCGGACTCTGAAGGCCAGCGGCGCATGGAGCACGAATGCTGCCATCATCGCGCTAGCTGGCTCCGATCAGGCCGTCACCGACTACATACGCACCACGCGCAAGGTCGGCAAGCAACAGGACGCCCGTGAGCGTGTGCAGGACCTGGCAGTAAACGCCAAGACCTCCAAACTACGCACTGCGGCAGCCCAGGCCCTGACCGGGGATCAGGGCAAGATCGATGCATTCCTGACAGCTGGCCAGTATCAAGCTGTGGCCGATGACATGCGTCTGCGTATCACCCAGATCACGTCAACTGGTGGTCCGGTCCTCAAGGACAAAGGACGGGTGGCACTCAACTCGGAGAAGATTGACACATACCGTGACTTCCTGAACGTCGGCCAGTACTTGGCCCGTACGGAGGACGAGCGGGTTCGTGCCACCCAGCTGGTCAGTGTTGGCGGGCCCGAGGTCAAGACGGCGGCACGTGTCGCTCTCGAAGGCCCTGCGGACCTGTTGCACGCATTCATTGAGACGGGGCAGTACAAAGCAGACCGCAAAGATGGACTTGCCACCACCCATATTGCGCAGGTCGAGCAATTGATCTCCACTGCTGCGGGCATCGCGGCCACCGCTCAAAAGGATGCCTTCGAAGCGAACCGGGCAGCCGCGACTGCGAACAAGGCCAAGGACCTGGCTGATAAGTACGCAAAGCAGGCTCAGGACTCGGCAATCGAGGCTAAGGGATTTGCTGCCGACGCTGACAAGTCCGCTACGGCGGCCGAATCCTCGGCGGCAAAGGCGGCAGCAGCTGCGAGGACGGCGCGAAAAGCGGAATCCGATGCCAGGAAGGCTGCAGAAAGCGCGGTAAACTCCGCCACGCGGGCGCAGAAGTCCGCCAATCAAGCACGCGAAAGTGCAGACCAGGCCGCGGCTGCTGCCACAAAGGCCCGAGAATCTGCGACCGCCGCAGGCAAGGATTCTGAAGCCGCAGAGCAAGATGCCGTGGATGCCAGGCAAGCGGTGATCGTCAAGCAGCAGGCGGAGCTGGCCGAGTGGAAGGCGCAGAAGGAAGCCTGGCTCAAACAACACTCTGTCCCGGACAGGGACGACGACAGCTGGATCCCTGAATGGATGAAGGATGCCGCCCACACCACGGGTGTCTACGTTCAGGCGATTTTCAGCGAGCCCGATGTCTGGATAGGGGCGGCAGAGACCGCAGGTGGTCTGGCGATGATGGCTGCCGGTGCAGGCGGTGACGTGGCCGGTGGCGCGATCTGCATCACAGGTGTCGGCTGCCTTGCCGGCGCACCTGCCATCGTGGCGTCAACGGGGCTGATTGTTGGGGGTGCCTATACCTCAGCTGATGGTGCGCGGCGTTTCAACAATGGGTTCGGCAACGCCCTTCGCGAAGCTGAGTCGGCGTCGACAGGCCGTACCTCGGCAGGGGGACGAAACGAGCAGGAGGCGATGGACCTAGCCAAGGAGAACCCTTCCTATGGCAATACCCTTCCAACAGTCATGAAGGACCCGCGCTGGCCTGCCGAGGACGGATGGGTTAAAAAGGAGATGAAGGTCAAGGGGGTTGAAGTGCACTACGTTTACAACGAACGAACAATGCAAGCGCAGGACTTCAAGTTTAAGGACCGCTCTGGTGGCTGAAGCGAATGAATCTCATTCGGGTCGACTTCCATTCCTTATGCCTGGAACTCGGGTAACGGTAATCCAAGATTCGTCATGGGCTGGTCCTTGGCGGGTTGAATTTCAGGGAGAAATTAGCAACCTGGGAGACCCGGAGCCTGTGCAGCACGCGATGGCGCAGGATGGAGAAATGACATACTGGGTGACCTTTGATGAGCCTCAGTATGACAGTGACGGTGACGGGCCATATCGAAAGGCACAAATTTGGGGTCGCTATTTGAAGCCTGTTATTTAATGCTCGCCTCTAAGTGAGGCATATTATGTCAAATTGCGTCATGGGTGTTGTTCGGGGCTCGGATTGATTTGAGCTGAGGATTAGTTCGGTTGGTTCTGCCGCGACCCCAACAAGCTCCGGTCGGATGAGATGGAAGTGAAAGTCCACCTCATCCACCGGAGCTCTGGTGCTGTGCTGCCCAGCCATTCATCCAAAGGTCGGGCGGTTTGATTCCCTGCCGCTGAAGTCCAGGATCCGGAAGGCTTTACGGAGCGGTCTCGTAGACGACGGTGGTGCTGGGGCAGTCCTCGGCGAGCCCGAGGAGGGCTTGGACCTCGTTCTCGTCGGCGGCCAAGTCCCAGCGGAGCTTCGTCCCCACCCAGTTCGCGGCGTAGGTGCAGTGACATCCGCCGTCGGAGGGCAGCCACTCGGCCGGGTCCTTGTCGGACTTGCTGCGGTTGAAAGCGGCGGAGACGGCGATCAGCGTGTCGGGGCTGTTCTGGTCGTTCGCGTACGCCTCCCGCCGTGCCGCCGACCACGGCGCTCGTTCAACTGGCCTTGAGGGCCGCGCGCGTGCCGGATGGCGCGCCTCGACCCGGGCGTTGGAGCGGGCCCCGCGCGCGGCCCGGGGCGGCGGCGCCGCGGTGGTACTGACGCTGCTGATCGCGCTCGTGGAGGCGGTGGAGGCCGCCGCCGACTGGCACCGCGCGCAGGCCTTCCGCGCGCAGGCGAAAGCCGCCTCGGAGGCGGCCGTCCTGCTGCGGGAGGCAGCCGGCCTGACCGGAGCCCCGCCACCGACGGCGAAGCCGCGTACCGGTCGGGTGGTGCGCACCGCGGGCCGTGGCCTGCCGACCGCCACACCCGTTACCGGTGTACCGGTCCGGCCGCGCCCGGATCCCGGACGGCCGGGCCCCGCCCGTACGCGCTGACCCCCACCCGAGGGAGCTTCCTGCCGATGTCGTACCCGCCCCAGCCCGAGCCGTTCGCCGAAGCGCTCGGGGAGGCCGCGCAGACCGCCGCGATGGCCTACCGGCTGATGATGACCATCACCGACGCCGTACGCCGCGCCACCCAGAAACGCCTCACGGGCAAGGAGGAGGAACTCGGCGAGGACGCGGAGAAGATGGCGCCGGGCTGGTCGGCCGACCAGCTGCGCGGCGTCCTGGGCGACGACGTCCTGGCCGAGCTGATGCGGGGCGAGGACTGGCCGGTGATGGCCCGCCAGCTCGTCGGCCTCCAGCAGGCCGGTGTCGACCTCGGCACGTTCCTGCCGCAGATGGGCCGCATGACCGCCGGAGTCCACCAGGCCGTCGTGGCGAACGCGGCCCGCACGAAGGCGGAGGGCACCGACCAGTGGGCCGACCTCCTGAAGAAGACGATGCCCGAGGGCATGGTGCGCGACGCGATCCTGTCCTCCCCGGCGTGGCCGGACATCGCGGCCGCGATGGGCCGACTTGACGCCAAGGGCATCGACGTCACCCGGATTCTCGTGGACGCGCATGCCGCCGGAGCGGGCGTCGACCAGGCCGTTGCCGCCGTCACCACCGCGGCCGCCGCCCACGCACCCGCGCCCGCACCGGCAGCCGCCACTCCCGCCCCCGCCCCGGCTTCGGCTGGCACCCGGGTCCCCGCACCCGCCCCCGCTCCGGGCACCGCGCCCGCTACCGCGGCGCCGGTGCGAGAGGCCATCGACCCATGGGCGCCGCCCGCCCCCGCCCCCGCCCCGGCCGCTGCTGCTCCTCCCGCCCCAGCCCCGGCCGCTGCTCCTGCCGCCCCGGCTCCGGCTCCGGCACCTGCTCCGGTCCCGGCGGTGGTGGTGAGCGAGGACGCGCGCCGTTCCTGGGGGCCCTTGACCGAGGGCCTGAAGGTTCCCCTGGACCTGAACCTGGGGGACAGGGCGAAAGCGCTGGAACAGCTCGGCGTCGAGCCGGCCGCGCACGCGGCGATGGTGTCGATGGTCAACGACGTGCTGCCCGAGCACGAGGCGGGCCTCTTGATCGGTGCCCGTAACTGGCCGCTGCTGGCCGCCCGGATGCAGCAGCTCGGCGACAGCCAGGGCCAAAAAACCCTTGGCGCGCACCTGGCGCGCCTGGGCACGGACACCTCCTGGAAGCAGGGGCCGGCCTCCGCGCTGGTGGGACGCCTGGTCGAGCAGACACACCATGCCCTGACCACACCGCCGCCGGGACCGGTCTCCCGGGTGCGGGTGTCACCAGGGGCGGCCCGCTCCCGCTCCACCACAACGTCCGGCGGGGCGGCCCCGGGACAGGCCGCTCCGGCCGAAGCCGCGGTGCCCGCCCACCGGCAGGCCGCCTCGCGCGTCAAGGGGACAGGCCGCGCACGGTGACGGCCAGAACTCCCCTCGAACGTGCGTGGCGGGGTGTCCGGGCGCGCGCGGACCGGGTACGGGCGGCCTGGTGGGCGCTGTCGGCCCGGGACCGGATCGGCATCGAGGGCCTGCTGGTGACCAGCGTGCTGCTGGCGGCCGCCTGGCGGGCGGGCCACCTGGGTCTGGTGCAGGCGGACTTCGTCCTGTCGATTCTGGGCGGCACGGTAGGTGTGGCCACCTTGTGCCGGGGCGCCATGTGGCGGCCGGAGCCGGCCCCACCTGTGGCGGGGCCGCTGGTGGCGCCCTCGGAGGAAGTCCAGCGGCACGCCGCCCGCGAGGCGGGCACGGCCTCCGGCGCCTGACCGGGGGGACCTGCGGGGAAGGGGGAGAGGGATGCGAGGCCTTTGACCGGGTCACGCGGCGCTACGAAGCCGGTGTCCACGTGTGGGACCTGAAGACCGGGGAGGCTATCCGGGCGATGGACCTCAAGACCGTCGCTTTCGGGCCGGTCGCTATTACTGAAGGGGATCGTGGGCGGGTGTTCGTCCAGTCGGGCACCGCTGGGGGTGCGAATCTGCGGTTCGTTGTCACTGGGGGAACAGCGATGTGTCACTGACCGCGGTGTGTCGTTTGTACTGGTGAAAGCTTCATGTCGGTTGTGGTGGTGACAGGTTGCCGCGTTCTTAGTGGTGACAGGCTATGACGTTCTTACTGGTCAGTCTGGTGCAGATTCCCAGGCTGCTGGCCGGGCAGGGAGCCAGCGGTTGGACCCGGTAGCGGCGGGGTGCGTCGGCCTGGTTCCTTGGGTCCCTGCCGGGGGGTTTCGCGCCTTACCCAATCAGGTCGCCTCGGAAGATTTCAAGTCAAGTGAGACGGTTGGGGTGCTATGAAGCTTGTTGTGCGGGTTCCCTGCGCTTGGCCGGATCGTTGATCCACACGCGTCG
>NZ_JBIWAE010000060.1:0-6702 GCF_044759865.1 Streptomyces sp. NPDC099050 | reverse complement strand
CCGCCGCGATCTGGCACAACCACAAGACCGGCCAACCCGTCACACGATCCTTGATCGCCTACGACCACTGATCACATCGGAATGACTCGTCTAGGACGCGGGCACGGCCTGCGCGGACGGTGGCGTCGTCAGTGCGTACGGGTACGGAGGTTGGCCCTGTCGGTAGCCGCTCTCTCGCTCTTGGCCGACAGCCTGGACCTGAGCGACGCCCTCCCTGGCCGCTCGCGCCTGCAGTGGGCCGACCCGGCCCTGAAAGGGCAGCTCGATTTCACCGGACCCATGGCCTGGCCGAGCCTGCACGCACCCACGATGCCCGAACCCCGCGCCGCCGCCGGCACTGGGGGCGGTAGGCAGATCCTCATCGGCGACTTCTCGCCCGAAGACTGCCACGATTTCCTGGCCCGCCGCCTGGTCCAAAATGGCCAGCCGCTGATCAGTGCCGAGCTGCGGGCCGTGATCTGCGAGCGCTCCCACGGCCTGCCCCTCTACCTCGACCTCGCCGTCCTGCGCTTCCTCGAACTGAGGCGCACCGGCCGAACCCCCGCGGCCGAGGTCTTCGACGCCGACTTCCCCGCCCTGCTGGCACGGACGTTGGCTGACCTCACCGAGCCCGAGCGGCACGTCCTGCGCTCCGTCAGCCTGCCCGATGCCTGGGACCTGGAACTGGCCACCACCACCGCAGCCCTCCCCCACCAGGCCGCAGCCGCACGCCTCGCCGAGCGGCCCCTGGTCCGCGAAGACCCCTTCGGCTTGTGGCCGTACAGCCTGCATGCACTGATCCGCTCCACCCTGCGCACCGCGGACGACGCAACGGACGACAGCTGGACCGAGGACGACTGGAGGGCCGCGGCCGGACGGGCCCTGGCCGCACTCGGCGCCCAGTGGGCAGCCGGCACCGGCCCCGACCGCCGGCTCCTGACCGGCTGTCTGCGCCAAGGCCTCGCGCTCGCCCGCGACCACGACCTTGCCCTCGGCTGGCTCGCCGACGCCGCGTTCGCGTACACCGCCGACTACGGGTGGGAGCCCCTCCCCCTGCCCGCGCGGGACAGCGACGAGGCCCACGCCTCGGCCGCTGGCGCGCTGGCCGAACTGTTCAGCACCCTGGCCCGTCGCCAGCACGAACACCGCGCCCGGACCGCCGAGCGCCTCTCTGCGGTGCTCGCGACCGAGCTGCTGCCAGCCGAGCTCGCCGAGATGGCCATCTACTTCCGGGCCAAGGCCCACCGCGACCTCGGCCAGAACCGAGAATCCCGCGAAGGCATGCGCCAGGTCGCCGAAGGCGGAGGCCGCTACGCCCCCGACGCCGCCCGCGGCCTCGCCCACCTTGCACGCGCTGCCGGTGACTTCCCCACCGCGCTCGCCACCGCCGAAACCCTCGGCTGGCCCGGCCGCGGCCACCGGGTCCTCGGAGACATCTGGTTCGCCCACGGCGACATGGACCGGGCCGCCACCGCCTACCAGGCAGCCCGCACGGAGGCCGAGGCCCACGGCAACGCAGGCGAGCAGGCCATCGCACAGACGCACCTCGCGCTCACGACCGCGTTCAACAACCCTGCCCGCGCCGACGAGGAACTCGTCCTCGCCGAAGAGCTCCTCGCCGGACTCGACCAACGCGCCACCAGCCTCACCGCAAAGGTGGCCGGACTCGTCCGCGACGCCGGCGGTGACCTCGGTGACCGCGGCGAACACCTACGGGCCGAGATCGCCGCCGCAGGCATCGCTGCCGCGGCGCCGCTACTTGAACTCGCCCTGGCCCTCCACCACACCCTCCGCGGAGAAGCCGACGCGGTCGCGCAGACCATCGCCCGGCTGCATGACCTCACAGACGACGGCGACCATGCGTACTACGCCGATGCCGCGCTCTACCTCGCCGACTTGACTGTTACCGGGGCATCCACAGTGAGCTGGGCACAGGACCCACAGACCGTCCGGACCTCCTGGCGGATCCTGGCATCCCCCCGGAGGGGTACCTGAGCGACCGACAAGCCGCCCCGGAGAGCAAGTGGCGCCCTTGCCCGCGGTCGCCGGGAGGCACGATGATGTCGGTCGCTCACGCTCGTCCACCGAATCCCGTCCGACGAAGAAGGTGCCGAACATGCGCAAGACTCTCCTGACAACCACCATCGCGGCTGCCGCGGCGCTCGGTTTCGCCGCCGCACCGGCGCAGGCAGCCACCGGCGACGTGAACAGGCCCTTCGCCATGACGTACGGCAACAGCCAGACGTCGGGCTCGATCCACTTTACGAGCGGCTACACGGCGTCCTTCAGCGGCGTCGTGCACGCCGCCAGCGGCCAGCGCGCGATCTGCGCCGACGCCTACAACGGCAGCGCGAAGGATCAAGGCTATTGCAGCCCCTGGGCATACGCCGGCGGCCCGAATCAGGTCCTCAACCAGCCGTTCTACATCCCCCTCCCCGGCGGGGTCCAGCGGGTCGTCATCGAGATGATGGACGAGAACGGCAACATCGTGGCAAGGACGTCCTGCACCCGCTCGGTCTGCACGCGCACGATCTGACCCGTGGTCGGCGACGACCAGGCACGCGGCGGCCTCCAGGACTACGCCCCCGGAGGGCAAGGGCAAGACGGCCCTTGGGGAGGATTGGAACGGTCAGTAGCGCCTTCTCTATGAGCGGGTGGGCGCGGTCGCTGAGCGCTGCCGCAGGGCCGCGAAGTCGGCCTGGGCCGTCTCGACGGCGTCGGGGTACGCCTGGGCCTTGTGGTTTTCGGCGAGCGCCCGGTAGATGCTCGTGACGGAGGGTTTCGTCCCTTGCGCTTGCCGGTGGGGATGATCAGGTCAGGCTGGATCCGTTCGACGGACTCGCCGCCCGCGCGGGACCCGATTGGTCGCTGGGGGAGGGCAGAGGATCACGCCCCGCAGCGCCGACGATTCAAGGATTCACGGCCTTGGCTGCGGCACGGCGAGCTGCGCGAGCAGAGGCCATGGCAGCCCGCTCGGCGGGCTGCACGTAGAGGATGACGGACACCTCGGTGACCAGTTCGGCGACGTCGGCCAGCTCCGCCCGAGAGTAGGCGAGACCGTCGTGGAGACTGTCGTTGCCCACCATGCGGGCTTCGTGGAGGGCATTGGCCAAGCTGGGGGACAGCTTGGAACCCAGATCCGTGATCTTGTCGTAGAGCGTCCTCCCGACGGCGCCCTGGTCCTTGCAGATCTCCTCAACAACGGCCCGGTACCCGGCTCCGGCCAGCCGCACCGCACCGCACCGCACCGCACCGCACCGCACCGCACCGCACCGGCAGCCTCCGTGAGTGCCGCCTCGTCGAACAGGCTTCGGATCTGGTCCGGGACCGACAGCTGCAGGGCCCGGGGGGCGGGTTTGGGGAAGGCGGTCCGCCGCACCATCTCAATGAAGTGATGAGCGTCGTCCGAGGCGGCGTGTTCCTCAGGCTTCTCCGACCAGACGAGTTCGACGGTGACGCGCTTGCAGTACGAGCAGCTCCAGACCTCTTGGGTGACCCGTTCCCCGAGGTTGGCGCTCGGGTCGTACACCTGGTCCCTGCGGAAGTCGATGGCCGTGTGGAGCGGGTGGACGACAGCCAAGCTCTCCAGATTCATGACCACGCCACGTCCGCACTCGGCGTGCGGACACATCGCTTCACGCTCAAAGCCCATGTTCAGGTACATGCCGATCACATAGCCACAGGCGGTCCACTCCGAGCAATGCCTTTACCCGACGGGAATGCCGTCCTCTCCGATGTGGCGCGCTCGGCTGTCGGCGCCCGCCGTCCGGCCGCCCCGGCAATCTCGCCACGGCCGCCAGGTGGATCCCGGATAAGCCGCCAATATCCGGGATCCATAGGTGCGTGCGGCAGGGGGAGCTGCTCCCGCACAGATCACCCACGCCGGGACAACCTCGCGGGTGACGTTCGCAGGGGCTGGCTAGCGGTGTATCACGGCGCAGGGAACTCCGGGTTCGCTGGGTGGTGTCGGGCCTGTGCCTCCGACGAGAAGTGCCAGGAGCACGGCGATCGCTTCGTTGCGCAGAACGCGGGCGGCCTGGTGGAGCTTGTGGGGGTCCGGGGTGGGCAACGAAAGCGCTACGCACTCGGGTTCGGTGCCGGTGCGGATGGGGACGGCGGCGCAGACGGTCCCCAGCGCGTACTCCTGCAGGTCCAGGAGGGGTTCGCCGGGGTGTCGTGCGTCGAGTTCACTGAAAAGGACTTCGAGGCTCGTGATGGTGTGGGGGGTGAAGGCCTCCATCCGGTGGCGGTTCAGGTGTTCGCGACGCTCGTCGTCGTCGAGCTGGACCAGGAGGGCTTTGCCGACGGCGGAGGCGTGGGCCGCTTCGCGGAAGTCGACCCATTCGTGGACGGCGGGGGCGGTGGGGCGGTCGGCGTACTGGGTGATGGAGATTTCGCCGTCGGTTTAGCTGGCGACGTAGACCGCGGCGCCGACCTCGTCGCGCAGGAACGCGAGCGTCTCCCGTAGCAGCGCCCCGCCGTTCGCACCGGTCTCGGCGAGCTTGAGGAAGGAGCCTGCCGCGTAGACGCCGTGGGCGACCGGGGTGGCGAGCTGGGTGCGGACCAGGGCCCGCCTCGCGCCCGACCGGACCGGGCCTCTCTTCAGCCGGTCCGAAGTTCGCCTCGCCCGCGCCAGCCGGCGCCAAATCAGGTCCGACTCCGTCGGCTTCTCCCGTTCGCGAGCGCCTCGACAAGCTGGTCGTGGGTCATGGAGGAGCGGCCGGGCAAGTGGGCGGCCGCGGCCTTCTTGTAGAGCTCGGCCTTCGTCAGCGACTGCAGGGACTTGCCCTTCGAGCTGATGCGCTTCTTCGCGGGCGGCGCCTTCTTCTGCGGGCTTGCCGTGGTGGCGGCCTTCTCGCGGGAGTCCTTCGGGCTGCGGGCCTGCTCGACGCTGGCGCGAAGGGCCTCCATGAGGTCGACGGCGCCGGTGGCCTTCGCCGGGGGCTCGGCCTTTTCGACGCTCTCGCCGGTCTTCTTCGCCTCGATGAGCGCGGTGACCTTCTCCTGGAAGGTGTCCCGGAACGAATCGGGGTCCCACTCCGTGGCCAGGGCGTTGATCAGCTGCTCGGCCATCTTCATTTCCCTCTCGGAGACCTTCACGGCGCCGGGCAAGTCGGGGATCTCCTTGTGGGGTCGCGGATCTCGTCTGCCCAGTGGAGGGTGTGGACGGTCAGGATTCCGTGGGCGTCGTCGGCCTTGAGGGCGACGAGGTACTCGCGGCCGCGCATCACGAAGGTGGCAACGCCGGCGCGGTTCGCGGTGGAGAGTGCCTTCTGTAGGAGAGCGTAGACCTTGGCGTACTCCTTGCCGCGCGGGCCCAGGTAGTAGGTCTTGTCGAAGAAGATCGGCTCGACATCGTCCAGGTCGACGAAGCTGGTGATGTCCAGAGTCTGGGAGCGGCCGGGGGCGATCTCGTCCAGCTCGGCGGGCTCGACCAGGACGTACTCCTCGCCGGTGTCGTAGTGTGACTTAGCGCTGTAGTTGGCCCCGGCGGACAACTAGAACGCTAAATCTTGCACGCCGTTGACCTGCGGAACTGCGACAGAGGGCTGATGTGGGCGGTCCATGCTCAGGAAGTCGACGGCGGAGGCGAGGCCGCCGGTCAGGGCGTCGGGGAGGCCCCCGTGAGTGACATCCAGTCTCGGACCGTCTCCTGGTGCGAGCCGTTCGCGGTGCTCGCGGCCACTGTCTCGGCTTGCTCGATGGAGCATGGTGCTCCTGCGCGGGTGAGCAGGACGAGTGGCCACTCGGGTCCCGCGCCGACTGGCTCGCCATCGAAGGGCGTCCACTCCCAGGGGCCGTCGAACCGCCATGCCCGTCCAGTGGCGTCGGCGACCTCGTCGCCCAGGTCGAGGTGGGCGTACGGCCGCATCAACAGTTCAAAGTCGAACGGGATCCCGTCGTCGGGATGCATGGTGTACCCCGAGCCGTCGAGATGGCTCCCGTCCGGAAACTCGCGGTAGGACACGCCGCGGCGCAGCACCGACACCGTCTGTCGCGGGCGGGGCAACCAGCCCGTCTCAAGGGGCGGGTCATGGTGATCCACGGCCGTCACATGCACCACGGTCGGCGGCACTCCAACCCGGCAGATGTCTCCCACCTTCAGATGGTGGGGCGGCGGTTCGGTACGGAACAGCTCCGCCTGCACTTCAGGCGCGACGTACTCGCCGGTGTCCACGCCCAAGGCAACGACGCCGTTCCAGTGGATGAAGTCGCTGTCGCTGTCGATTTCCCACCAGGGCCAGCGCACGGACACGGTGTCCCAGGTCACACCCTGCTCGACTCTGGCCGGCGTGAAGGGGCAGGCGATCGACAACACGTCGCCGACCCGGAAGTCACGCGCATCCGCATCCATCATCGGGCCAAGGTAGAGGGGGCCTCTTCGCGTCCCGCCGGGGGCCGCCCAGGTCACGCTTCTTGCAACCTGCGGTGGATTGCCATTCATGTTGGAACCAGTTCCGAGCAATTTTGGGATCGCGGCGTCCCTGACCGCTCTCCTGCGGATCTCCCATGGTGGCACCGCCGGTCCGCAGCTGACGTGCAGTCCTCCGAGGACAGCTACCGATCCACGTCGACGGGAACTCCACGCAACCGCAGCCGGGCCTTCAGGAACTCCATCTCCGACAACGGGTCCGTCCAGCGAACGGTGGTTCTGGAGTTGTTAGGGGTTCAGCGGCGGGCGGCTGAGAGCCGGCCGTCGAAGGTGATGTCGAAGGCGTTCAG
>NZ_JBIWAE010000059.1:0-7572 GCF_044759865.1 Streptomyces sp. NPDC099050 | reverse complement strand
CGATCGTCAGTTGGCTGGGCGCCGGGCACTGAACCTGGGGGGACGCACTCAGAGCCGTGCGGTACGAGAGCCTCCGGGCCCTCGTACCGCACGGTACGCGCCGCCCCCTGCGCGTCCGGCAAGGCCGATGGCTGCGCCAGACGGGCAGCCCAGTCCGCCAAGGGCGCCGAACTCCGCCACCCAAGCGGCCGACTCGGCCAACACCCCCAAGCACCCCTTGACATCGGTGCGGTGCCTCACCGATGCGGCCTGTCAGTGGCCACCCGTACGCTCAGGCCGTGAAGACGGCAGGCTCTGGAAGCCGTCCGCCCGGACGAGGAAGGCCTTGCCCCTGATGGGGTGTGCCACCACGACTTCGCGGAACCACTGGCCGAGGCAGGCGGGCCAGACGAGGCGATGCCCGTACTCACGCCGCATCTGGACAAGGAGTGGCTTCCGGCCACCGTCGTCGAGCTGACAGAGAGCCAGGGCCGTGATGAACAGGTTCTGGAGCTGATCGCGCCACGCGCCGAGCGGGCCCGCGGGGCCCGCGGCGAGGAGCGATGGGGTTTTCACCCGGCAACGCGCAAGATCTCCAAGCCCAGGTCCTGGAGCGCGCGGGCCAGGCCGACGAGGCCGCACGGATGCCCGGGGCGAACATCGCGGCCGGGCATTTCGCGGTTCAGAACACACTGATCGCCTACGTCGAGCTCCTGCGGCGCCATGGGCGCCTGGAGGAACTGCGCGTACTGGGCACCGGCGAGCACACGGGTGAGACGCTCGCGTACTACGCCCGGGCGTCGAAGACGACGGACAGGCAGATGTGGCCGAGGCGGCACTGAGGAACTCCATCGCCATCGCCGAGCATCCGGACCGGTTCCGCCGGCCTCTGATCGAACTGCTGGGCCGCCAGGGCCGGATCGAGGAAGCCGTCGAGGTGGGTCGCCCGACGTTCGACCACCACGACGCCTGCCTCTTCGAAGGCATCATCCACCTGCTGCACGAAGCCGGACTGCTGGACGACGCCCTGGTGCTCCTCGACGAACGCAGTGCCGAGTTAGTCGAGGAGCACTCGTCCTGGTTCAGCTCGAACCGGATCTGGCCGGCCGACGGCGCCACGCGGCCATTCAGTCCGACCGTGGCCCCAACGATCCGCCCTTCTGGATGGGTGACCTCTGATGACACGTCACTTGAGTAGGTGCGCCGTGTGCTCGGGGTGAGCGACGGTGGTGACCTCGCGCATGGCGGTAGCCTCCGTGATGCCGAGAAGGCGCACTACCGGTGAATCACCGCACAGGGCTCTCCCTGCACGATGTTGAACTCGACGCACAACCGGGTGCCGTGGGCGAACTTCTTCCCGCCCCTCCACTTCCAGCCGACGATGGATCCCTTGGTCAGGGCCGCGCTCACCGGGGTGGCATCCTTCCACCCGGTGAGAGCCGAGCGGAACCCGTCCGGGTCGTAGGTGATCAGGCGTGCCCGTACCCCGGTGCCGTGGCCTTCCATGTAGGCGCCCACGTCATCGACCCGCAGGCCCTTGCCACGAACGGACAAGCCCACCCTGCCGTCCTCGACCTTCGCGTCGGCGTGCGCGGGCGAGGCGGCGATCACGAGGGCTGCCGCCGCCGTCAGTGCGTACATCGTCTTTCTCATGCCAGCTCAACCGGGCGAGGAACCTGAAGGTCACCCGGACCCGGACCCGGACCCGGACGCAGCCGGTAGCCGTGCTCCGGACGATGGCGTCCCCGCGGAGCTCGCCCTCCCCGATGACGGCGATCGTGTCCGCCGGGCTGCTGCGCCGCTGCTTGTGCTCCCTCGCCGCCGGCCAACCCGGCGGGAACAGCATCGGGGTGCCTTTCCGCCGTGTCATCGCCACCCCGTACTCTCCCGCTGATCAGCGAGTACACGGGGTGCACGACCAAGCGGGGGCAGTACATGACATACCGGCGCGCGGCGATACCGGCATTGGTCGGAGGGCTGTTCCTGGCGGCGCTCCTGTGGTGGGCGGGGGCGAGCGCGGCCGCACTGCACCTGCCGGGCAGTAGCCGCGTCCTCGGCACCGGGACCGCCCGCGAACTCGAACACTGGCTGGCCCCCTGGTCGTACGATCCCCCCGGCGCAGACGGCGCAGGCGACGGCGACGGGGACGGGGACGGCGGCGGTTACGCGGTCGGGACCGGCGATTCGGCCCGCTACCTCTCGCTGTACGAAACCGCGATCCAGATCCGGTTCGGTGCGGTGTTCGCCTTCTTCGTACCCGGGGCGCTGCTCCTGGTCCGCAGGCTCCCGCCGCTGCGCGGCCGCGCGTGGGCGGCGCTGCTCGCCGTCTGGGCCTGGGGGCTGGTGGCCGGGATGCTGGCGAGGGCCGTCTCCGCGCCCTGGCTGATCGCCGGGCAAGGGCACGGAAGTTACCGCTTCCTCCCCCAGATCGCGAGTGTGATCTCCTCCGGAGCCCAGGTCTTGGTGGTGGCCGCCCTGCTCGCGGCGGCGGCAACGGTGCTGCCGGCCCGGGTCACCGTCAAGGGCGCGGGCCCGCTGCCACACGCTGTCGTACCGGCGTGTGCGGCCCGGCTGGCCGCCACCGTCGGAACCTCGTTGATCGCCGTGTCGCTGGTGGTCCTGTCCTACCAGACCGTCGCCGCCGCCATCCAGGAGGCCTCCACGGCCACCGGGCTGCTGTCCGACCCCGGCGACCTCCTTCGGCTGTGGCTGCTGCTCGGCGGATGGGCAGGGCCGGAGGGCGGGTCGATCGGCAGCTGGCTCCTGAACCGCGTCCCCGACGTGGCGCTGCTCGCCGTGGTGTGGGGGGCTCTGCGCAGGCTGCCGGGGCTGCTCACCCGCGTCACTGTCCCGGCCATGGCAGTGGGCGCGGTCTGCGCGACCGTCCTGGGCCTGCTGGCGAGCCAGTTGCTGCGGGTCCTGATGGAGGCGGCCGACTCGGGCGCGCCCTCGGGGGCTCCGCGCCTGTTCGCCGTTCTCGGCAGCGGCGTTCCGGCCGCCCTGACCTGGGGTCTGGTGGCGGGAGTCGCGGCTGCCGTGACCCTGCGGGTGGTGACGGACCGCACGGCCCGGGCAGAGGACGCCTGACCCGCCTGAGCCCCCAGCGGGCGGCGGCCGGCCCCGCCCGCTGGTACAAGCGGCGGTGGCTCGGGGCCCGGCCACGGAGTGGCTCCGTGGCCCGCCGGGCGCCTCCCCCCTGGCCGGTGATCCCGGGTCGGTCGGGCCTTGGCGGGGTCACGGGCGGAACGTGGAGAGGAAGGCCCTGGTCGCGGGCGTCGGGTTGAAGCTGCTCCAGACGAGGTACTCGACGCGGCTCGGTCCGTCGGTGATCGGGAGGGCGCGGACCGACGGGTTGCCACGGGCGACAGCGGCGGGGAGGAGGGCGACGGCGAGGTTTCGGCCCACGATGCGCGTCATCAGGTCGACGGACATCATTTCGTAGGCGACTTCGCGCTCCAACTCCGCTGCTTCGAAGGCCCGGTCGCTCTGCACCCGGCCCGGGGATCCGGCCGGGAAGTCGGCGAAGGGAGAAGTGGCCAGCTGGTGGAGGCTGACCCGGTCGTGGTCCGCGAGTTCGTGCGCGGGTGAGACCACGGCGACGAGCTGTTCCCGGGCGAGTTCCAGCGCGGCCACGCCCCGCGGCTCGTGGCCGGCCGGCAGTCCGAGAAAGGCCACGTCCAGGTCACCGGCGGCCACCTCGGCCGTCATGGCGTCGCTGGCGCCGACGTGCAGGCCCACCCGCACCTGAGGATGCCGTTCCCGGAACCGCTGGAGCACCTCGGAGATGTCGACCGCGGCCACCGTGGGGACGGTCCCGATCAGCAGCCGGCCACGGACCTCACCCACCGCCGCGGCCGCGTCGGTCACGGCCCGCTCGGCGGCCTCCAGGCACTGCCGCGCAGCGATGAGGAAGGCCTCGCCGGCCGGTGTGAGCTCCACCCGCCGGCTGGTCCGGGCGAACAACTTCGCCCCCAGCTCGCGCTCCAGGTTCCCGATCTGGCGGCTCAGCGCCGATTGGGCGACGAAACAACGCGCGGCGGCCCGGGTGAAGTTACGGGTCTCCGCGACGGCGACGACGTACCGGAGTTGTCGGAGTTCCACGTGATCCATCTTCCTCCGCGATCGGTTCGATGACAATCATGTGTTGGACGCATGGATCGCGGTGGACAGAGACTTCCCGCATGACCGCTTCCCCGCCCCGGCAGCAGATCCAGCCGCCCGCGCCCACCACACGCACCGCAGCCGTGCGGCGCCGGGCCGGCGGCGCGGTCGCGCTGATCGCCGCCACCGCGCTCGCGCCGGCCGCCTGGGGGACCACGTACGCGGTGACGACCGAACTCCTGCCGCCCGAGCACCCGTTGTTCGCCGCGCTGCTGCGGTCGCTGCCCGGCGGGCTGCTGCTCGTGCTGGTCGCCCGGGTACTGCCGCGCGGCGCGTGGTGGTGGAAGGCGGCGGTGCTCGGCACCCTCAACATCAGCGCTGTCTACGCGTTCCTGTTCGTGGCCGCCGAGCTGCTTCCCGGCGGTGTCGCGGGGACCCTCGCCGCCGTCCAGCCGATCATGGTCGCGGGGCTGGCGGTGGCGGTGCTGCGGGAACGGGTCTCGGCCTGGCGGATCGGCTGGGGCATCGCGGGAGTGGCCGGCGTCGGGCTCGTGATCCTCGGACCGAACGCGCGGCTCGACGGGGCGGGGGTCCTCGCGGGGCTCGCGGGGGCCGGGTCGATGGCGCTGGGGATCGTACTCACCAAGCACTGGGGTCGTCCCGCCGGAGTCGGCCCGGCGGCGCTCGCCGGCTGGCAGCTCACGGCCGGCGGACTCGTCCTGCTTCCCCTCGCCGCCGTCTTCGAAGGGGCTCCCCCGCACCTCGACGGGTCCGCGGTGGCCGGCTACCTGTGGCTCGGCACGGTGGGCGGCTTCATCGCCCACGTGCTGTGGTTCCGCGGCCTCGGGCGCCTTCCGGTCACCGCGACGGCCATGCTCGTCCTGCTGTCACCGCTGGTCGCGGCGGTCATCGGCGCGCTGCTGCTCGGCGAGGCCTTCACCGCGGGCCAACTCGCCGGATTCGGTCTCGCCCTGGCGGCGCTCGTAGCGGGCCAGCTGAGCCCGGGGCGGCGGCGGCCGCCGCGTTAGGCCGCACCGGTCCCTCCCGGGCCGCGCCCAAGAGGATCCGGGCGACCCGTCCGGACGGCGCCCCGGGTCCGCGCCCACCACGCCGCCGGGGTGTCTGTGGGCCACCGGCCGCGCCGAACTGCCGGGACACCCTCGGCTCACCGCGTGGCGCTGGGTCAGCACACCGCGCCCGTCGGAGCGGATCGGCTTCGGCCGCGCCGGGCTGCTGATCGGTCATGGCACTGGAGGACGGTGGCGTTCAGGGCACGACAGTCACCGGACAGGGCGCGGCGCCCGGCCGAGCTGGTGGATTGACGGACTCGGATTCGCAGGCGACCGCCACAGCCGGGGCCCCGCCCTCGCGGCGCGGGAGGCCGTTCGAGGCGGGACTCGTACGCCCGCCGTCCTGCTCGGCGCGGTCCTCGTCGCCGTGATTTCCCTGGAGCTTCCGCAATGGCTGTGGTGGGACGGGCTCTTGGCCAGCGGAACGGTGCCCTTCTGGCTGGGCGGGGTCCTGCGCCGCGCCCGGAGCCGGGGCGAGCTTTCCGCCGCCGCGCATCCGGTCCCGCAGGATTCGCCGCTGCCCGAGATGCCGCACGTAACCGCCCTACTCGCTCCGCGAGTTGAGACTCGCCCTGGCGGGGAAGGTGGTGGCGCTGAGCAGCCTGGCAGGGACCGTCGATCGGCGAGAGGACCTTCAAGGCGGCGGTGTGGATGCCGCGATGAAAGCGGCGCCCAGGTCGGTCTTGGCGGACACCTTCAGGGGCCGGCCTCCCAGACGAGCACCGCCCCCGGCGACCGCGGTGTAGGTGTCGCCGGTCAGCGGCAGGTGGACGACGGTGAGTACGGGCTGGATGTCGCTGACCAAGGTGGCGATGACGGCCCAGTCGTCCATGCGACATCCGCCACCGCCTCATCGGCACGGACACCTGCTGTGGCACCAGCGCTACGACAACGACCGCGCCCACGCCTGGCTGCGCGAGCTGGCCACCGAGACCGTCCAGGCACTCTTCACGCGCGATGACGGGGTGCGGGACGCCTCGTCGTGATGGCCCATCAGGCCACGCCCCGCCTGACCGGAGGCTCGGTGGCCATGGGACTCAGGTGGCGGCCGCGCCGGCTGCGCCGGGCGGGGTGAAGGCGTCGCCGGGCGGGGTGAAGGACTCGCCGCCGTCGGCGTAGCGGAGGTCGTCGTACGAGTGCTGCTCGCCCGCAGGCTCCTGGGCGAACGCGTCCACCGCGGCCGGCTGATCGGCCGGGCGGCGTCGGGCGCCCCGTCGAAGCCCGGCAGACCGCCGGCTTCGACGCCGATACCACCTGCCCCCGGCCTCACGTAGCGCCTCGGCGGCCCCAAGCGGACGAACCCGACCGGGTCGGATCCTTGCCACCCGTTTCGGCTGGTCAGTCCGCGTCGACGACCTTTACGGCGACGGGGGTTCCGGCCTCCACCGTGCGGCTGACCGTGCAGAGCTTGTCGTGGGAGGTCTTCACCGCGCGAGGCAGGATCGTACGGGCCCGGTCGCCGGTCTCGCCCGCGGGGAAGCGCACGGTGAAGGCGGCTTCCAGGTCCGTCATGTGGTTGCCGCCGGCGTCCTCGGCCTTGTGCCCGTGGACGGCGACGGAGAACTCGGTGGGTTCGGCGTGCCGGCTGGTGGCGACGTCCACGTCGGCCGCGGAGCAGCCGCCGATCGCGGCGAGGAAGAGTTCGACGGGGGTGAAGCCCCCGCCCGATCCGGTGCCGAAGGTGATCGTGTCACCGCGGGAGTTGGTCGCAGTGAACATGCCCGGACCGGTCCGCTCGACGGTGACGGAGCGCAGGGAGTCAGATGTCATGACAGTGACGTTAGCCTCGCCGCCCCGTACCCACCGCGCCGTACTCGGCCACCCACCCCGCCCCTCTACCAAAATTGGTGAATTCGTGAAGAATGGGGGGAATGATGACCGTTCTGGTGACGGGTGTGACGGACGGCGCCGAGTTGGAAGCCCTCCGTGCGTGCATTCACACGGGGCCGCACTTCCGCATCGTCGCCCACACGCACGAAGCCGACGTCGCCCTGGCGCAAGCCCGCGTGCTCCTTCCGGACATCGCCGTGGTCACCCTCCACCGTCCGGACGCCCAGGGGGAACGCGACCGCCGGACCCTGGTTCGCGCCCTTCGGGCCTTCGACCCTCCCACGGGGATCATCCTGCGCCGCGACCCGCACGAGGCAGCCGAGGCGATCAGCCCGGGACTCGAGCCGGTCCAGGGGGCCATCCACGAGGTCCGACGTGCCGATCTCGACGCCCTCCACCATGCTCTGGTCACCATCGGGCGCCGCCGAGCCAGCTGCAACATCGACCCCGAGGCACACTGACCGTCCGGGCGGCGCGTCCAGCGGGGGCGGAGTGCGCATGCGAAAACGCTCGGCCGGGGTGTCCGGCCGAGCGTTTCGTGTCCCCGCGTTCCGCTGGTGGTTTAGTACCAGTGGTGGTTCTGCCAGAAGGT
>NZ_JBIWAE010000058.1:0-7807 GCF_044759865.1 Streptomyces sp. NPDC099050 | reverse complement strand
AGACGGCTACGCTCGCGATCCCGGCATCCCGGCAGGCCCGAGCAACGCGGACTGCGATTTCGCCACGGTTGGCGATGAGCACCTTGCGCACGATGAATCCTTCAGCTGGCTTGGGGCAGGCGGGGAAATGCGGCCGACGGGGAATTCTGCGACCCGTTCCTTATGAGGGTGAGGGTTTCACCGTCGGCCCCCGAGAGGATGGCGCGCTGCATTTGCTGGAGGGCGCGGGAAGGGTCGAGCCCGAGTTCTTCCTGCAGTATTCCCCGAAGCTCTTGATAGGCGCGCAGGGCATCTCCTCTGCGTCCGCTCCGGTAGAGCGCGGTGATGAGCTGTCCGTGCAGCCATTCGTTGAGGGGATGCCGGGTGACGAGGCTTTTCAGTTCCGCGGCGAGAAGGCCGTGGTGGCCGAGCTGCATTTCCGCCCCGATGCGCTGCTGGAGCACCCGCATGTGCACCTCTTCGAGGTGCTGCACGTGCTGGGTCAGCACCGGTCCGCACGTGACGTCCGTCAGGACGCCTCCGCTCCACAGGTCCAGTGCGCGGGAGAGTACGTACGCCCCTTCCTGCAGGTCACCGGCGTTGAGGAGCTTTTCCCCCTCGCGGGCGAGCCGGCGGAAGGCCTCCGCGTCCACCTGTTCCGGTTCCACCCGCAGTACGTAGCCGGCGGACCAGGTGTGGAGGAGTTCCGGCATAACCGCGCTGCCGCTCCCCTCCTTGAGTATCTTCCGCAGGTGGTAGACGTGGGTGCGGAGCGTCGGGAGGGCCGTCTTGGGTGGTTCCTTGCTCCAGAGTTCGTCGACGAGGGATCCGTGGGAGACGACCGCGCCGGATTGCAGGACCAGAAGGGAAAGGAGCTGTCGGACCTTCGGGCCACGGGGTGCGGGTATCTCCCGGCCGTCGCGTTTTATCGCGAGCGGTCCGAGGATGTTGAATTGAAGCATCGATCCCCCAGGTGAACGGAATTATCCTCCGGATGCTTGAAGAAGACTTCCATGCCACGTGTGGGGATGGCAAGAAACTGACCCTAAGGTTGATTCCGGTCCGATCGAAGGATGTGTATCCGGGGGTAAGGCGATGGGCCGGCGTGGAGGGGCTTATTCCGGTTTTGCGGTCCTGATGACCGCGGCCGTGGTCAGGACGTAATGGCCCGGCAGGAGCTGAAACCAGCCCGTGATCCGTTGGCCTTCGCGCAGGAGTCCCGGGGCGATGCGGACGTCCAGTCGGGAGTCGTCGAGGCGGATCTCCACGTCGTGGAAGACGGGTGTCCGGGGGGCGATCCCCTCCAGGGCCTTGTAGATGGCCTCCTTGGCCGAGAACAGGACGGACAGGCGGCTCTCGGGGCGGCGCGCCCGGGCGATCCACAGGCGTTCGCGCGCCGTGCAGACGAGCCGGTCCGCGTCGCGGCCGAGCCGGTCGGTGCGCTCCAGGTCGATGCCGACGCTGACGACGTCCGGGTTGGTGCTGGCGACGGCCGCCCCGATGGGGCCGGTGGCGTGGCTGATGGAGCCCCGGGTGCCCGCCGGGAAGAGCGGTCGCCTGCCCTCGCGGAGTACGGGGCCGTCGACGCCGAGGAGGCCCAGGGCGCGGCCCGCCGCCGCGCGGCCGGCGGTGAAGGCCGGGTGCTGCGCGGGAGGGAGCCGGTGCAGGAGCCGGGTCTCCGCTTCGTGCAGGGCCGGCGCCGCGCCCGGTGTGTGGGGGAACAGGGCGATCGCGGTACCGGACAGGGGGAGTTGCCGGGCGGCGGTGACGAGGCATCGCTGCTGGGTGCGCTGCATGTCTTCTCCTGGGAGGGGTCCGGTCCGCCGGCCGGAACGGAGCGGATCGCCCGGTGCGGGTGCACCGGGCGATCCGGGGGCGCCACCGGCCGGGGGCGGGCGGTGTCAGACCGAGGCCTGTTCCGGCGTGCGCGCGGGAGCGTCGCCGTCGGCTTCGGCGTCGGCGTCGGCCGCAGCGTCGTCGGCCGGGCGGTCGGTGAGGATCAGGTGCAGGACGACCGCGCTGACGAGGCAGATCGCCACGGTGGCCCACAGGACGACCTGGAGGCCTCCGGTGTAGCCCTGGCCGAGGAAGTCGGTGAAGGAGTCACGGGACGCGGCCGGCACCTGGGCGACCGGGCCGTTCAGGTTTCCGCTGGTGACGCTGTCCGTCACGGCGCGGGCGTCGAGGTCCGTACCCTGCGCGAACCGGTCCAGACCGCCGCCGATGCGCGACTGTACGAGGGAGACCAGGGCGGCGACCATGCCGGCCACGGCGACCGCTTCGGAGGCGAGGCGGATGGTGTTGAACATGCCGCTCGCCATGCCGACCTTGGCGGGCGGGACGGTGCTGACCGCCGCGCCGTCCATCAGTCCGTAGATGAGGCCGATGCCGATGCCGATCAGGAGCAGCGGCCCGGTGAGGCCCAGGAGGCTGATGGCCGGGTGGACGAGGGTCAGCCATGCCAGTCCGGCGGCGACCAGGGCGAGGCTGCCGCTGAGGATGGGCCGGATCGAGACGCCGGCCTGGACCAGTCGCCCGGCCACCAGGGGGAAGGCCAGCACGGGGGCGGTGAGCAGCAGCATGGTCAGGCCGGCCGCACCGCTGCTGAGGCCGTTGGCGCCGACCAGGTATGAGGGAAGGAGCACCATCAGGCCGACGAAGCCGAAGGAGACGGCGGTGGCCAGCAGGTTGACGGCCATGAACCGGGGTTCGGCGAAGAGCGAGAGGTCGAACATGGGGTGCTTCTGGCGGCGTTCGACGAAGGCGAAGGCGATCAGCAGCAGGACGCACGCGACGAGCAGCCCGACGACGGAGGTGCTGCCCCAGCCCCACTGGGGGCCTTCGATGATGGCGAGGGTGAAGCAGAACAGGGCGAGGGTGAAGGTGACCGTCCCGGCCCAGTCGACGCTGTTGGCGTCGGGGTCCTTGGATTCCTGGATGAGGCGCAGGCCGACCATGGAAGCCGCCGCGATGGCGAACTGCACCCAGAAGATGGAGCGCCAGCCCAGACCGGAGACGAGGAGCCCCGAGGTGGTCGGACCCAGTGCGAGCCCGGCTCCGATGGTGACGCCGACGAAGGCGAAGGCCTTGCCGCGGGCGGCTCCGTGGAACATGTTGGCCATGACGGACACGCCGGCGGTCATCATGGCGGCCGCCGCGACACCGGCGACGGCGCGGGCGATGTCGAGCATCAGGATGTTCGTCGCGAGCGCGCCCATCAGCGCGGAGACCGCGTAGAGGCCCACGCCGAAGGCGAACACCTTCTTGCGGCCGATCCGGTCGGCGATCGAGCCGGCCGCCATCATGAAGCTGGCCGCCGCCACGTTGTAGGCGTTGACGACCCACTGGAGCGGCACGACCCCGGCATTGAGGTCTTCACCGATCGCGGGGAGCGCGACGGGTGCGCTGCTCAGGCCGTACGGGACGATGAACACGGCCAGGCACAGGGCGAGGATGGTGAGGCCCGCGCGCGGCGGTGCCTCCGGGGTCGGGGTGGCGGGGGCGGCCATCGGAGCTCTCCTTGGTCACGGTGGTCACGGTGGTCACGGGGGTATGGAAGGGGCGGCAGGGGACGCGGGGGAGGGCCCCCTGCCGCCCCGATCTGGGGCGGGGCGCCTGATCAGGCGGCGCGCCGCGGCAGCTCCCGGAGGAACTGGGAGAGGGTCCGCAGGAAGCGGTTGTCCTCCCACCGGGCGTACACGACGTCCTGGTGGGTGAGGTCGCTGTCGGTGTGCAGGGACATCTCGGGGATGCGGCTGTTCGCGGTGACGGTCGCGGCGGCCTGGCCGGTGGTGCCGTTGGTCAGGCCGGACTGGAAGGCGTACAGCGGGACGTCGATGGCCTGGCCGTGCGGCAGGCGCAGGCCGAGCATGCGGGTGACGTCGGTCTCGGCGAAGTCGATCGCGGCGACCAGGTCGAGCATGACCCGGTTGAGTGTGTACCAGACCCAGGCGCCGGGGCGCGGGCCCGCGAAGGCCTCGGCGACGGTCTCCAGGTTCGTGCGGCCGCCGGTGGTCCAGCTGCCGGTGTCCTCGAGCCGGCCGGCCTGCACCGAGTACGAGGGGTGTACGTGCTGGGCGTCGACGAGCCAGCCGAGCAGCCCGGCGTTGGTGAGCTTGCGGTCGGTACGGACGCCCTCGGGCAGCCGGTCGGCGAGGACGGCCGGGGCGTGCGGGTCGGCGATCGCGTACTGGGCGGCGAGCTGGAACCAGAGGGCGGCCGCCTCGGGCCGGTCGCCGAAGCCGAGGGTGGTGCTGGTGAAGTTCTCGAACACGGCTCCGCCCTCGATCGCGCCGAGCCAGCCCTTCGCGGCGTCGAGGGGGAGGGCGAACTCCATGCCGGCGCCGGAATAGGCGTTGTGCACCCCGCCGTCGACGACGGCCAGGCCGGCGAGGTCGCGGTAACCGGGTGCCCCGTCGAAGTCCCAGGCCGCGTAGATGAGGGCGGCGCTGGCGCCGACCGACACGCCGCCGAGCACGACGTCCCGCCGTCCGCCGTCCGCGGCGGCCAGCACCACTCGGCGTACGTCCTCCAGCAGGACTTCGAGGCCCCACTGCGCGGCGAAGAGCGAGTCGGCCGGATCCTGAACCTGGTAGTGGCCGCCCAGGTAGTACTCGGTGGCCTGCTCCGGGTTTCCGGTGAAGGCGGAGAGGTCGGCGAGGTTCTGCTCGCGGGGGTCGACCGCCCACACCTGGAGGTCGTCCGCGGCCCGGGCGAGGCTGCGTGCCGTGTGCCGGAAGACGCCCGCGGCGCCCTCGCGGCCGCCGAGCAGGACCAGAACGCGGCGGGCGTCCGCGGGGCCGGTCTTCAGGACGCCGACCTTCTGCAGGTGGGCCGGTCCGGAGGCCTGGACGCCTTCGACGAACTCGTACGTCTCGATCCAGTTCTGCTGCTGCTCGGACATGTCATCCACTCCTGGTTAGTTGCGTGTTGGCATCGACTCGCGACTTAAAAGTAGCAAGAAACTCGCTAGATGCAACACCTGTGATGCAGATTCCCCATGTTCCGCCACTCCGGTGTCACATAGACTGGATGACGAGACGCATCCGGAGACGGCAGAAGACGACCGAGAGGCTGTTCAGAGATGACGGAGACAACGAGCGGACGCCCGCTGCGAGCGGACGCCGAACGCACCGTGCGCACGATCCTGGAAGTGGCCGAGCGGGTCCTCGGGGAGGACCCGGCCGCGAGCCTCGGGCAGATCGCGGCCGCCGCCGGCGTCGCGCGCACCACGGTCCACCGGCGCTTCGCCTCCCGCGAAGCGCTCATCGACGCCATGGCCGCGCACGCCTTCCGCCAGGTCGAGGAGGCCATCGACATCGGCCGCCCGGAGACCGCTCCACCACTGGTGGCACTGCACCAGATCACCGCGAACGTCATCCAGATCAAGAGCGGCTGGCGCTACACCGTCGGACAGCCGCAGCTGCGCGACCCGGTGGCCATCGCCGCCCACGACCGCATCTTCAACAAGGGCGACCTCCTCATGCGACGGGTGCAGCAGGCCGGCCTGCTGCGTCCGGACGCCGATCTGGGCTGGGCCCGCCGGGTCTACCACGCACTGATCGAGCAGGCGATCCTCGAACAGGCGGACAACCCCACCACCGACCCGGACACCCTCGCGGCCGCGGTCGTGGACGCACTGCTCCACGGACTGGGCCCGAAGGGCTCGAAGGGGAACTGACCCGGGGTGACCCGGGGGCGACCCGGGTCGCCCCCGGCCCGGACAGCACGAAGGGCGGCATCCGCACCATGCGGATGCCGCCCCTTCACGCGTTCGCCGGTCAGGCCGCCGGCGCGGGCTTGGGAGCCCCCTTCAGCGGCTTGGTCCAGGCACCGATCTGCCGGAAGAGCTCCAGGTCGTCACGGACCGCCCAGTGCTCCGCCACCTTGCCGTCGGCTATGCGGTACACGTGCAGGTGCTGCACGCGCACCTCCTTGCCCGTCGCGGCCACGCCCATGAAGTCGGTGACGTGCCGACCGGTGAAGACGAGGCGCAGCAGTGCCTTGTCCCCCTTGGCGAAGGAGTCGACGATCTCCCAGCGGGCGTTCTCCCACACGCTGCGCATCCAGCGCGCGGTGTTCGCGTACGCCTCCGGCCCGCGGGGAGAGCCCTCCGGGGCCTCGTGGTCGATGAAGTCCTCGGCGACCAGGCGGCGCGCGACGTCGTCGTCACCGTCGTTGAAGATCTTGCCCATGTCCACGGCGATCTGCAGTACTTCTTCGTCCGTCATGACGGATTCCTCTCGGGTACGGGAAACAGGGGAAACGGGGGAAACAGGGGAAAGGGAGGAAAGGGAGGGAAGGGGGGCTTCGGGGGAAGCCGGGGCGGGGGCGCGGCTCACTGGCCCATGCCGATGCCGCCGCCGATCGGGATGGCCGCGCCGGTGACGTAGCCCGCACCGTCGCTCGCGAGGAACTTGACGACCTCGGCGACTTCCTGCGGGGTACCCGTGCGGCGCAGCGGAGTCTGGGAGAGCAGCTGCGCGCGGCGCTTGTCGGTGACCTTCTCGATCATCTCGGTCTCGATGAGGCCGGGGGTCACCATGTTGACGGTGATGTTGCGCGAACCCAGTTCCCAGGCGAGCGAACGGGTCAGGCCGAGCATCCCGGACTTGGAGGCCGCGTAGTTGGACTGGCCCGGCGAGCCGAGGAAGCCCATGATTGAGGAGATGAAGACGATCCGGCCCCGCTTGGCGCTGATCATGGAGCGGGACACCAGGCGGGCCATGCGGAACGAGCCCACGAGGTTGGTCTGGATGACGTCCTCGAAGTCCTCGTCCTTCATCATCGGGGCGAGTCCGTCCCGGGTGATGCCGGCGTTGGAGACCAGTACGGCGATGTCCCCGTACTGAGCCTCCACCTCGGCCACGGCGCGGCGCGCGGACTTGGGGTCCGTGACCTCGCAGCGGACGCCGAACAGGCCGTCAGGGGCTTCGCCGCTGCGGGAGGTGACGGCGACCTTGTCGCCGTTCTCGGCGAACGCGCGGGCGATGCTGAGCCCGATCCCCCGGTTGCCACCGGTGATCAGAACGGTGCGTGACATGTGCTCTCCTGTTTCAGGTGGCCGCGGGACCGGCGGTGGTCCGCGGCGGCAGGTGACGGGCGAGTTGCTCCGCCGCCGCTTCGGCGCCGGTGAAGTGGATGGCCTGCCAGCCCGCGGCCCGGGCTCCGGCGCAGTTGCGCTCGATGTCGTCGACCAGCAGGCACTCCCCGGGTGCGACCCCGGCGAGTCCGGCGGCCACTTCGAAGATCCGCGGGTCCGGCTTGCGCGCCCCGATCTCGAAGGACAGCGCCAGCCCGTCGAACAGGGCCTCCGTCCCGTCGGGGCAGATCATCCGCCGCCACAGGGGGTCCCAGGCGGGCGGCATGTTCGACAGCAGTCCTACGTAGACACCGGCCGCGCGCAGTTCCACCAGGTGCGCGCGCCACGGCTCGTTGGTCTCGCGGCCGTCGAACCAGCGCTTGCCGAAGCCGGTCAGGTCGGTCTCGATGCCCCGCGCGCGCAGCTCGGCGTTCATCCGCGCGGCCCACTCGTCCTCGCTGAGCAGCGGGGTGTCCAGCGGGGCCATCAGGTCGTTGCCGAAGGGCGCGGCCACCGCGGTCATGGCCGCACGCATGGCCTCGGCGGGGATGTCCGTACGGAGACAGAAGGTCTCCAGGTCCTGGTCGATCGGCGGGGTCAGGACCCCGCCGAAGTCGGTCCACACCGCGCGGACGGGAAGCAGCCGGTCGTCGCTCATTAGAGGACCATCCCTTCTGCAGCCCTCTTCGGTAGGGTTGTGACCTCTCGGTCCCGGCGGGTGCATGGCTTCCGGCGCGAGCTACTCGA
>NZ_JBIWAE010000057.1:0-7830 GCF_044759865.1 Streptomyces sp. NPDC099050 | reverse complement strand
GGCTGGACGTGGTGACGGCGGCCGTGGTGGCCGCGACGGCGGCAAGAACGCGCCGCCTACTCCAATAGGTGGTGTCCACAACATTCCTTCGGAAGGGGCGCCTGGCGATGGCTCAGATTCGATGCCACATCGCCTGACAGAGAACGGCGTATAGACAGACAGAGAGAGGCTCATTGGTCACGTGAATGCCCGCGACTCCAGCGGAGTCGAGCGGGGAGCACGGAAGATGCGCTCCGTGACCTTATACAGAAAACGGCACGTTGAACACCATCGAAAACTCGCAAGATTCACCCTCGAGGAAGACGCCCGAATCTCGTCAATATTTCCTCCACGCGCCCTACAACCTTTTCTGAATGTGACTCACATCACCTACTGGGCCTTCCTTTTGTCCTACTTGCCTAAAATTGTTCGTTGGACAGGTTCCTGGACGAGGTGTTCCTATGTTGGTGATCAACGGCGGCTTACGGCCGTCGATTGAGTCACCTCGACGCCCCTAGTGCGTGCGGCTCCCGCATGGGATGAATGGTGATGAATTCGCTGGAAGCGGGGGGGCTTCCGGGGATGCTCGGCACATCTGCGAGTGCATATTCTGTTGGTCGAAGAGAGACCTTCCCTCCCATTGATGCACCTTCCGGAATTTATGCCGGAACTGACGACTGGGAAAGTAATGAAGGTACGTAGCGCGATTGCGCGAACTGTTTGTGTGGCCCTTGGCGCGAGCGCTTTGGCGTGGCTCGCGACAGCGGGGGGCCTGTCCGGCGGGTCCGCCCCGGACCGTGCCACGGCGATGAAGGCGATCGCCGACGAGGGTCCGGGCTATGCGGTCGAGGACTTCGGCTACCCGAACGCCGACAAGATCCTCGCGGAGCAGGGCATCACCCTCAAGCGCGGCGACGGCCACATCCTCCTCGCCGACTGCGCGAGCGGGACCGACCTGCTCCAGGTCATGACCCGCGAACAGAGCAGTCTGATCTGCTTCCGCGTCACCGGAAGCAGCGGCTACCTCGCCCTGGAGATCCCCGCGGTCCACGCCGTGAAGGGCAACAACTACGCCACGCAGGTCGACATGACAGCAGGCGAGGAAAGCAAGTCGTTCGACATCACCAAGAACAAGTGGACCGGGGTGGGCGAGAGCGCGGACCCGGAGGGCCGCGACTTCATGCTCATGGAGATCAGGACCGCTGCCACCCAGTAGCACCACCACGGCAGCGCCCCGAGGACCTGCCTGCATCATCTGCTCACACCAGCTGCTGTGCGCGCACGACTTCGTCCGTGCGTCCCGGTATCCCGTTCCGAAGGAAGATTCATGTCTGCACCCCGTCCGCGTTCCACGCGGGCAACCGGCTTGCTCCTGCTCACCGCAGCGGTCTCGACAAGCCTGCTCTCCGCCGGTCAGGCCTTGGCCGTCGCGGGTCCTGAGGCCGATGTCGGCCAGTACGCCTACGCCGCGAAGCTGAACATCGGTGACGAGGCCAACAGCCGCGCCTGCACGGCCGTTCTCGTCGACGCCAACTGGATCCTCACTGCGGCGAGCTGCTTCGCCGATACACCGGGTCAGACTCCGCCGGCCGGCAAGCCGAAGCTGAAGGCAACCGTCACACTCGGCAGTGGCTCCGCGGAGATCGCCGAACTCGTGCCGCGCAGCGACCGGGACGTGGTGCTGGCCAAGCTCACCACACCCGTCACCGGAGTCACTCCGGCGAAGTTCGCCTCCACAGCCCCCTCGGCGGGCTCCGCGCTGACGGCGGCCGGGTTCGGCCGGACCAAGACCGAGTGGGTGCCGGACAAGGTCCACACCGGGTCCTTCACCGCAGGCGCCACCACCGCCACCGAAGTACCCCTGAGCAGCGCGAGCGGCACCACGGACACGATCTGCCAGGGAGACGCTGGCGGCCCTGTCCTCAACACCGATGGTGAAGTCACCGCGATCAGCAGCCGGTCCTGGAAGGGCGGCTGCCTGGGCACCAACCCCACCGAGACCCGCACCTCAGCCATCTCCGTACGCACCGACGACCTGCGCGAGTGGATCGACACAACCCGTGCACAGGCGCCCGGGTGGAAGACCCAGGCGCTGGTGCAGTCCGGCAGCAGTATTTACCAGGCCACCCGCGTCAACGACGGCTCGTGGACCGGCTTCACCGACGTCCAGAGCAAGGCCACCAGCATCGGTGGTATTCGTACCGCGGCCGCTGCCGGCATCGACAGCGCCACCCACGTCCTGGCGGTCAGCAACAACGGTGGCCTGTTCCACACCGTCCGCAACCCCAACGGCACCTGGGCCGCCTTCGGTGACGTCTTCCCGATGACCAACAGCCTCGGCGGTCTCACGCAGGTCTCCGCCGTCTCCATCGGTGGCGACCTCCACGTCGTCGCGGTCGCCAGTGGCAAGGTCTTCCACACCATGCGCAAGGCCGACGGGAACTGGACCAGGTTCGGTGACCTCTCCGCCGTGGCGGGCCAGATCGGCACCGTGACCTCCGTCGCGACCGCGGCCACCGCCTCGGGCCAGCTCCAGGTCGTCCCCGTCGCCGGAGGCAAGGCCTTCCACACCATCCGCAACGCCGCCGGGCAGTGGAGCGCGTGGGGCAACATCGCCGCCGCGGCAGGCGACCGCGGCCCGATCAGCTCGGTGAGCATGGCCGGCATCGGTGGCGACGCCCACATCGTCATCGCCACCGACAACGGCACCCGCCAGCACCACGGCATGCGCAACGCCAACGGCACCTGGGAAGCCTTCGCCGAGCTGAATGGTGTCCTCGGCACCATCACCACCAAGTCCGTCGCCGCAGCGGGTGTCAACGGGGAGCTCCAGCTCACCGTCACCACCACAGACGGCAAGGTCCTCCACACCACCCGCCGCACCGACCGCACCTGGGCCACCACCCTCGCGGTCCCCGGCCTGCCGGCCAACCCGGGCCAGATCACCATCACCGCCACCCTGAACAACTAACACTCACCACAACGCGGCGGCGTTTGATCACCCCGAAACCGTCACCTACCTCGGTCAAGAGATGGCGGCCCGGGCGACGGCGCGGCTCCCTTCCCGCGTGCAGGGAGCCGCCGCGTATGCCCTCTCCCCGGGATCGGCTCCGGAAGCTGCAGGGGGTGGGACGCCTACCGTGTCCACAACCCCTTACAGCAGGGCTGTTTCAAAGTCTGAACGGCGGCGTGCAGCTGCAGGTCACGGTGGTGTGACGTCGATCGGTCGTCCCGTCTCTTACGCATCGAAGCTCCGGTTGGAGCGGGTGACCGATCAAGTCGACCTGCTGAACCGGAGCTCCGCTGTGCCGTCACTCTGCCAGCGCCTGTTTGACCAAGTCTCCCTCGCGTCAGCACCGCGCACATCCTGGACCGTCGCAGAGGTTGGCCACGCTGGGCGTTACCACACCGGTCAACCTCCAGGGCATCACCGGCGCTCTGGGTGGCCTCAGCACCACCGGCACCCTCCGACCTAGGGGTCTAGGGGTCAAGGCCGATTCCTGGCGCCAGGCGCCGGCCACACGGCCGCCCCGCAACAGAGCGCGGCCGTCACAAGACGGGGCGCCTCCTGAGACGGCAGCCCAGGTATGACGGTCCGTACACGCTCCGGCCATCGGACTGCCGCTTCGGCCTACCTGGCTGCCGCCAGCGCCTGCGGCATCCGTGCCAAGGGCTGCCCAGTGACGAATACCGTCTCGGCCCCCGACAGCCAGAAGGCCGTCACCCGCGCTCCCGTCAACAGCTCCACCACCTTCGGCGAAGTCTGTGACGCCCCGTGCGCTCCACCCGCGTGCCGGATTCCGCATCACCGTCTGATTTCCACCGACAGACCCGTCCTAGGAGTCCTGAACATGAACCGAATAGGCCGCATCGCGGCTCTGACTGTTGCGCTGGGCGCAGTGGTCACCCTCTCTCCTGCAACTGCCACTGCCACTGCCACTGATGCCGCGGCACAAACCGTGGCCGGCCGTATGCCGCTGGGCCCCGAAGGCTTGGTGACCGTGGCGAGTCCCGTCCAGGAGCCCAAGGCGGGGGTCACCTACCAAAAGTTCACGCAGGGCCAGGCAACCGATGTGTGGTCGGTCGAGCTCAAGATCCCGCACGGCACCACGGCCTCCTGGACGGTCGGAAACAAGTTCTACGCCGATGACTTCGTCCAGGGACAACTGGCGGCCAAGCAGTTCACCGGACGGGTCGACACCCGGGAAGTACCGGCCGGACCGGAACTGGGGAACGGCTTCCTGCAGCACACGGTGCGCGTGGGTTCCTTCGGCCATGACCGGCCCGCGGAGGCGGACGCCCTGCTGCAGTCGCTGCAGCAGGCTGGATTCACCGGCCGGACCGTCTACACCGCGCTGGACGGCAACGAGAGCACCGGCCCGTGGGAAGTCCGTGTGGTGAAGGTGGACCCGTCGGCCGCCGTCACGTTCAAGGCCGTCCACGGCAGCGACGTCTCGTCGGCGGAGACGGTACGGGCCATGGGCGCCGCGGCCGGTGCTCTGGTAGCGGTGAACGGCTCCGACTTCGACGTCAACTCGCCGAGCAATCCGTCCTTCTCCGGCTTCGGTGGCGATCCGCAGGGCCTCTACGCACAGGGCAACAGTCTGCTCAGCGAGGCCAACAACGGCCGTACCGCGCTGCTGCTCGACGGAGCTCAGTCCAGGATCCGCGTCGACGAAGTCAGTTCGCGGACCCAGGTGACCGCGCCCGACGGGCAGGTTCGGGTGGTCGACGGCATCAACCGTGCACCGGGACGCAACGTCGGATGCGGCGGCGTTGGCGCGGACATTCGCGCGGACGGATTGGGCAACACACCCGAACTGAAGCCGTGGCGGAACACGTTGTGCGTCGACAACGACGAGATCGTCATCTTCCGGCCGGAGTGGGGCAGCAACACGCCCGCGGCGCGGGCGGGGGTGACCAACATCGTGGACGTCGTCATGGACGGGAACTGGGTCGTCCAGGAACTGCGCGCTCCCGGCGGCCAGATCCCCGCGGGCAGCCGC
Organism: Streptomyces sp. NPDC099050; assembly: GCF_044759865.1. Taxonomy (NCBI): domain Bacteria; kingdom Bacillati; phylum Actinomycetota; class Actinomycetes; order Kitasatosporales; family Streptomycetaceae; genus Streptomyces; species Streptomyces sp. NPDC099050. The sequence goes on along the minus strand of NZ_JBIWAE010000057.1, from coordinate 2,845 downwards.
GTCATGCAGGGAATCGGCGCCGGCGCAGACTGGCTGCGCGAGCACCACGTGGTCGGCAAGGCGTTCAAGCCGGGCACGAGCATCACCGACTCCCTGGGCGCGTCGGTCACCAGCCCCACCCTCTCCGCCGTAGCGGGCGGCGGGCCCGCCCTGGTCCGCAACGGCGAAGTCAAGATCAACGCCAAGACCAACGGCATGCTCAACCTCCCCCACGAGACCCTGAGCGGCGCCGCCGTGCAGCGCCACCCCCGCACCCTCGCGGGCGTCACCGCGGCAGGGGAACTGCTGCTCGTGACCGTGGACGGAAGGCTGCCGCAGACCAGCGTCGGCGTCACCCTCCACGAAGCCGCGGACCTCATGAAGTGGCTCGGCGCGAAGGACGCCCTGAGCCTCGGCTCCGGGGGCGACACTACCCTCCTGATCAACAACACCCTCTACAACCGCCCCATGGACGACTGGCGGGCGCCCACGCCCACCGAACGCAAGGTCGGCAACGCAATCGTCGTCGTCGGCTGACAACGATCGTGCCGGGTCAACGGACGCACTGACGGCTGGAGCACAACAGGCAGGTGCCCTCCCCCAGGGCATTCGGGGAGGGCACCTGTCTGTCAGCCGCTTGCGGCTAGAGGTCCCAACAAAGGAGTTAGACGCGGTCTTACGCTCCTGCGGGAACACCGGCTGCACCGCAAGGGCGACCGAGACGAATGCGATCCAGAGGTAGATCACCATCGCGCCGAGCAGCAACGACAGGACGAGCAGGGAGACCGACCCGACAGCCAGGGTCCAGTCGGGCTCAGGTATAGACGCTGCCAGGTGATCACACGGTCTGCGACACGCAGCGGGCGGCGGTAGCGGCTCACGATGTAGCGACGGCCGTGCTCGCGGTACAGCGGCACGTCGCCGGTACGGGCCAAGCAGTCCAGCGCCTCGCCGAGCAGCCACTCGTCACTGCCCTCCGTGAAGGCGCTGGCGCGCCACGCCTCCAGGTGAGCTGCTCCTGCCCCGCAGCTGGGTCGTCGAACGCACCCTGGCCTGGCTGATGCACGCCCGCCGCCACGCACGCGACTACGAACGACTCGTCCAGCACAGCGAAGCCCTCATCACGTGGGCCGCCATCGCCCTCATGACCCGCCGCATCACCCAGTAGAAGAAGACCCCCACCACCCCCGCCTTCAAGAAGGCTGATTGAGCAGCACGAACGCGACGGAGACTAGCCTCGATCTTTCGCGACGGCCCGCCGAGGGCTGGCTCCCGCCGGAGAGCCCCGCCGGCCGGCCGCCTCTGTCCGCATGGTCCCGCAGGCAACACCGACGGTCGGGCCCTGCCTGCTCCAAGGCCGTCTTGGCTGTTGAGAATGTTCCGGGGCGCGTACAACCAATGCCAGGTGTTCATCCGTCTGATCATCGTGAAGAAGATCAATCTCGCCCGTACGGCGATCACGACAGCAGCGACCCTCACCCTTCTGGGCACTACCGCCCCCATGCCGGCGCTCGCCGACGACACGCCCACCGCTCCCCCGGCGGTGACGACTGGCGCCCTGTTCAACGACCCCACCAGCACCGACAAGGCACAAAGAAACGCGATTCACGACCATCTGGTCAGGCTCACGGACGGCGCCGTGCCCGGCTCCACAATCGAGATCTCCACCTTCCTGTTCTATTCTCCGACGCTGTCCCAGCACCTCGTGGCGGCGCACCTGCGTGGCGTGCACGTCCAGGTGCTCCTGGACGGCAAGTACGCCAACGACACGAACCTCGCGTACACCACCCTCGCCACCGGCCTCGCGAACAAGCCGGCCGATTCGGGGAACTCCTGGGTACGTGTGTGCGACGCGGAGAAGGCGTGTCTCGCGCAGGACCCCGAGCCGAACAGCAGCTATCAGCAGGTCAACCACAACAAGTTCTACCTGTTCTCCCAGACGACCGGCAGTGCCACCGCGACGACGGTGGTGCGCAACGTGGTCGTGCAGTCCTCCTCCAACATGACCTCGAACGACTTCAACAAGTTCTGGAACGACGCTCTGACGGTTACCGAGAACGCAGAACTGTACGAGGGCTACGACGCGTACTTCCAGGAGCAGGTCGCAGCGCAGGCAGGGTTCAAGCCTCGTCTCTCCGACGTACTGATGGACAAGCAGGCGGGTCGGGCCAAGGCCTACTTCTTCCCCAGGGCTACCACGGGCCCCGGCGGGGGACCTAACGACGTCATCCTCAACATCCTCAACACGGTGGACAACCCCGTCCCCGGAAGCCAGGTCTGTCACGGCAACGACGCTGGTTACGGCCTCGAGGGTCGCACCGTGATCCGCATCGCGATGGGTGGGTTTAACCGACCGGAGGTCGCCAAGAAACTAGCCGAACTGGACCAGGCGGGCTGCTACGTCGACCTCGTCTACGGCTCCCTCGCCGGCGACGGCGAGGCAGAGGCCATCCTCAAGACGTCCAAGCCCCCGTACAACGGCGTCGCCATGCACGAGCTTCAGGCAACTCCGGAGGGTACGGGAACCACCTCCCACACCAAGTACCTGCTCATCGAGGGCACCTACAACGGCAAGAAGAACCAGAAGATCGTCTTTACCGGCAGCCACACCTACACCAACTACGCCCTGATCGGTAACGACGAGGCACTGTTGAAGTGGGACGACTCCAACAGCGACCCCACGCAAACCACTGTGTTCGACGCCTACAGGGAAAACTTCCGCACCCAGCGCGCGGTTGCGGACGCCCAGAGCGCGCAACCCTATCCGCCGCGGGTCTGTACGGTCAACGGTGGATCTTCGACCAGGAAGTGACACCTGATGACAGACGTGACCGTGTCGGCGGAGGCCGTGGCGGAGGTACAGCCG
>NZ_JBIWAE010000056.1:0-8392 GCF_044759865.1 Streptomyces sp. NPDC099050 | reverse complement strand
GCGGAAGCTCCGCTGCAGCACCAACCGGATCACCGACATCGTGAAGGCCATCCTCGTCCTCCACCACGCCTCAACATGAGGTTGGAAAAGGCTCACTGTCCCGTTTTGAGTGGATTTTCAAGCAGCCAGGCCGCTACTTGAATGCTTCTCAGGTCTTTCAGCCTGGCCTGGAGGTCGAGGACGCCCGAGACACCTTGGCAGAGGCCCTGCGGCACCTGCCTAAGGGTGCCCGGCGAGATCTGGGCCGACTGGTGCAACAGGTCGACGACGAGTTCGAGCGTCGCACTCTGCCGGACCCTGGCCGAATGAGCGAGTGGACGGCTGGCCGTTGGTGGTGGTGGAGAATCCGAGAGCGCTGACCAATGGAGGCTCCTGATCGTCCACGCTCTCGGGGAGTGCGATCACCCAGCTGCTGCCTGTTGTCCGGTTCGAGCGCGGGTTGTGGCGAGGCGGTAGGAGTCGGTGCCGGTCTCGATGATGTTGCCGCCGAAGGTGAGGCGGTCGACGATGGCGGCGCAAAGACGAGGATCCGTGAAGGTCTTTGTCCAGCCAGAGAAGGATTCGTTCGAGGCGATCGCCACGCTGTTCTTTTCCTCCCGTTCGGTCAGAACCTGGAAGAGGAGTTCGGCGCCGCGGCGGTCGAGCTCCATGTAGCCGAGCTCGTCGATGCAGAGGAGATCGACGCGGCCGTAGCGGGCGATGGTCTTGGTCAGTTGCTTCTCGTCGGCGGCCTCGACGAGCTCGTTGACCAGCTTCGTCGCCAGGACGTACTTGACTCAGTAGCCGGCCATCGCGGCCTCGGTGCCCAGAGCGATCAGCAAGTGGGACTTGCCGGTGCCGGAGTCGCCGATCAGGCAGAGCGGCAAGCCCTTCTTGATCCATTCGCACTTGGCGAGGGTGTGGATCATCGCCGCGTCGATGTTGGGGTTGGCGTCGAAGTCAAACTTGCGGAGTGCTTTGTCGCGGGGGAACCCGGCGGCCTTGATGCGGCGTTCGGAGCGTCGGCGGGCCCGGTCGTCGCACTCGGCGAGGAGGAGCTCGGCGAGGAATCCGAGGTAGGACATCTGCTCGCGTTCGGCCTTCTCGGCGAGCTCGGGAAACTGGGACCGGATGGTGGGCAGCCGCAGCATCCGGCAGGCCTGGTCGACGGCGGTGGTAGCGGCCTGCTCGGTGAGTCCTCGCTGGCGGGGAAGGGACACGGCGTTCTCCTCAAGGGGTGGGGCGGTCGGATCGGCGGAGCCGCAGGAGTTGGTCGTAGTGCGCGACGGAAGGCAGCGGGCGTTTGTCGGGCGGCAGACGGGCCCGGACGGCAGCGGGCAGCGGAGCGATGCCGGGCGGACTTCCAGGGACGACGGGCTGCGCGGGCTCTTCGGGCTCGGCGTCGGCCGCCTTGCGGGCCTCCAGGGCGACGGCGTCTGCGGTCAACGCGCCGGATTTCAGTGCCGCGGCGAGGCCGGTGATCAGGTGTTCGTGGGGCAGGTGGCGGCTGAGGAGGAGGACTTCGATCAGGGCCCGGGTGCCCTCTCGTTCGCCGTGGGCCTTCACGGCGGCTTGCCACCAGGCGTCGTGGATGGGTGTGAAGCGGCCGGCGGCTCGGGCCTGGTCGAGGGCCGTGGCGCCGGGCAGGGCGCCCGGTTTCCGGATCAGGGCCTCCAGGTAGTGGTCGAGTTCGAGGCGGGTAGCGCCGCGGGCGATGAGCCGTTCGTGCCGGGCGACTTCCTCACGGCCGTCGTAGACCACCAGCTCAGAGGCGTGAAGCATGACGCGGACGGTCCGTCCGATCAGGCGGACCGGCACCGAGTAGCGGTTCATCCGGACACAGATCTGGCTGTAGCGGTCGACTCGCGGGGTGGAGAGTCGGCCAGTCTCGAACGGCTCCTCCGGCAGGGGCACCAGCAGCGGCTGTTCGGCCGCGAAGTACTCGCCGATCGTGCGGGGCCGGGAGCGGATGCGTCGGGCGTCGTCCTCCTGGTCCCACCGGTCGATCATCGCGTTGAGCTCGGCGAGCGTGTCGACTTCGGGGACGGGGACCAGGTGGTTGCGGCGGAACCAGCCGATCTGGCCCTCGACTCCGCCCTTCTCGTGGGCGCCGCGGATGCCGGGCTGGCAGTAGAAGGCTTCCAGGCCGTAGTGCGACCGGAAGGCAGTCCAGCGTTCGGCTTCCACCCGGCGGCGTGAGAGGCCCAGCACCTGGGCGACGGCGGCCCTAAGGTTGTCGTAGCGGACCTTCCCGGTCGGCACCCCGCCCAGCACGTTGAGAGCGTGGACGTGGCCCTCGAAGAACGCCTCCTGCCCTGCCGAGGCGAAGATGCGGTGGACGGCCTTGCCCGAATACGACAGCCGGAACGCGAACAAGTAGCAGGTCACCAGCTCGCCGGCCAGCTTGACCGTGACGTCACCGAAGTCGACTTCGGCCTCAGCGCCGGGCTTGTGGGTCTGCGGGACGAACGCGTCCACGACTCCCTTGCCGGCCTGCAGGCGGATCTCCTCGCGGCGGCCAGCGACGTATGCGCGGACCATCTGGTAGGAGATGTCGACGGCGTCGTGCTCGTCCAGCAGCCGGTCGTAGATCCGCTTGACGGTGTGCCGTTGCTTGCGCGGCGCGGTCAGATCCGCCGTGAGTATGGCGTCGATCACGGGCCTGTAGGGGTCCAGCCGCGTTTCTCGCGGACGCATCTTCTTCCGCGGCTCCGGCACCGCCGACACCAGAGCCCGCTGCACGGTCTCGAAGCCGACGCCGTACTTCCGCATGAGCGCCCGCAGCGACATGCCGGTCCTGGCGTCACGGCGAATCGCCGCGTACAGATCGACCTTGGACTTCGGCAGCATCCGGGCCCCCTCGTCGTGCAGAGCACAACCAGGGTCCCGAATCAAGCACCAGGGCGTTCTCGAAACTCAGCAACATCACTCTTCAGTGGAAGAGTGTGTTCCCGTGGTTGAGCTACAGGCGTTCTCGTAACTCGCCGACAAAGCCAGAACGGGCACTGGACCTGAACAACAACGGTCCGCTGATCCTGCTGAGCGGCTACCAGACCCCAGCTGCCCTGCGTCGCACCGGCCGTAAGCGGCTGGAAACGTGGCTGCGTAACCGCAAGGTCCGCAGCCCCGAAGCACTCGCCGCGGTCGCCATGGAAGCTGCTGAGCGACAGCACACCGCCGTCCCGGGGGAGAAGATCATCGCGCAAGTGATCCATACCCTGGCCAAGGAGGTGATGGACCTCAACGATCAGATCACCGAGATCGACAAACTCATCGCGGCCCGGTTTCGTGAGCACGAGCTCGCCGAAGTGATCGAGAGCATGCCCGGCATCGGTCCGCTGATGGGAGCCGAGTTCCTCGCCGCCACCGCCGGCGATATGAGCCGCTACGGCACAGCCGACCGCCTGGCCAGCCTCGCCGGCGTCGCGCCGGTACCCCGGGACTCCGGCAACGTCAGCGGTAACCTCTACCGCCCCAGGCGCTACCACCGCGGCCTACAACGCGTGTTCTACACCTCCGCGCTCATCAGCATCCGCAACTGCGACGTCTCGCGGCGCTTCTACGAACGCAAGCGCGCCGAAGGCAAGCGCCACACGCAGGCAGTCATCGCCCTTGCCCGACGGCGCGTCAACGTTCTATGGGCCCTTCTCCGTGACGGACGGTGTTACGAGCATGGACTCTCCGCTGCATCTGCGGTTTGACATCGTCATTAGGAGGTGACATAGGCAACCCACCTCGCGTCTCGAACAGAGCCCGCCGCTTCGCCGGCGGACACGATCAAGACTTCCGGCACCCTCCGATCCCGACCAGGGGCGGCCCGTGTTGATCAAATAGCGATAGAAGATGAGGTCAGGATCCTGCCGCCTATCGCCCGTCCGGCGAACTCCCACCGCGACACCGTGAGCATCCCCGGCCATCTCGTCGCGGCCGCACGATGGGCGGCCGCGACCACCGAGACGGCATCAGCGAGCGCCGACGCCCCCGCATCCGGCATCACCGGGTCGTCCGCAAGCGCAACGAGAGCCACGGTGAAGTGCCGGCGCACGGCCTCCGCCCGCCCGGCGAACGCCCGCAACCAGCCACGGACCGTGCCCTCGGCCAAGCCCAAGTGGGCAGCAACCTGGCGGTGCCCCATGCCCAACGCGGCTATCTCAAGCCCGGCCCCGATCACCACGGCCGCATCCGCCCGCCGCGGCCAGAGAACCTCCGCTAGCAGCACGTGCGTCACCTTGCAGCCCGAACAGCGCGTACGGCGCGGCCGCAGAAACAGACGAGTCCCCAGATCACCCCGGATCTCCCGGGGCCGCCCATGCCCCCACGGTGCCAGGACCGAGGAACACAGCGGGCATTCCAGCTGGCCGGCTCGCAGCTGTCGCTCTACCAGCAGCGCGTCCGAGTCCACGATCAGCACCGACAGCCTCCGCGGCAAAGCTGTGCTCAGCTCCGAGCACGGACGAAGTACCGCCAGCCTGCCCAAATGCCAAAGGATCATGTTGCTCAAGGCGCCGTTGGCCCTGGACGAAGAATCGTCAGAACCGCTGGGCCTCGGTCACCGGCTTCCGGCTTCGCGACGTAGAGCAGAGCGTGCCGGCGCCCGGGCCACGTAGCGACTGTCCCACCAACATGAACCTCGGCTGTGATCCCCGAACGTTGTTCGGGTCCGCCGCCGAGGAACGCCTCGAGCTCGAAGATGATGTCGTCAATGTCTTCTTCCACCTCAGCAGTGCGTGCGGTGATGGCGAAGTGGAGGACGATCGCGTTCGGTCGAGGCTCTACCGCGATGCCGCGAAGGTGCGGCCCGATGAGTCCCAGCGCCGCTTGACCTGTTTGGTTGAGCAGGTAGTTCCTCCGCAGCAGGACGCGCTCTTCGTCCGCTGTGAGTTGCGGGTTGTAGTACTGCCGGGCGGGGTGATCCACGTCCGTAGGGTACCGACCCCGTCGGCACAGCCCCACGTCGAGCCCTTCTGAACGAACGACGGCCCCACGGAACGTTCGTGTTCACAGTGTCGTCGTGCACGAAGAGACAGCCCGGTCCCGGACCCAGCTACATCCCGTGTGCAACGGGAATGTCGCCGTTACCCCGCTTCATGAACACGCTGAGAGTCGTCTAACAACCTCGTCGGCGATGGCGCTGGCCCCGTAGGTCCCCCGCCGTGGAGGCCTGCGGCTTCTAGCCGACCAGGGTTTTGTGGGCGGTGCAGCCGTTGCAGGCATCCGCGGTCGGGTCATCGGCGATCATCCGCCGGGCCCGCTCGGTGGTGAAGGTGCCGCCGAGGGGCCCTTGGATCATCCCGCAGCCCGGTTCGTGGACAAGGATCCCGCCCGACAAGCCGGGTATGGGCACCCGCTCGCAGATCCATTTGCCCGCTCCAGGCGGCGGTGATCTGAGCGGGGTCGTACTCGGGTCCTGCCACCCTGCCCGGGGCCGGGGTGGCCTGCGGTGCAGAGTGGGCACAGCGTCGTACGAGACTCCGCGCACGGGCCGGACATGCCGCACGGGCACGGGTATCTCCACCAACTCCTCGGCGATGTCCGTACCGGTGGTCGCGGTCTGGACGGCAGCGATCGAGCCCGGCGGCGAGATCCGGGACGGGGCCTGGGTCGCCGAGATCACCGGCGACTGCCTCAAGGGCTGGCCGAAGGGAATGCGGCTGATCGTCCGCAAGGAACGGCCCCACTCCGGCGCCCAGTTGCGCATCACCGACGCTGACGGACTGCGGCTGACCTAATCCGGAGTTAGGAGCAGTCCGGCGGCACTGGAGCTGCGGCACCGCCAGCGAGCCCGAGGCGAGGACCGCATCCGGGCCGCGCGGGCCACCGGCTTGCGCAACCTGCCCCTGCACGACACCGCACAGAACCAGATCTGGCTGGAGATCGTCCAGCTCGCCCTCGACCTGCTGGCCTGGATGCCCATGCTCGCACTGACCGGAAAAACCCGCAGGTGGGAGCCCCGCCGTCTCCGGCTCCGCCTCTTCTCCGCCGCACCCCAGATCGGCACCACCGCCCGCCGCCGGCACCTGAGTTTTCGCACACCACTGGCCCTGGACCGACGTGATCACCGACGCCCTGGCACGGCTCGAAACTCTCCCGAACCCCGGCTGACCAGCGCGTTCCCGTCCCTGCAACCAGCACCACCCCGACCGGAGCCGTGGAACCCGGCGCCCACCCGACGTGACAGCCGGGCCATCAGCGTGAACCGTTCCGGGTTCGGTAGAGATCTCAGTTGTTGGTTGTGACCTGGGGTTTTGTGGTCGTGAGGTAGTAGGCGGTCTCGTATTCGGCGGGTGGGACGTGGCCTATCTCACCGTGGAGGCGGCGGTGGCAGTACCAGTCCACCCACTCCGCGGTGGCCAGCTCGACCTGGGCGAGTGTCTTCCAAGGCCGCCCGGGCTTGATGAGTTCGGTCTTGAACAGCCCGATGGCCGATTCCATCAGGGCGTTGTCGTAGGCGTCGCCGACGCTGCCGATCGAGGCCGCGATGCCGGCGGCGTCCAGGTGCTCGGCGAGCCGGAAACTCGTGTATTGCGACCCGGCGTCCGAGTGGTGTATCAACTCGCCTCGCTCATAAGGGAGTCCGTCGCGGTCGCGCTGCCACAGGGCCATCTCCAGGGCGTCCAGGACGAGCCTGGTTTCCTTCGAGGTGGCGGCGGACCAGCCGACGATCCGGCGGGAGAAAGTGTCCACGACGAACGCGACATAGACGACCCCGGACCAGGTCTTCACGTGCGTGAAGTCGGCGACCCAGCAGCGGTTCGGCGCGCTCGCGACGAAGTTCCGGTCCACCAGGTCGGGGGCCCGCTCGACCGAGCCGTCCGCAATCGTGGTGATCACCCTCTTGCCGCGGACTGCGCCGGCGATGCCGCTCTCGCGCATGAGGCGTTCGACGGTGCAACGGGCCACGATGCGGCCCTGCCGGTTCAGCTCGCGCCAGATCTTCCGGGCCCCGTAGACGCGGTAGTTGTCCTCGAACACGTGGTGGATCAGGGGCTTGAGTTCCTCGTCGCGCACGGTCCGCGCGGATGGTTCCGCGAGGCGTTTGTGGTGGGCGTAGTAGGTGGAAGGGGCGATCTTGCAGTCGTGCTCGGTGAGCGTCCTGCAGATCGGCTCGACGCCGCCGAAGCGGCCCTTGTGCTCGTCGATGAAAGCTACGAGCGAAGATGTGGCCGGTCGAGCTCGGCCGCGAAGAAACTCGCCGCCGCCTTCAGGATGTCGTTCGCCCGCTTCAGCTCAGCGATCTCCTTCTTCATCGCCTTGACCTGCACGGACTCCTCGCTGGTCACGCCAGGACGGGCGCCGGAGTCGACCTGGTCCTGACGGACCCACTTGCGCAGCGTCTCGGTCGAACCGATGCCGAGCTTCTCGGCCACGGCTTTGATCGCGGCCGACTCGTTCGCGTAGTCGCTGCGAACCTCGGCGACCATACGGACCGCTCGTTTACGCAGCTCAGCGGGATAGGAGGAGGGGCGTGCCATGACTCGATCCTTTCATGGAATCAAGTCTCTACTGAACCCGGAACGGTTCAGCGTGCCCACCACCGACCCGAACAACCGAAACGGCCCGCCGAAGAAACCGACGGACCGTCACGAAAGATCGAGGCTAACTAAACCCGGTGTGTGCAATACTCCATTCCGCTTCGAATTCTCCTCTTTCGATCTCGCTTGCTGTGAATTCGGCCTCCGCGTTCAGCTCCTCGAGGCTGGGTGCCGGGATTTCTCCGAGCATTGCATTGCCCGTCGACAATTGAGAATCCGCAAAGATTCTGCGGCCATTTCGAAATACTTCAACCTTGCGAGTCTCGTATCTACTCTCATCCAACTCGCTGTAGAGCCAGGTTGGCTCATCGTCGAAGTTGTGATGCCAGTTGAGCTTCAGGTAGGTTTTCATCAGTTCACTCCGAATTCTCGGATTCGCTGTGAAATGTCGAGGGGTCCATTATTCGGTACGAGGAATACTCCGGGCCGGTCCGCCGCAGTTACAAGTGGCAGGCCTCGTACGTCGATTCCGACATAATGGCTGAAATGTTTTCCATGCCAAGGGGTTCCGTAGAACGCCCTGGACAACTGCCCATTTCTCTTCGTGCCGGGTGTGATATCGGAAAGATATTGACCATCTCCGAGCTTAGCATCCTTAGGTCTGGCTGCCAAAGTGGAGGCCCAGAGTTCCTTGCTGTCGATGATCTGGTTCATCTTGTCTTCTGTTGTGTAGTGGTAAAGCGTTCGTGGACGGTTCGGTGCTTTCACCCCAATAGGGATGGCCAGTGCAGCTATAGAGCCCGCTGCGGCATCCTTACTGTCAAGATCAAATCCCAGGCCCGTGACCGGGTCTGTACGGTCAACGGTGGATCTTCGACCAGGAAGTGACACCTGATGACAGACGTGACCGTGTCGGCGGAGGCCGTGGCGGAGGTACAGCC
>NZ_JBIWAE010000055.1:0-9105 GCF_044759865.1 Streptomyces sp. NPDC099050 | reverse complement strand
TCATCCGTTTCCGGCTTGACCTGTCCAGGGCGTGGCATCCAGGCACCTCCTGAACAGGCAGCCTACCAGCCAAGATCCTTAAGTCACTGGTATTGTATCTAGATGTGAACAGTGGATCTAATTTGTTCAGGCCGAGACGGTGAGCAGCTCCGACTGTGCCGGCTGCGGGGCTTGCCTTCGCGGAACGAACTCGCTCTTCTACGCCCCTGGCCGCTGCGGCACCAGCCACGGGTTGGACGTCCGCAGTGGTTCCGGCAGTAGTCCCTCAGGCACGTTCTGGTAGGCCACAGGGCGCAGCCAGCGGGCGACGGACGTCCCACCCACACTGGTGTGAAGCGGGCTGGTCGTGGCCGGCCAGGGACCGCCGTGATGCATCGCGCGGGTGACCGCCACCCCGGTCGGCCAGTCGTTCCAGATGAGCCGACCGGCGCGAAGGGTGGACCAGATGATGCGGGACATCTCCTCGTCCGCGCCCTCTTGGCCGAAGATTGATGCCGTAAGGCTCCCTGGCAACAGCCGGAGCGTCGCCAGCAAGTCCTCGACCGGGGTGTAGGTGACCACGGTGGATGCCGGGCCGAAGCATTCCTGGAGGAGCTCGGTGTTGGCGCGGAGGTCGCGGGCCGTGACGGTGAGAAGTGCCGCCTCGGGGCCGTCGGCGCGTACCCCGGTGCGGCCGCCATCCGTCGAAGTTCGTGAGATGCGGTGGACAGATGGGTGCGCGGCCAGCTCGTCGAGGGTGGCGCGGTAGGCGTCTGCGATCCAAGGTCCCAGCATGGGCGCGGGCCGGGTCGCCGAGATGGCCCGGTGGAGGGATTCGTCCAGCCCGTGACCCTCGGGCAGGAAGAGCAGACCCGGCTTGGTACACAGCTGGCCCTGGCTGCGGGTGACCGACCCGATGTACTCGCCCACGAGGTCTTTCCCGCGTGCGACGAGGGCGGCGGGGGTGATGACCACGGGGTTGAGGGAGCCGAGCTCTCCGTAGAACGGGATCGGGTCGGGCCGCTGGGCTGCGAGGTCGAACAGGGCGCGTCCTCCCGCGGTGGAGCCGGTGAAGCCGACGGCTTGGACGACGGGGTGGGTGACGAGGGCGCGGCCCGCGTCGCGTCCGTGGACGACGCTCAGGGCACCCGTCGGAAGGATCTCCGCGGCGAGCGCGGCTGTCAGGTCGGTGAGGCGGGGATGGCCCTCGTGTGCCTTGACGACGACGGGGCAGCCGGCCGCGATCGCGCTGGCGCTGTCTGCGCCGAGGACGGAGAAGGCGAACGGGAAGTTGGATGCGGTGAAGACGGCGACGGGCCCGAGGGGGATGAGCATGCGTCGTATGTCCGGGCGGGGAGCGGGAAGGGCTTCGGCGTCCGCTCGGTCGATCATGACGTCGAGGTAGGTGCCCTCTTCGGCGATCTCGGCGAACATGTCCAGCTGTACGCAGGTGCGCAGGACCTCCCCGCGCAGCCTGGTCTCGTCGAGGTGGGTCTCCTCCCTCGCGAGTGCTACCAGCCGGCCGGTGTGCTCGCGCAGCACCCCGGAGAGGTCGCGCAGGAGGGTGCCGCGTTCCGGCGGAGCGAGAGCGGCAAGGACGGGGGCGGCGTCACGGGCGGCATCGGTGGCCGGTGAGACGAGCGCGGAGGGGTAGGGCATGTCTTCTCTCATCGTCTGTGGGAAGCGAGGCGGAGGTCGTGTGTCGGGTGGCGGGCGGGCCGGGCCTCAGCCGGCCGGCGTGGCGCTCTCCTGAGCCATGACCAGGAGATCGGCAAGGTGTACAGCCTTGGTGCGCGAGCGTTTACGGCGCAGACCGGTGCGAAGCTGGCGTAGGCAGCCGGGATTGACCGCAGCGACGTAGTCGACGCCCGCGGCCTCGATCTCCTCGATCTTGGCGGCGAGCAGGTCGTCCGGTCTCGTCCGTGTGGATGGCGGTGATCAGGCAGGACCCAATGCGGCGCTTCGCGGTGATGACACCGATGCGGGCGGTGACCTTCTCGAGGGTGGCGTAGTGCCGGCCGCCGCAGGCGTGCTGGAGCTTGGTCAGTTCCTCGCGGGCCTGTTCCAGGCGCCGGTCGCGAGCCGCTTGCTGAGCGGTGGCGTTGGCGGTGGAGTGGACCAGGATCCGGCGCACTGTGACGCCCGGGTCCCGCTTGCGCGGACCGGCCAGGGTCTGGGTGTCCTCCAGCACGCGGTACTGCCCGCGCTGACCAGGTGCCTTTCCCGCATCGCGGGCGGGGGTGTAGTCGACCAGGCGGGCCTTGCCCGGGTCCAGGCCGGCGAACAGGCCATCGGGGATCTTGGCTGCGGGAGCCGGGGCGATGAAGCGGACCCCGGCATCCGAAAGGGCGAGCAGGTTCGGGTAGGAGACCAGTTTGGAGTCACCGACCATCAGGAAGTCGCGGGGCGCGGCCACCTTCCGCAGGGCCGTCATCGCCCCGACGACCTGGGAGACCTCGCCGGCCCCGCCGTCGTAGGCACGGTGGAAGACCGGGATGCCGCCGTCCGCCGAGATCGCAATGCCTGCCTGGATCTGCTTGAGATCAGTCCTGCGGTCCTTGGGATGCCCGTACTTGACCTGCGGGAAGCCGTCTTCAGGTTCCTCGTAGGCGCCGTGCAGGGACATGCTGGTCATGTCCCAGTGCAGGCGCGAGACATCGATTCCGAACCCGGAGATCGCACTCGCCCCGACACTGCCGACGATGGCCTCCAGCTCGGGAGCGATGGCGTCCAGGGCGCGGGCGATCCGGTCGTCGTTGAGCAGAGCGGGCTCGATCCCGAAGACCTCCTCCACGGCCCATTCACGGGCCCAGTCACCCACCCGCACCAGCGGTGCGGGCGCGGACAGCCGGTTGGCCACCAGGACCTCGATGACCTGCCCGTGCGTCAGATGCGCAACCTCACGCACCGGACACAACGCGTCGATGATCCCGGCCACGTCCAGCCGGCGCAGAAACTCGGCAGAGGCAGGCAGAGCGCCCAGACGCCTCTCCACCACGGGTGCGATCTCGATATTGAACCGAGGACGCCGCACCCGAGGCCGCGCGGACCGTGAAATCGACGACATACCCAGACCAACGGACCCACGACCAATCGGTCATCACATCAACCGCTCGTCCCACCAAACGAAGCATGTGCGGAGGACGGGTCTAGGCGGTGGTGATGCGCTTGACGGCTTCGCTCGTCAGATTTCGGTCGTGCGGTGTGGTGTCTAGGGCACGGTGGAGGGTGAGCCCCTCGATGAGTGCGTCGAGCTGGCGGGCCGTGACGGGGTCGAAGTGCTTTTCCAGCAGTTGTCGGCTGCGGATCATCCACCCGCGTGTCAGCTCCCGGTACTCCGGGCGCCGGGCCGCGAGGGTGTAGAGCTCGTGGGTGAGGACCAGGTCCCGTCGCGGCCCGTCGGAGAGCGCGTGGATGAGGCCGGTGACCGCCTCGCGCGCCTGCTCGGGGCCGTCGACCGCGTCCAGATGCCGTTCGAAGACGGCGACGACGTGGCCGGCGAAGCGGGCGAAGGCTTCGCGGAGCAGTTCGTCGATGCCCTTGAAGTGATAGGTCATGGATCCCAGCGGCACACCGGCCCGGGCGGCGATCTTCCGGTGGGAGACACCGGCGACGCCTTCGTCGGCGATGTGGTCGAGGGTGGCGGCGAGGATGCGCTCGCGGCGCTGTGGGTCGGTGTGTCCGGTGGCCATCGGGGACGGGGTTCTCAGAGATCCCGGACGGGCCGGGCGGGATTGCCGACGGCGATGACGTTGGCGGGGATGTCCTTGGTGACCACCGATCCGGCGCCGATGACGCTGTTGTCGCCGATGGTCACTCCCGGGCAGACGATGACGCCTCCGCCGAGCCAGATGTTGTCCCCGAGGGTGATGGGGAGCGCGGCTTCCAGCTTGTCGCGCCGGGGCTTCGGCTCCAGGGGGTGGGTGGGGGTGAGGAGCTGGACGTTCGGACCGATCTGGCAGTCCTCGCCGATGGTCATCGCGGCGACGTCCAGGGCGGTCAGGTTGTAGTTGACGAAGGTCCGGGCCCCGATGGAGATGTTGCTGCCGTAGTCCACGTACAGCGGCGGCCGCACCTCGATCTCCTCGCCCGCAGAGCCGAGCAGCTCGGCAAGGAGCGGCCGGGCGGCGGCCGGATCGTCCAGAAACGCGGCCTGGTAGCGCGCGGCGAGCCGCATGGCGCGCTGCTGCCTGCCGGCGATCTCTGGATCGTCGGCGATGTAGAGGTCGCCCGCGAGCATGCGCTCCAGGTTGGTGCGCGGGTCGTCAGCAAAGTAGTCCGCCGTCATGCGTACGACCGTACACTCTAGAAGGTACGTTCGTACACTGCGGTGAACGGGAGGTTGGGACGGGAGCTGACGCGGGAGTAGTCCTGGCGGCTGCGCCCGCGCTCGCCCTGTCCAGCAGGGTCGGGGCGAGCCAAAACCCGCGCTGAGCGGCCTGCTCGAAAGCGTCCGCTGCCTACGCCGAGGCCCTGGTTTCAGCAGGCCGGCTGCCGGCTGAAGGCTCCGGCCCCCGCCGATTGCTGCAGGAGGTTGGCGGAGCGGTCCAGGAGGAGGCGGGCCGGGGCGTGCCGCCGGTGCACGGCCGGGTGTTGGCGCATACGGGTATGGGCCTCACCCCACTTCCGAACCCGCCGGCACCTGCTCACCGCCCACGAATTCCGATGCGAAATGACCGAGCGCTTCACCGTCTGGAAGCAGATTCCGGCTACCCCACGGCCGCCTGACGACAGCCAGCCGCAGACCGGATCACACCTTGGCACACCATCAGCGCTCCCGACACCCGACAACGAGACAACACCCGTCGGACCGGTGTGGTGTGAGCCATGGGGGCGAACGGTCATTCGGGGTGCCCCTGGGATGCCAAGATTCTCTTCGCGGTTGGGCTGGCGCCAGACGTCCGGTCTGCAAGTCGGCTGGAACCGAAGGGACTTCGGTCTCGGAGCAGTGCCCCGGTCTTCGGGGCTGGGTACTGCATCAGCTAAGCATTGCCGGAGGGCTCCCGTCCGGCCGCCTGGGCAGCTCACCAGCCGCCGCCCGCGCCCGATGTGCGCGTGCACCACCTTTCCCCGCCGGTACGGTCGCGAGCGTACGGTCGGCCCATGACGAATCAGCCGCGCACCGGCGCCTTTCGCACGTCCGACGGCCTGACTCTGGCCCATTACACCTGGGGCGGGCCCAGCTCCCAGCCGCCCGTCCTGCTGCTGCACGGCTTCTCTGCGACCGCCCGCCTCAACTGGGAGGTTCCCGGCGTCGTCGCCGTTCTGCTCGCCCGCGGCCGGCAGGTCCTCGCGCTCGACGCGCGGGGCCACGGGGAGTCGGATAAGCCGCACGAGCCCGAGCGGTACGGCGAGCCCCGGATGGCTCGCGACGTCCGCGACTTCCTCGACGTGCTCGGCGCCGACCGGGTCCATCTGGCCGGTTACTCGATGGGCGCGGTCGTCGGCCTGCTCACCGCCGCGGACGACGCGCGCGTCTCCCGTCTGGTGATCGGCGGGGTCGGCGCGGGGGTCGTCGAGGTGGGCGGGCTCGACACCCGGGCGATGCCCTCGGAGCTGGTACGAGCCGCCTTGGTCGCGCCCGATCCGGCCGCGGCGCCCGAGCGGACGGCTGCCTTCCGGATGCTGGCGGACGCAGTGGGTGCGGACAGGCTCGCGCTGGCTGCGCAGGTGTCGAGGGCCTTCGCGGGACCGATGCCGCTGGAGCGGGTGCGGGTGCCTTCCCTCGTCCTCGCGGGGGCGGACGACCCCCTGGCGGTGCGACCGGCGGTGCTGGCGGACGCCATCGCGGGGGCGAAGCTGATGGTGCTGCCCGGAGACCATCTCACGGTGGTCCGCGATCCCGGCTTCGCGTCGGCGATAGCCGACTTCCTGGGGGCGGAGGCCTGACACGGGTCCCGGCCACAGGCCGGGGCGTGCGGAAGGGGTGCGGGGCGGGGATGTTCCCCCGCCCCGCACCCCTTCCGTGTACCGCTGGCTTGATCAGTGAGGGCAGTTGCCCCGGTATTCCTCGATCGACGTGCTCGGGCGGGGGATCGGGCACAGGAACTGCTCGTAGCGGGTGTCGTTGTCGATGAACCGCTTGAGCCACGAGATGCTGTACTTCGCGATCGTCGTGTTCGACGAGTTCGGCGCGGAGTGCGAGGCGGAGTTGAGCTCCAGGTAGGCCTTGTCGAGCGTCGCGGGCAGCGACTGGTAGAACGGCTCCGCGTGCGAGCCGACGGACGCGACGCTGTCGGCCTCCGCGCCGAAGATCAGCGTGGGCGTCCGCACCTCGGGCCAGGTCTTGTCGCTGTTCCAGGGCGTCAGGGGGATCGACGCCTTCAGCGAGGGGCGGGACTTCGCGGCCTCCAGTGCGCCGCCGCCGCCCATGGAGTGGCCCATCACGCCGAGCCGGGTGGCGTCGATCCGGGTCCGCACGGAGCTGCGCTCGGTCAGGTAGTCGAGCGCGGCGAGCAGTTGCCGCCCCCGGCTGGCCGGCTGGTCAAAGGTGGAGCTGGTGTTGATGGTGAAGACCACGAAGCCCTGCGAGGCGAGCCGCGGACCGTACCAGGCCATGGAGGACTGGGTCGCGGTGAAGCCGGGTGCGACGGCGACCGCGCCGAAGGTGCCCTCCGAGGTCGTCGTCGGGTAGTAGATCGTGCCGCCGCCGAAGCCGCTGACGCTGCTCGAGGAGACGCTCGTCTGCGAGACGCTGTAGGAGCCGCGGGGCGCCTCGATGCTCGACACGGTGGGGGCGGGGCCGCGCTCGTAGGGGTTCTCGGCGGCCTGCGCGTTGGGGACGAGCATGGTGGCCAGGAGGCCACCGCCCGCCACGGTGCCGGCGAGGAGGGTGCGTAAGGGGTGGCGACGGCGGGGCAAGGCGTGCTGCTGCACGGTGGGGTCCTCTCGGTCATGGCAGCCGGGGGCCACGCCGGAGAGAACCGGCCGGGAGGCCGGGTGCACCGGGCGGGGACCGCCAGTTTCGCTGCGGCCGCCACTCTTACGCTGCACCACGCCCCCCGGCATCGGCTAAATCACCGGCGTTCACCTGAAGGGCCGTCACCGGACTCCGCGGACGGGGTACCCGGCCTCCCGCAGCGCGCCCCTGACCCAGGGCTGATTCAAAGTCCCGGTGATCATGTCGGGTTGCTGGTCAGGCCACGTCGAGGAGGTCCAGTGGGCGTGTGAACGGGGTGTAGAAGCCCAAGGCTTCATCCGCACCATCGGCGAAGCCCGCCTCACCACCCCGCTCCGGCGACGGACACCGCCGCTCCTCCCGCCACCAGCTGCGCATCGCCGCCCGCGCCCAGGAACTCGTCGACCAGGGCCCCCATCGAGTCCGCCCGCCGCATCGTCATCCTCGAAGACCAGCTGGGCCACGGCGTGAGGTGTGGCCGTTTCCTCTGGTGACAGCCCGTTGTAGGCGTGTAGCGTTTGCGTCAGCTGTCGTGGTTCGGAAGTTCCCATTGCCCACGCCGTAGGCGTGGGCGTTTTGCTGTGCTGTGCCGCAGGAACCAGGGCGATCACCTCCATCTCCCGCACGGTGCGGGAGGCGTTCATCGACTGGAAGGCATCAGATATGGCTACGGGAACTGTGAAGTGGTTCAACGCGGAGAAGGGCTTCGGCTTCATCGCTCAGGAGGGTGGCGGTCCGGACGTCTTCGCCCACTACTCCGCGATCAACTCCTCGGGCTTCCGTGAGCTCCAGGAGGGCCAGGTCGTGACGTTCGACGTCACCCAGGGCCAGAAGGGCCCCCAGGCCGAGAACATCACCACGGCCTGACTCCTTTTCCCACGCGCAGGGTCTGCCGGGTTCAGTTCTTCTGGCAGACCCCGAGGGTCCAAGCTGCGGGGTTCCGGGCCCGTACCCGGCTGCTCGGGGTGCCGGGCACGGGTGTGGATTCCCCGTACGCGGTCAACGAGCGGGTGCCGGACGGGTTCCTGGACGGTGGTCCCGTACGGCCGTGCGGAACCGATTCTCTTCCGCGTCGTTGAAGGGGGTGAGTACCCCGGGAGCGCGCACGGGCTTCCCCTGGCAGCGGCGGTGTTCCCGGGGGCTCGTGGTATCTGGATCGCGGTGACAGGACCGCCCCGTGCCCCGCGCCCGGCAGGCCACCCCCCTTCCCGGACTGCCGGGCGCGATCGTGCCTGGGACAAGGGACGCTGTTCTCGGCAGGACCGGTGAGCTGGTGGCATCCAGGTTCTCGTGCAGCGAGGTGAAGCCGATGCTGCTCACGCGGCTCGACATCCTCGCGGGCAAGCTGCTCGACGCCACACACCCGGGCCGGCCGCTGGTGGAGCGGGCAGCCCGGGTGGACTGGCCCGGCGTCAGCCGGGCGCGTCGTGCGACCCGGTGGTGCCGGGGCCGTGAGCCCGTCTCAGTTGCCGATGCCGGAGCTGCCGACGCCTGAATTGCCGATACCGTGGCTGCCGATGCCCGTGTTGCCGATGCCCGCGTTGCCCAGACCCCAGTTGGCGATGCCAGCGTTGCCGATGCCGTCGTTGAAAGCGCCTGCGTTGCCGATACCTGCGTTGCCGACGCCTGCGTTGCCCACGCCGTCGGCGCTGGCCGCGCCGGCGCCGCAGATAGCCAGCACTGCGGCGGCACCCAGCGCGGCCGTCACACGGAGAGTTGTGTGCATCGTCGTATACCTCCTACTTTGAGACTGTTTACCCCCTATCTCTAGCACGCCGCCGTACCGGATACGGGGATAAATGTCCGAAGCCGCCGTGTCGCCCATATGCCTCGTCCGACGGCGTGCGGGTCACAGATCGGCGGCCCAGAAGACCCGCCCACTGCCGAGGCAGCCGTTGTCCCGGAGCACCGTTGCACCGTGGCTGGGACGGGCCCTGCGGGAACAGTGATCAGACCAGTCATCCTCACGATCCCCAAGATCCCCGACAGCGACAGGCGCTTGAACACCTATGTGTCACACCCATTCCACACTGGGGATGGAGGCGGTGGTCTTGGAGTACCCGGTCTTGCTGTGCTGGGCGTCTCGTCTGGAGGACGTCGTCGGTTTCGGGGATGCCGGGCGGATGCGGGTGGTCTAGACGAGTCATTCCGATGTGATCAGTGGTCGTAGGCGATCAAGGATCGTGTGACGGGTTGGCCGGTCTTGTGGTTGTGCCAGATCGCGGCGG
>NZ_JBIWAE010000054.1:0-10326 GCF_044759865.1 Streptomyces sp. NPDC099050 | reverse complement strand
CAACAACCCAACAGGCCAACCCTCCCACCGACCCACCGCTCCTACTCCTGACCAGCGGAAACACCACAGCCACGACCGGAAAGACAACAGCCACTCACTGGTGACAATCAGGCTGCTTCGACCGGTCTTCTACACCAGCTCAACCAGCTTTGCCGGTGACAACTGCCGTGCTTGACATAGGGGGCTACCCCAGAGCCTCGCTCTTCTCGGCCCAGTCCCAGACCACCGGGTCACGCTTCGCGCCTGCCTGGCCGGCGCGAGGCTGGGGCGGGCGGATCTTGATGGTCTCGGCCAGGCGCAGCAGGGCCGGGCGGGCGCGGCCAGCAGGTAGGAGGTGCCGGACAGGTGAGCGAACTGTGCCGCGGCGTGGAGGAAAGGGGCGGCCCAGGTCGGCACCGGGTAGATCGCGCAGCCGTCGGTGTAGCGGGTTCGGTCGTGCAAGGTGAGGGTGCCGTCGGCACAATGGAAGCCGTCGGCTCGGGCCGTGGTGAGCTGTTGGAACGAGGCCCCAGCGGCAACGGCTCCCGCGAGGGCCGCGACGCGGGCAGGGTGGGCGCTCGCGGCGTGCAGCCGGGCGGCCAGCTCGACGGACTGGGCCAGGGTCGGCACCAGGGGTGCCGGGCGCTGCAGGTAGACGATCGGGCGCGGCTACAGGCGGCGGTACAGGGCTGGGGGCTGTCGTAGGAGACCAGGCGGCTCAGGGCCTCCAGGGTGATCCATCGCCAGGCGGTCGGCCGCGCACGAGGCATCAGCGGCGCTACGCCCTCTGCGGTGTCGTCGCCCTGGTAGAGGGCCCGGGCCTCGCCGAGCGAACGGGCGGTCGTATAACCGCCGCCGGGCAGAGCGCGTTCGAGAGCCGCGGTCAGGCGAGGCCGGTGGACGACGAGCGTGAGGTGAATGCCCGTCTGCCACCACAGGCTCAGGATGCGCTGCAGGCGGCGCTCGTCGAGGAGATGGGCGCGCAGGACGGTCAGGCGGGTGACGGCCAGTGCGGTCATCCACGCGGCGGTGGCCTCCCACAGCGGCGGGCGGCCGTGCGGGAAACGTCCTGGGATGTGGGCTGGCTTGTCCAGAGCGAGCAGCAGGTCCTGGGCCAGTGCGGTATCGCTGGTCGTGCCCGGGCCAGGGTGGAGCGTGATCCGGCCGACCAGCGGGGCGCGCGCGGCCAGGGCGGTGTGGGTGAACGCTGCGTCATCCTCTGCATCGATGACGACAGCCAGCCGCAGCGTGGCGGGCGCGCTCATGCGAGGCGGCTGAAAGCCCAGCGCAACAAGTCGCGGTCCGGGCGTGGGCGGCCGGTGCGTTCCAGGGCTGTGCGCATGTGGGCCGTGAGTTGGTCCCAGGCGCGGAAGTTGCCATGGGCGGCCTGTTCGTCCGCGAAGGAGAGATCGGCGGGGTCTGCGTCCTCCCAGACAGGGTGGAAGAGCGGGATGACGTCGAGGACCTCTCCGGGGGTGAGGCGGGTGAACTGCTGCCAGATGAAGATCCGGGAGGACAGCATCGGCTCGCGGCGCAGCACGGTATGAGCGCCTGCGCCGCCGACGAAGACGATGGCGATCTGGGTGGCGGGCTCGTCCCACAGGTAGCGGAAGTACTCGAACGTCTCTCGATTCAGCCCTTGGGCTTCGTCCACCACCAGCGTACGAGGCTGGGCTGCCAGCGAGTCCAGAAGCAGCCGATCGAACTCGGACGGGTGACGCGGGGGTTCGCCCGGCAGGCCGAGTGCGGTGAAAAGCTCGTGGCGCACAGCACGGGCGGTGGGACGGGCGCGGAAGGCGATCCGGCAGACCTCCTCGCCCCGGGTCCGCTCAAGCTCTCGCAGGCAGACGTTCGCAGCGAGGGTCTTGCCCACGCCTGCCGGCCCGTGGAGGCACATCATCGCCCTGGCATCGATCGTGTCGGCGATGTTCTCCCTGGCCGCCAGGAGCGCCCGAGTCGTGACAACCGCGGCATCCGCGAGCTGGGTGTAGTGGTCGGTCTCCCGCGGTGGCAGCTGGCTCGTCATCGCTTCTCTTCCCACGTGGCAGGGCGCAGGGCGGCTGGGGTGTTCCAGTCGTCGGGCGGCGGGGCGTGAGGGATGAGGTCTGGCAGGGCCAAGGCGGCCATGTCACTGTCGGATTCCGCAGCGAGTTCCTGATCGGCTTCGGCCGCCGTGACGGCGCCCAGGCCCTGCGCGGGCATGGGCGTGGTGGCCGGGGCGAAGCGCTGCCGGCGCAGGGCCTCGGCCTTCTTCGTCTCCTCGCGCAGTCGTCGGGCCCGCACGGTACGGGTGCGGCGCAGCTCGTCGAGCTGTTCTGGGGTGGCGGCGTCGGCGAGGTGGGCGGTGCCCAGGTGGCGGCCGCCCAGGTCACAGACCTCGATCTCGTGGTCATGGTGGGGCATGTGCCTGATCCGGACACTGCGCCCTGCCTGGCCGGCCATCCACGCGCCGAGGTAGTCCCGGCCTCGCCAGCGGACCCCGTGGCTGCTCAGTTTCCGCACCCGGCCGTCGTCCTCCAGCATCAACCCCCACAAGGCGGCCTCGGGGATGTCCGAGAGCGGTGTGGGGTCGGCCTGCCAGGCTTCGAGAGGGGTCCGACCTGCAAGGCCGGCGGGGCGGTGCTCTGTGTTCCACCAGCGCGCCCAGTCCAGGACCTCGAAGGTGCACTCGGCGAAGGTTAGCGGCAGTGGCTCGTCGGAATGAGGCTTCTTCTTGGCGGGCCGGGGCTTGGAGGTGAGGGTGTAGCCGGGCAGGACGGCGAAGAGCATGCGGTCCGCACACCGATTGAGGTTCTCCACCGTGCCCTTCAGATGAGGGCTGTAGGCAGGCAGATCCTCGAACTTGGTATCCAGATCGGTGAAGGCGGCCAGGACGGTCTTCGACAGGAAGTCCCGGCCGCGGTCGACGCGCACATGCTCAGGTATGCCACCCGCCGGACCGTACGGGCCGGTGCGCAGCACGGCAGCGCGCAGAGCCGCCAGGATCGATGCCCGCGACGGATGGCCAGGGGTGACCGCGGTACCGGTGATGGCCTTCGTCGCGACGTCGATGAACCACGTCACCCACGGGCGCACCAGCTCCCCGTCCGCGTCAACCGCAAGCGGCGCCTGGACGTGATCGGCCTCCCAGGTGCGGTTCCGCCACTCCGTCGGGCGACGCCCGAACACATCGTGGGCCCGGGCCGCCTCCGGCCCCCGGGCCAGCCCCGCGCGTTCACCCGCGGTCAGGTCACGGCGCACCGCGCGCAGGAACGTCGACAACGACGGCACCGGATCCAGCAGCGGGACCGCGTCCGTCGGCGCACCGCCGGGAATTGCGATGGTCGGCTCACCGGCCGTCGTCCGGGCCCGGACGATCAGCTGCCGCTGGACCGCCGAGGCGTTGCCCCGCCAGTACGCCAGCAGCACGCGGATCCCGCCCGTGATCTCGAACCGGTCCGCTGACCGGGCACCCGGCACAGCCCGTGCGCTGGGAGCAGCTTCGGCCTGGGCAACCCACCGCCACACAGTCCGCTCCGATACCCCCAGACACTCCCCCGCAAGACGCACATGCCCCCGGGAAAGCCGGCCCTGGCCCCGCAGACGCAGCAGATGCTGCACAGCAGGCCCGCGCAGTGCGGCGAGCGCCGGACCGTGGAGCTCAGCGTCTGGCGCTGGCGCGTCCAGCGGCCGCGGATCTCCTGCTCCGGACGAACTGATCATGGAATCGGCTCCCTGCCACCTGGTCTTGGTCTCCCTTTCCGGTCACCTGCCAGCCGTTACGGATAGGGGCCCAGCCGGGCACAGGCCTGCTCGATCAACGCCCTGTCCACGCGTACGTCCCGGCCTCGCTTGGCCAGGGCGTAGACGTGGGAAGTGATCTTCGCCCAGGTCCGGAAGTTGCCCCGCGCCACCGTGGCATCCGCCCATCCCACGTCCGCCGGATCCGCGCCCTCCCACACGTCATGGAACATCGCCAGCATCTCGGCGAGCCGTTCCTGGTCCAGGCCGGGGACCTGGTGCCAGGTCAGCACCCTTGACAGTGAGGATGATGGCGGCACCGGTTGGGTGGTCTGACTCGACCCTTGACTGACGCTTCGGCTGTCCTTGGGCGGAATCGTCGGCTGCCTGGCCGGTGCTGTTTGCGCACGCCGGTCGGTGGGCCAGTGACTTCATAGGAGCCCGGCCAAAGGTCCCGTCACTGTCTTGTCCGGCTTCCCGACCGGCGCGCGTGCACTGACTTCGCGCGTCACACGGAAGGCAGCGGTCATCAGCATGACAGAAGCGATATCGGTCCTCGGCGGTGTCGACACACATACCGATTTCCATCAGGCGGCCGTGATCGACACGGTCGGCCGGCACCTGGCCACGCAAGCGTTTCCCACTACCCCCGACGGCTGCCAGCGCCTGCTGGACTGGCTCCTCTCGCATGGCGAGGTCATCGCCGTCGGCATGGAGGGCACGGGCGCCTACGGCGCTGAACTCGCCCGCCACCTGCAAGAACGCCACGTGGCCGTGATCGAGGTGGACCGGCCTGACCGCAGGGCCCGCCGCGCCAGCGGCAAATCCGACCCCGTCGACGCCTACGCGGCGGCCACCGCGGTCCTTTCCGGCCGGGCGAGCGGGACACCCAAGTCGCGGAACGGGATCGTGGAGGCCATCCGAGCCCTGCGCGTGGTCCGCAAGAGCGCGGTGAAGTCCCGCACCCAGACCATCAACCAGATCCGGAACCTGATCGTCACCGCCCCGGGTGAGGTCCGTGAACGTCTGCGGTCTCTGTCCACCAGCGACCTGATCACCACCCTGACCCGGTCCCGGCCCGGAGCGGACCTCAGCGATCCCTCCTGCGCGGTCAAGATTGCTTTGCGGCGTCTGGCCCGCCGTTACCAGCACCTGACCGAAGAGATCAGCGATGCGGACCGGGAGCTGAAGCCGCTGGTCGCCCAGGCCGCTCCGACTCTGGTGGATCTTCACGGTGTTGGAACCGAGACGGCCGGCCAGCTGCTGGTCACCGCGGGCGACAACCCCGACCGGCTTGCCTCGGAGGCTGCGTTCGCGCACCTGTGCGCGGCCGCCCCGATCCCCGCCAGCTCCGGGCGGACCGACCGTCACCGCCTCAACCGCGGCGGGGACCGGGCCGCGAACCACGCGCTCCACATGATCGCCCTGACCCGTATGAAATACGACCCGCGCACTCGCGAGTACGTCGCCCGCCGCACTGCCGAAGGACTGTCGAAGAAAGACATCCTGCGCTGCCTCAAACGCTTCATCGCCCGCGAGATCTACAGACACCTCACCCGGCCGATCACCACACCCACCCCACTCCCACACACCACTTGACGATCCATAGGAGCTTCCGCAGCGCCGGCGCCCGAGCAATCACCCGCTCCGCGCCCGCCCCACACAGCACCAGCGCCGCCGCTGTACCCGGCTCGTCCCACAACAGGCGCAGGTAATCCAGCAATGGCGGAGACAAGCGCTGGGCGTCGTCGAGGAACAGCACCCCGGGCCGGCGCAGCGCCTCCCCGAGAGCGCGGTCCGCCGGCTGCGCACCGTGCGAGAGAGAACCCGCCGACAGCCCCAGCGCGTCCAGCAGCGAAGCGCGCATCTGCGGCAGGCCCGGCTTCACCCCGACCACCGCCCGCCACACCGGCACCCGGTTAGGCAGCAGATGGAGCGCCTGCTGCACCGCCACCGTCTTCCCCACCCCCGGCTCCCCGAACACACACCCAATCCCACGCGCCGCCAACGTATGACCCACCGTCTCGACGACCCCAGCAACCGGCCCCGTCGACAGCACACGGGCACCCGGCACGAACAACCGCACACCACCCCGCGACGGACCGATGTCCTCGTCCTCCGGCTCAACTACGGCAGGAGCACCCGGCTCGGCGTCGATCACCGCCAGGCCCTCCCCCGGCCTCTCCAGCTTCAGCTCAGCCAGGACCCGGTCATAACGACCGGCCTCCACCCGGCCCCGCCCTACCGACGCGACCTCAAGGACCCTGCCCTCCCGCACATCCCGCTTCACCGAACGCTGAACCGTCGCCAACGACGGCACAGGGAAATCCGCCTTCTCCCCGCCCTCGATCATCCGCCGGTACACCGCCGAGACGTTCCCACCCTCCGCCGCCAGCCGTGCCCACCAAACATCCGACAACGAAAACGACGACTTCGGTAGCCGCTCCAACCGGCCCGCACGCGCCGCGGCAAGCCAATGCCACACCGTCCGCGGCGACACCCCCGCCGCCTCAGCCGCCACCCGCACATGCAACGCAGACACCGACCCCGACCCCGACACCTCAGCCACCGCCAACAGACGGCGCACCACCACACCCCGCGCCAACCGGCCGTCCTCACCCATACACGCCAGCCCACCCCGACCCCGGCGAACCGCACACAGGAATGGGCAACCCCGTGACAGCCAACCACCACCGTGGTAACCACCTCATGGCAGCAGCCAGGTCACCCCATGACAGCCAAGATCAGAGCTACTGCGAGGTGAGGAGCAGGGACGACCACGCTGACCCGGCTGACGCCCAACCAGTGCCACCCACGCACTCATTCACACTGCTGAAGGCCCAGTGCCCCCGGCTGTGAGATCCCCGTGCAGATCGTGACGGTCGACCACGAGCGGAACCGGATCCTTCTGGCCGAAGCCGTCCCGTAGCCCCGGAACTCCGCGCTGAGCAGGTCCCGCCGACCTCTTCCGGGCCCGACATGACCAGCAAGCCACGACCTAAGCGACCACCACACCTACAGACTCAGCTCTCAGCCTTCACCGGAAATCGGCGCAACTCTTCAGCGCCAGTTCGGCCCGCTTTCAGTCCAATCCCGCACCAGCAGCAAACCCCAAGGTCAAACGCTATCCACCCAAACTGAAAACGGAACACCGAACCACTGAAAACTCAACGCCGATCATCAGTCGAGGATCGCTGTAACCCCGAGGCTCCGACCATCAGGCACCCCAACACCGAATACCCACCGACAAATGACTGATGGGGAATAGCGAAGCCGAGCCCCATGAAGGGCCCGGCTTCAGCTGTTCAGCTTAGCTTGTTCCGCAGGCGAGTTTCACGTGGGCTCCCGCCTCTCGCGGCGCCGGAGGGTCAGATCTCCCACTGCTGGTCGGAATACTTGGGGTTGCAGTCGATCTGCTTGACTTCGGCGTTGTTTTCGGGTGTCTGCCAAGGCACCCACATGCAGCGGTTGCTATTGACATTGCGGAGCTGGCGGTTGCCGTTGGAGGTAGTTTCGAGCTTCCACAGCTGGTCGGCATACTTGGAGTTGCAGTCGATCTGCTTGACGACGGCGCCATTGCCAGGTGTCTGCCAGGGCACGTAGAGGCACCGCCCGTTATGGGCGTTGCGGATCAAGTAGGAGCCGTTAACCGCTGGCTGCACAGTCCACCGTTGATCGTTATAGCCGGGCTCGCAGTCGATTTGCTTGGCGACGGCGCCGTTGTCGGGCGTCTGCCAAGGCACGTAGAGGCACCGGTTGCTGGTGACGTTCCTGATCAAAACGGTGTCGGAGAGGACCTGAGCCTCCGCGTCCTGGGCCGCGACGCGTGTCTCTGCCGGGACGGTAGCCGAGGCCGAGGCGGGGTAGGTGAACGAACCGAGCGTGGCGAGGAACAGGGCTGGCAGGGTCAGTTGGCGGGCACGCGAGAGCATCAGGCAGTGGCCTTCCGTAGGCGGCCAGAGATTGGCCGTGAACTAGGGGCAGTCGGCCCCAGGGCGAGGAATCAAGGATCAAAGCAATAGGCAGGAGTAAAGATCTCTTTGATCTTGATCATTGTCAAACAAATTCACGGTGACAACAATCACCGGCACTAGAGGGCAACCATGGTTCCCTCAAGGAGCCGAGCCGCCTGCGCACCCTATGGCAGGCCAAGCTCGCAGAGCCCTGTTGGAGATTGGCTGCATTCTTCAATGCTCGGGCATTCAGCCATGGTCACGTCGCCCGAGCTTCACTCGCTACATTCTCCGGCAATCTCCGCGGTGGCAGTGGGCACTGAACCGGCGGGTAGACCGCCAACTAGAAGCAACCTCAATCCAGCACCAAGCAGAATCACCACTGACACGAAACCAGAGATCGCGCCTGAGCGCAGCAGTGCGGGCCGCCACCCGGCGCAGCGGGGGCCCCCACCGCTGCGCCGGGTCAGACGGTGGGCGAGCCGGTGTAGTCGTGGCGGCTGTAGCCGCGGCCGTCACCGTGCCAGTCCAGGAACAGGTGGAGTCGGCCAGGGCGCCGCGGCCGGCCCGGTGGCTGATCGTCGGGGTTCGGTAGTGGCCGTTGTAGTTGCCGCTCGACGTGCTGTCCTCCAACCGGTCCTCGATCGCGGTGAAGTCCCTCTCGATCACCATGGGGTCGGTGCCGTCGCGGGACTGCTTGATCTGCAATCGCAGCTTGGCCCCATCGAAGATCGTCACATCGTCCACTTCGCGGAACGCGGTGCCGTCCCACTTCGCTTCGGCGTAGGCGTACACGGTGCCCCCGGAACGGGCCGCGCACGTCTTGACCGTGATCTTCCAGTTGTCCGGCCATGGCCCGTCATAGCTGCTGTCGTCGATGTCCCTGGTGCTGCTCGCGCACTTGTAGGCCGGCGCGGCCGTAGCGGTCGGCGCGGCCGGTGCCGCCACCGCCACCACGGCCAGGGCCGCCACCGCCGCGTTCTTGAGGGTGTTCATGCCTGGTCAATGCCGACGTGCGGGAGGCGCCGCGACCGGCAGTGCGGCGACAGTCAACGGCGCCGGCGCGGCCAGGATCACCCTCACCGGCGGCACCGGCGGCGACGGCGTCCCTGAGCCGGCCCCGCTGGAATCGGCAACGCGGGAACCGTCACGAGCGGCGACGCACTCGCCACCTTCACCACGATCAACGGCCACAACAACGGCCCCATCACACCACTTGTCGTCCATATAGCCACATCGGCGGTCAGGCACCAGTCGCCGTGGAAAGGCATAATCCACACAGCGCCAGACGAGCGCAAGGACTCGCACCGTGCGGTACGAGGGCCCGGAGGCTCTCGTACCGCACGGCTCTGAGTGCGTCCCCCCAGGTTCAGTGCCCGGCGCCCAGCCAACTGACGATCGTCGACACGGCTTCGCGGCCGATCCCGGAGATCTCCTTGACGAGGTGCGAGCCGACGGAGTGGTGGACGATCCTGCCCACGCCGAAGGTCAGAGCGCTGATGGTGGTGATCCCCAGGGACCTCTTGAACTCACTGCTGGTCCAGCCGTAGCCGATTCCCGTCGAGACCGTACTGATCACTTCGAGGCCGATCGTGACCTGGCCGGCGGACAGGGCCAGACCCGCGATGAACGGCACGGCGGGGGCCGTGACCCCGAAGGCCCCGGCTGCCAGACCGGTGAGGCCGAGTCCCACGGTCACCCAGCCAGTGAAGATGGCCGCTTCGTGGGACTTGGCGGCCCATCCCTTTGCGGTCTTCCACCACTCGGAAGCGTCCTTGACGGTGTCGTGCTCGGGCGCGTCGGCCTGGTTGGTTCCGCTCTGGACCGATGCCTGTGCGGCCTCGGCCGCCTTCTTGGCCTCCAGTGCGACCTCGGTCTGCCGCATGCTGACCGCGATCTGGCGCGCCGAACTCGCGGCGATCGCCGCCGTGGCGGCGTCCTTGCCGGCCTGGACGGCGGAGGAGCGGGCCGAAGCGGCGGACGCCTGGGCGGCGGTGGCGGAGGCGACCGCGCTACGGGCGGACGCTATGGCGCGGTTCGCGGAGTAGTTCGCCGAGCGGGCCGCGGTGGTGGCGACGGCGGCGGCCTGCTTCGCCTTGTCCGCGGAGGCCTTCGCGTTCTGGGCCGACTGGTCGGCCTGGTTCGCGAGGGTGTTCGCCTCGTTCGCGGAGACGAGGGCAGAAGCAGCCGACACCTGCGCCTTGTCCGCCCACTCCTTTGCAGCGGTGGAGGCGTTGCGGGCGTAGGCCGCGGCCTCCTGGGCGCGGTGGGCGTCCTCCTGCGCCTTGTGCGCGATCTTCGCGGCCGCGGCGATCGCGCCCTGCATGGCGGCGATGTGGGTGGCCGAATCGTGGTCGAGCTGAGCGGACTTGTACTGCACGGAGTGGATGAAGTTGCGGCGCAGTGACGCCGGGCCCTCCATCGCGACCTGTGCGTAGGCCTTGGTGTAGGGGCCTCCGGTGACGAGGAGGGTAGAGGTGGCCACCCCGTCGTCCTCCCGCTGCGCCTTCTCGAAGGAGGTCGTGATGAACTCGTACAGGGCCGTGGCGTTCCCGGCGTCCAGCGCCTTGTTGACCTCGTCCTTCACCGCCCGGCCGGGGTTCTCGGCAAGGAGGGTGGAGAGCGCGACGCGGTTGTCCGTCATCGCGGCCTGGATCGCACCGCCGTTGAGGAA
>NZ_JBIWAE010000053.1:0-10713 GCF_044759865.1 Streptomyces sp. NPDC099050 | reverse complement strand
GGCTGCTTCGCAGCCCCAGGGACTCCCGCGCTGCGCGCGGGAAGTGACCCCGTTTCACGGGGCCCGGGCCTACGGCCCGTTGGGTGTCCGCTTCGCTCCCACCCTCAGTCCTTCCGGCTCCGCCTCCAGGACCACAGCCCGCTCCGCGGGCGGCCAGCAAGAGCCGCGAGGGCTGCTGTGTGCCGATCCAGGAGCCTGACTGCCATGCCGTGGTTGTAGGAGAACGCCAACTCACGCGGAGTCTCACCATCAAGTGTTGCGGTCGGGTCAGCTCCATAGGCCAGGAGGATCGCAGTGAGCGCCGAGTCGAGCAGCCCGCCGGACTGGAGTGCCCCATCCCCTTCCACATCAATCGCATGGAGCAGGAGTGTCATCCCGCAGCAAACCTCTTCCGGGTCCACACCCGCATCGAGGAGACGGGTCAGCTCGGCATGGTCACCCGACTCCACCGCCTGATGCGCAGGAGTCCACGGGTTTTCGATCACTCAGACTCCTCGTAGACGGGCATCGCTCCGTGGCGTCCCACTGTAACGTCTGCATCAGAATGATGCAGCATGTACCATTGGAAGAAATTGGACATAGGTTCCTGGCTACTCGGTCCAGGTTTTCCAGCGGTAGACACCAGGGTCGCACTGACCCTGATCAATTGCCCTTTGATGGGGCCGTTCTGGCGACTCGCTAGAAGGGCCGAGGGAGAAGTAAACACAGTCTGGGTACACCGGCTGCATCCCGTACCAGCCGATGGATATCAGCATGGTGAGCAGGAGGGATGCGAGCGGATGCCTCCACGTGGGAGGACCTGAGACGGGGCGGATCACGCACAGAGCATAAGACCACCAGAATCCCCACTCTCACGCGGACCTCAAGCATCCCCTCGCGGGCAACATCTCGTCACAGAAACAGGCGTTATGACTGTCGTTCAGCTCCGAGAACACCAGGTCGACCAGAAGTCAGCGATCCGGAAGTGGGTCGGATTCCCCACACGGACAGCCCTCCCCTCACAGGGCGCCCGCGGCACCCTCGTGTCAGCGACCGGATCCGGCAAGACCATCACAGCCGCCGCGAGCGCCCTCGACTGCTTCCCCGCCGGCCGGATCCTCGTCACCGTCCCCACCCTCGACCTCCTCGCCCAGACCGCCCAGGCATGGCGGCTGGTGGGCCACCGGGCCCCGATGGTCGCGGTGTGCTCGCTGGAGAACGACCCTGTGCTCAACGAGCTCGGCGTGCGCACCACCACCAACCCGATCCAGCTCGCCCTCTGGGCCGGCACCGGACCGGTCGTCGTGCTC
The DNA here is from genome assembly GCF_044759865.1 of Streptomyces sp. NPDC099050. Classification (NCBI taxonomy): domain Bacteria; kingdom Bacillati; phylum Actinomycetota; class Actinomycetes; order Kitasatosporales; family Streptomycetaceae; genus Streptomyces; species Streptomyces sp. NPDC099050. The sequence goes on along the minus strand of NZ_JBIWAE010000053.1, from coordinate 9,424 downwards.
GCCACGTACGCCTCCCTCGTCGACCGCGAGGACGCCGAGGGGCCCGAGGGCCCACAGAAGGTGCGCGGGTCGCTGGAGGCCGCCCTGGCGGGCGGAGAGCGGCTGTACGGGCAGCGGATGGACGGGTTCTCGCTCGCCGTCATCGATGAGGCTCACTCAACCGCAGGCGATCTTGGCAGGCCATGGGCGGCGATCCATGACAACGCCCGCATTCGCGCAGACTTCCGGCTCTACCTCACCGCCACCCCACGCACCCTGGCTTCCCCCCAGCCGCAGAGGGGCGCCGACAGCCAGGAGCCGGAGCTCGCGAGCATGGCCGACGACCCGGACGGCACCTACGGCGCGTGGCTCGCCGAGCTCGGTCTCTCCGAGGCGATCGAGCGGGGCATCCTCGCCGGGTTCGAGATCGACGTCCTGGAGATCCGCGACCCCTCGCCCGTGTTCGGGGAGTCGCAGGAAGCGCGGCGAGGCCGGCGCCTGGCGCTGCTGCAGGCCGCGCTCCTGGAGCACGCCGCGGCGTACAACCTACGTACGGTCATGACCTTCCACCAGAAAGTCGAAGAAGCCCGCGCGTTCGCGGACAAGCTCCCCGAGACCGCCGCCGAGCTGTACATGAACGACGCCTCCGACGCCGACCTGGCGGCTGCGGAGAAGCTGCCGAAGTCGTCGATCGAGGCAGAGTTCTACGAACTGGAGGCCGGCCGCCACGTGCCCCCGGACCGGGTGTGGTCGGCATGGCTGTGCGGCGACCACCTCGTCACCGAGCGGCGCGAGGTCCTGCGCCAGTTCGCCAACGGCATCGACACGGAAAACCGGCGCGTACACCGGGCGTTCCTCGCCTCCGTACGCGTCCTCGGCGAAGGCGTCGACATCACCGGCGAGCGAGGAGTCGAAGCCATCTGCTTCGCCGACACCCGCGGCTCCCAGGTCGAAATCGTCCAGAACATCGGCCGCGCCCTCCGCCTCAACCGCGACGGCACCACCAAGATCGCCAGGATCATCGTGCCCGTGTTCCTCGAGACCGGAGAAGACCCGAAGGACATGGTCGCCTCCGCCAGCTACAAGCCCCTCGTCGCCGTACTCCAAGGCCTGCGCTCCCACGACGAGCGCCTGGTCGAACAACTCGCCTCCCGCGCACTCACCAGCGGACGGGGCAAGACCCACCTGCGCCGCGACGAGGACGGGCGGATCCTCGGCGCCGGGGGCGAAAGCGAGAACCAGGAGCAGGGCGGGACCAACGCCGCCGCGGAGTCGGCTCTGCTCCACTTCTCCAGCCCGCGCGACGCCGCTACCATCGCCGCGTTCCTGCGCACCCGGGTCTACCGGCCCGACAGCCTCGTGTGGCTAGAGGGCTACCAGGCCCTGATCCGGTGGCGGACGGAGAACGCCGTCACCGGCCTGTACGCCGTGCCGTACGACACCGAGACCGAGGTCGGCGTCACCAAGGACTTCCCCCTCGGCCGATGGGTCCACCAGCAGCGCAAAGCCCTGCGCGCCGGCGAACTCGAAGACCGGCGCAAAGAGCTGCTCGACGCGCCGGAGGCCGGCATGGTCTGGGAGCCCGGTGAGGAAGCGTGGGAGGCCAAGCTCGCCGCGCTCCGCGCGTTCCGGCGGGCCACCGGACACCTCGCACCCCGACAGGACGCCGTGTGGGGCGAGGCCGAGGCCATGGTGCCCATCGGGCAGCACATGGCCAACCTGCGCCGGAAGGGCGCGAAGAACGGCCTCGGCAAGAACGAGGACACCGCGACCACCCGCGCGGCGCAACTGACCACGATCGACAAGGACTGGGACTGCCCCTGGCCGCTCGACTGGCAGCGCCACTACCGCGTCCTCGCCGACCTCGTCGACACCGAAGCCGGAGGCGTCCTGCCGGCCATCGAACCCGGCGTCCTCTTCGACGGCGACAACCTCGGCAAATGGCTGGCCCAGCAGAAACAACCCGGCACCTGGGCGCAGCTGACCGGCGAACAGCAGGAGCAGCTGTCGAAGCTCGGCGTACAGCCCGCCCAGGCCCCTTCTCCCGCCCCTGCGGCCAGTCACGGGAAGGGTCCGAGCAAAGCGCAGCAGGCGTTCCAGCGGGGCCTGGAGGCCCTCACGCAGTGGGTCGAGCGCGAAGGCCCCCACCGGCCGGTGCCGCGCGGGCACGGCGAACCGATCACCGTCGACGGCGAGGCCGAGCCGGTGATCGTGAAGCTCGGCGTATGGATCTCCAACACCAAAACCCGACGCGACAAGCTCACCACCGACCAGCTCGCCGCCCTCGCGAAGCTCCGCATCCACTGGGCGCAGTAGCGAGTTGCAACCTGCCGGAATCCGCGCGAAAAGGCACCTCAGGCCCAGCCGAGAACGCCCCCCGCGCGCCTCCGGCGGGACCTTCGCGCTGCTCCGCTGCCAGCAGCGGACCCCCAGAGCGACGGCTGCGGCAAAGCCGTGGACGCGACCACCTGGAACCTCGCCGAATAGGGCCTGACCTGCGCATTTACCCTCAGATACCTAGGATGGGCATGCACCGGCGACGGCGTGGAAGCAGCTTCAGCTGCTTCTGTGACATCCGCTCACATGCATGCTCAGGACGGCCCAGGGAGGGTGTTTCATGACCGAGTCCGGCAACCCCAGTCAGCCCGCGAACGTGAATGAGTACAACGCCAGTCACATCCAGGTTCTCGAAGGCCGCGAGGCGATACGCAGGCGCCCCGGCATGTACATCGGCTCGACCAGCGAGCGCGGCCTGCACCAGATGGTGTTCCAGGTCGTCTCGTACGCCGTCGACGAGCACCTGGCCGGCCACGCCGACACCATCGACGTCACGATCACCGCGGACGGCGGCGTTCGCGTCGCGGACAACGGGCGGGGCCTGCCCGTCGAGGTGGAGGAGTCCACCGGTAAGCCGGCCGTCGAACGCGAACTGACGGAGCTGTCCTTCCGTCCCAATCCCCATACCGGCTACTCGGTGTCCGGCGGCATCAACGGCCTGGGCCTGTGCGTGGTCAACGCGCTGTCGAGCCGGCTCACGGTCGAGGTCCACCGAGACGGCCACCGCTGGACCCAGGAGTACGAGAAAGGCACCCCGATCACTGCCTTGACGAGGAACGAGGAGAGCAGTGGGAACGGCACCGCGATTGTGTTCTTCCCCGACGCCGACATCTTCGAGATCACCCGCTACTCGTTCGCCACTCTGTCGGAGCGCCTCCAGGAACTGTCCTTCCTCAACGGGGGCCTGGCCATCTCGCTCACCGACGAGCGTCCGGAGCGGCCGGTCCGCTACCACCACTCGGACGGGCTTCAGGCCTACGTCGCCCACCTCAACCCCTACCCTCCGAGTTTCGTCCACTCCCCCGCCATCGCCTTCGAGTCGGAGAACGAAGATGCGACGGTTTTCGTTCAGGTCGCCATGCAGTGGAACACCTGGTCCACGGGAGGGTTCCACTCCTTCGCCAACACCACCCGCACCCATGAAGGCGGCACCCACGAACAGGGTTTCCGTACCGCACTCACGAACATCGTGAACGACTACGCCCGCCGTCAACACCATCTGTCCGCAGACGACGAAGCCGTCACCGCCGAAGCCGTTCAAGAGGGCCTGACCGCGGTCATCTCCGTGAAGGTCGCCCGTCCCGTCTTCGAAGGCGCCACCCGGACCAAGCTCAGCAATCCCGAAGCAGACGCCTACATCCAAGGAGTCGTCCGCAAGCACCTCACCGACTGGCTCGACCACCACCCGGACGAAGCCGCGGCCATCATCCGCCACATCCTCAACACCTCCACCTGACGCGAGAAGGCACGACGAAGCACAGCCAGCCGGCGCGCACGGTGCACCGCGGGCGGCCCCGCCACCGTGTTCACCGACCTCGCCACTGGGCCGCGGAGAACGCCGAGCCGGGCAGTAGTCGTGCCCGACGGCGCGCAAGCGTCCTCTGGGTCCTGCTACGTGATCGCCGCTGCTACACCATCGTGGCCCCCGGCTGCGTGGGCCACGTCCTTTGGGCCTGCGGGGTGGAGTCGGCCTGAAGGCACTCCCAGCGGATGGAGGACAGGAGTCGGAAGAGGCGTGCTGGACGGTCACTGGTTGACGGGGAAGGTCGCCTGAAACGTCAGCCGATGGGAGGCGTCCGCGCCAAGACGGGTGAGGAGATCATCGAGAGCGAGGTACTCCTCCCAGGGCTCGCGCCCGGTCGCGGCGGCCAGCGCTTGTACGAGTCTGTCCTCAAGGTCGGGGACGCGTTTGTCCTTCCAGACCTTGTCGGCCGTGCTGACAAGGAGATCCTCGATCGTCACGTTGGGGGCGTCCCAGCTGGCATGGGTGGCGGCGAACCTGGCCAGGCCGGGCGGGACGCCATGCTCCAGAAGGAGATTCCGGCCCGCGGCCTCGTGAGCTGATCCGGGCCCGGAGAGTTCCTCGGGGTGCAAGGACTTACCCACGTCGTGGGTTGCCGCGCCGAAGAGGACGGCATCGCGGTTCACTGCCAGGCCCGGGTACCGGTCTGACACCCAGTCGGTCAGTTCGACCGCGACGTCGTGGACCGCGCGCAGGTGCGCCGCCAACCGGGGTGGGGCCTGAAGGGAGCGCAGCAGTTCCGCCACCACGGGCGGCAGCAGCCTCAGGGGCGGCTCCACTGGGGCTTCAAGGGCGCGTGACAAGACGTCGGAAGGTATCGAAGTCATCCTGGTGACAGTAATGGCCCTCGGTGTGCAGGTCAGGCAAGCTCCGAAGACGGACCCTCTGTCGCGGCCGCCCGGCTGCTGCATTGGGAAGCAGCACTGCCTGGCGGGATGATCCACCCTCGCAGCCGACCGACCCGGCCGAACAGGGCTGGCACGAGGTAATCCTGGCCTTCAGGTTGCATCAAGGTCGGCTCGCAGGATCTGAAGCGGTCGGACGTCGTACTGGCCGGGACCGCATAGCACGGCTTCGCACGGGGCTGGACAGGCGCTTTACCTCAACGGGCATCTCGGCGACAGCGGTATGCCTGATACGGCCCCGACGCCAGCCGGTTGTAGGAATTGTGGACCTGCTGGGACTCGGGATGCTGTGCCGGAAGGGGCGGGTGGGATGGCGCGGGCGATAGGTGACGGGCTGGAGCGGCTCCTGTACACACGGCCACTGCCGGTGACGACGGCGGATCAGCTGAAGGCGTTGCTGCGGTGGGAGCGGGGCTCCACCCGCCAGGTCGCCGCCGTCCTGGGCGTGTCCCAGCGGACTGTCCAGCGGTGGGTGGCCCGCGACTCGGGCAGCCGGGGGCGTCCGAACCCCGGTCACGAGCAGAGGATCGCGGATGTGGTGCGGGCCCGCTGGCAGCCGCTGATCCGTGCGCGGCGGCGGGCCGCGGCCGAGGCGGGCGGTGTGGTCGTCCACACCCGCGCCCGGCTTGGGTTCAAGGCCGGCCCCGCCAGCTCCGACGATCCGCGGTTGCGGCGCATCACCGGCCGCCTGAACGGGGCGGTGACTCAGCAGATCTTCGCCGCTCTGGACGCCGGTGTCAGCGAGGAGCAGCACGAGCTGATCCTCGGCCGTGCGCTGGGACACCTCTACTTCCGGGAGGCCGGTCACCGTGCTCACGGTCTCCACGTCACCCTTGAGGACATCGACTTCATCGAGTTCGCCCTCCAGTGACGCGTAGAGGCCGCCGGGTCTGCGGCAGAGGTCAGCGAGATGCCGGGACAGGCCAGTAGCCGTGGGCTTCCCGTACTTCGCGCCAGTCCCACACCACGGCGCCGTTGCGGCCCGCGCGTTCGGCGCCGGGTGGCTGAGGAGGGCGCAGCCCGGCTGTTTCGGCCAGGCGCAGGACAGCCGGGCGCTCCCCCGGGCTGGCCAGCAGGTGGCCAGTCCCGGTCAGGTGGGCGTAGCGGGCGGCGGCGCGTAGGAAGACAGTGGCCCAGGGCGGGACGGGGTGGGTGGCGCAGCCGTCGGTGAATCGGGCCTGGTCATGGAGTGCGAGGAGGGCTGGATCGTCGTGGAAGTCGTCGCTTCGGGCCGTGGCCAGCTGCTGGAAGGAAGCGCCCGTGAAGAGAGTGGCGGCCAGTGCTGCGGCCAGTTGCGGGTGGGCGGTCGCGGTGTGGATCCGGCGAGTGGCTTCCTCTGCTTGGGCGGGGGTGAGGGGTGTGGGGGCGGGCCGGTGTTTCCAGTCGATCAGGCCGGGGCTGCAGGGGCCCGTGCAGGGGCTGGGGCTGTCGTAGGAGACGAGCCGGTCCAGGGAAGACAGCGTGAGCCAGCGGCCCGGCCCCACACCGGGCCCGACCGCGACTGCGGCAGGCGGCTCGGCGTCGGTCTGGGGTGCGGGTTCGTCGCCGTAGAGGGCGCGGGCTGCGGCCAGGGTGGTGGTACGGGTATAGGGCACGGAGGCGACAGCGCGGTCCAGGACGGCCGTCAGGCGGGGGCGGTGGACGACGAGGGTGAGGTGGATTGCGGTCTGCCGCCACAGGGTGAGGATGCGCTTCAGGCGGCGCTCGTCGAGGAGGTGGGCGCGCAGGACCGTCAGGCGGGTGACGGCCAAGGCGGTCGTCCACGCGGCGGCTGCCTCCCACAGCGGTGGGCGGCCATGGGGGAACCGGCCCGGGATGTACGCGGGTTTACCCAAGGCGAGGATCAGGTCGTGGGCCAGGGCGGTGTCGCTCGTCGTACCCGGGCCGGGGTGGAGGGTGATCCGGCCGGTCGCGGGGTGGTGGGCGGCCAGCGCGCTGTGTGTGAAGGCGGCGTCGTCCCCGGAGTCGAAGACGATCGCCAGGCCCGGCTGAATGGTGGTGGGTGGTGGGTTCATACGAGGCGGCTGAAGGCCCAGCGGAGCAGTTTGCGGTCCGGGCGCGGACAGTCCATCCGCTCCATCCCCGTCCGTACGTGGGCGGTCAGCTGCGCCCAGGCCCGGAAGTTGCCGTGCGCGGCCCGTTCGTCGGCGTAGCGGATGTCGGCCTCGGAGGCGTCCTCCCAGACGGGGTGGAAGAGGGGGACGGTCTCCAGGACCTCGGCGCGTGAGAGGCGGGTGAACTTCTGCCAGATGAAGATCCGGGAGGAGAGCATCGGCTCGCGGCGCAGGACCGTGTGCGCGCCGGCGCCGCCGACGAAGACGATCGCGATGCGGGTGGAGGGTTCGTCCCACAGGTAGCGGAAGTACTCGAAGGCCTCCCCGTTGAGCCACTGGGCCTCATCCACCAGGAACGTGCGGGGCCGCTCGGCGAGCACCGTCTTCAGGAGGCGGTCGAACTCGCTGGGGTGACGGGGAGGCTCGCCCGGCAGGCCCAGCGCGTCGAAGAGCTCGTAGCGCACCGCGCGGGCGGTGGGGCGGGCCCGGAACACGACCCGGCACACTTCCTCGCCGTCCTCGGACTCCAGCTCGCGCAGGCAGGTGTTGACTGCGAGGGTCTTCCCGAAACCGGCGTCGCCGTGGATGCACATCATCGCCCGCGCCGCGACCGTGTCCTTGATGTTCTCCCGCGCGGTCAGCAGCGCCTTCGTCGACACGATGGACGAGCCGGGCAGATCGACGTACTGGTAGGTGGGCGCGGTCACCGGACACCACCGCCAGGCCCCTGGTCTCCTTCACCCGGGAGAGCACCGGCTTCCCGTTCACCGGCAGGCTCGTCGTGACGCGTGGGTGGGGGGAGCGGCCGGGTACGGGCCGCGAGGGAGGCCGGAGTCCGCCAGTGGGACGGCGGCGCGGCCGGCGGGATCAGGTCCGGCAGCGCGAGCTCCGCCAGGTCCCCGCGGTCCGCCTCCGCCAGCTCCAGACCCGCCTGAACCTCGGTGACCGACCCCAGTCTCCTCGGCTCCTCGGCCCGCGTGACCGCCGCGTAGCGCTCGCGGCGGCGTCGGCTCGCCGCCGTCAGGGCGCGCGACAGCCGGCGCTTCTCCGCGTCCCGGGTGCGGCGCAGTGCGGCACGCTGCTCCGGGGTGGCCGCGTCGGACAGGTAGGCCGGTCCCAGGTAGGCGTCCGTGGCTGCATCGAAGACCTCGATCTCGTGGTCGTGGTGCGGGACGTGCCGTACGCGTACCCGCAGCCCGGCACCGGCCAGTCCGGTCATCCAGTCGCCGACGTAGTAGCGGCTGCGCCAGCGCACCCCGCTGGTGGTGAGCGCGCGTATGCGGCCGTCGCCTTCTAGGGTGAACGCCCACAGCAGGGCGGGATCGGCGTCCTGGACCGGTGTCGGGTCGTCCTGCCATGCCGCCAGCGGCGTCCGCCCGTCCAGCGCCTGCGAGGTGTGCTCGGTGTTCCACCAGGTCACCCAGTCCAGCAGGATCTCGACGAACGCGGTGAACGCCAGCGCCCGGCTTGTGTCCTTGGACCGGTCTCGGGGGCGGGGGGTGTCCGTGGGCTGGTGGGTGTAGCGGGGCAGTGACGCGAACAGCATGTGCTGCGCGCACCGGTTGAGGTTCTCCACCGTGCCCTTCAGATGCGGCTGATAGGCCTCCACGGGGTAGACGGGGACGGCGAACGTCGCGAGCGCGGAGAAGACGGTGCGGGAGAGAAAGTCCTGCCCTCGGTCGATCCGTACCAGCGCGGGCAAACCGCCGATCGGCCCGTACGGGCCGTCGCCGTCACGGGACAGAGCGATCCTGAGCGCGGCCAAGATCGCGTCCCGGGACGGCTGGTGCGGGGTGACCGCGGCTCCTGTGATCGCGTTCGTGGCGCAGTCGATGAACCAGGTCACCCACGGGAACACCAGCTCGCCATCCAGGTCGACCTCGACCGGGACGTGCTTGTGGTCGCCTTCCCAGCACGCGTTGCGCCACGTCGGTGGCCGGCGCAGATGGACATCGCTCCGTCGCCTCGCCCGCTCCCCACCCGACAACGCCGCCCTCTGCCCCGGATTCAGATCCCTTCTCACCGCCCGGTGCAGCGTCGCCAACGACGGCACACCCGCCGCCCCGCGTCCGGTACCCAACGTCGTAACCGCTACAGCGCTCGCTTCGGCCAGCAGTTCCCGGTGCACAGCGGCCGCGTTCCCGCACCACCGCGCCAGACGCGCATGGACCTCCGGCGTGATCGTGAAACGCTCCCGCTCCCGAGCCTGCGTACGGCCCTCCTCACGGGCTGCGGCCAGCCACCGCCACACCGTCCGCAACGACACCCCCGCCCCGGACGCCACCAGCCGGGCATGCTCCGTACGGAGCTCACCCTGCGCTTCCAGCATCAGCAGCCGTGACACCGCCTGACGACGCGCCAACCCAAGCGGCACAACTCGACCCGGGCCATGGCCTTCCGGCACACTGCTCCCACCCACACAGCCTCCCGCCTACCGGGCCGTCCCCCATGACCGACGTCAACAGTCCCGCCCTTCATGAAGCCTCGATCTGCGCTGCGATGTCACCGCAATCCGCATTCCCCGGACACCAGGCCCTCTCTGTCAGCCTTGGGTGAGACGTCCCGCTTTGTCGGGTTAGCCTGAGAGGGCCCGATAGGAGTTCCACCCCTCATGACCAGCACCAAGC
>NZ_JBIWAE010000052.1:0-12137 GCF_044759865.1 Streptomyces sp. NPDC099050 | reverse complement strand
TTCTCAAGGAACGGACGCTTCCTTTGTACTCACCCTCGCGGGTTTTCCTCCGGGCTTTCGTTCTGTTCTGTTCTTGCGTTTCCGACTCTATCAGAGTCCGTCTCGCTTGCTTCCCGCCTTCCAGGTCATCCGCTTTCGCGTTTTCCCTTTCCGGCGAGTTCGACTCTATCAGATCCTTTCGGGCCTGACTCCCAGTCAACGGGGTTTGTCGTTCGGGCTGTTGGGCCCTTGCGACGAGTGAGACAGTAGCGGATTCCTTGCCCCCGAACCTAATCGGCGGCCGCGTCCGTGAACGCGGATTCCTCATTCGCAAATACGCATGAAAACGGGACGACAAAGTGAGTCGTTCGTTCGAATGTGTAGTGCGGGATGGCTGTCCGGGGACCGACCGGGGTCGGATGCTCACTTCGGACAACTCGAAGAACCTTACGGATCCAGCACGAGTGTGTCAACTCCAGGCTGACCCGGCCCGCCGGGTCCGGAAACCTCACGCCCTCCTCACCCCTCAGGGTCTAGCCTTTCCCCATGACTACGCGTGCGCTCACGCTCGACCTCCGCTGGTGGGCCGCCTGACGGCGGCCGACCATCCACGCGAGCACGCACGCGCTCGACGGCCGCCGATCTCGGCGGCCGTTTTTGTTTTCTCCCCTCCCGGGAGTGGCTCGGCCGCCCGACGCGGTGGCGTCGAACGCCCACACCGACACGAGCAGGGAGCAAGGACATGACGAGGATCTTCAGTGGGGTCAAGCCGACGGGGCATCTGACGCTGGGGAACTACCTGGGGGCCGTACGCCAGTGGGTCGCCGCCGAGCAGGAGCCCGACGAGGCACTGTTCTGCGTGGTCGATCTGCACGCCCTGACCGTCGAGCACGATCCGGCCCGGGTGCGCCGGCTCAGTCGGCAGGCCGCGACGCTGTTGCTCGCCGCCGGGCTCACTCCCGAGAAGTGCACGCTCTTCGTGCAGAGCCACGTGGACGAGCACGCCCGGCTCTCCTATCTGCTGGAGTGCACGGCTTCGGACGGGGAGCTGCGGCGGATGGTGCAGTACAAGGAGAAGGCGGCGAAGGCACAGGCCTCGGGGGAAGGGGTACGGCTGTCGCTGCTGACCTATCCCGTGCTGATGGCCGCCGACATCTTGGCGTACCGGACCGGTGAGGTGCCCGTCGGGGAGGACCAGCGGCAGCACGTCGAGCTGACCCGGGATCTGGCGGTGCGGTTCAACCAGCGGTACGGGTACACCTTCACCGTGCCCGAGGCCACGCATCCGGTGGTGGCGGCGCGGGTCATGGACCTCCAGGACCCGCGGTCGAAGATGGGGAAGTCGGGGGACACGGGGCCCGGGGTGGTGTTCATCCTCGACGAGCCCGAGGCGGTGCGGAAGAAGGTGACGCGGGCCGTCACCGACAGCGGGGAGGGCGGGGTGGTCTACGACCCGGCCGCGCGCCCGGGGGCCGCGAACCTGCTGGACATCCTCGCCGCCTGCACCGGGGGCGAGCCGGCCGCGCTCGCCGACGGGTACACCGGGTACGGGGCGCTCAAGCGGGACGTGGCCGACGCCGTCGTGGAACTGCTGCGGCCGGTCCGCGTACGGCACGCGGAGCTCGCGGCCGATCCGGGGACGGTGGAGGCGGTGCTGCGCGCGGGGGCCGGGCGGGCGCGGGCGATCGCGCGGCCCGTGGTCGACGCGGCGTACCGGGCCATCGGGCTGCTGGAACCCTGAGGGAGGGACCGCCGGGCTTTACGGGGCTGCGCGCGCAGCCCCGTAACGGCCGGTGGGTGTCAGCTGTTGCCGGAGGCGAGTTCGCGGCTGCGGTCGCGGGCCGCTTCGAGGGCGGCGATCAGGGCCGCCCGTACGCCGTGCTTCTCCAGCTCCACGATCGCGTTGATGGTGGTGCCGGCGGGGGACGTCACGGCCTCGCGGAGCTTGACCGGGTGTTCGCCGCTGTCGCGGAGCATGACGGCGGCGCCGACGGCGGCCTGGACGATGAGGTCGTGTGCCTGGGCGCGGGGCAGTCCGAGGAGGATGCCGGCGTCGGTCATGGCCTCGACGAGGTAGTAGAAGTACGCGGGGCCGGAGCCGGAGAGGGCGGTGGCCGCGTCCTGCTGGGATTCCGGGACGCGCAGGGTCTTGCCGACGCCGCCGAAGATCTCCTCGGTGTGCGCGAGGTGCTCGGCGGTGGCGTGGCTGCCGGCCGAGATGACGGACATGGCCTCGTCCACGAGGGCGGGGGTGTTCGTCATGACGCGGACCACCGGGGTGCCCTGGGCGAGGCGCTCCTCGAAGAAGGAGGTCGGGATGCCGGCCGCGCCGCTGATGACCAAGCGGTCGGCGGGCAGGTGCGGGGCGAGCTCTTCGAGGAGCTTGCCCATGTCCTGCGGCTTCACGGTCAGGATGAGCGTGTCGGCGCGCTTGGCGGCCTCGGCATTGGTGACGGCCTCGACGCCGTAGCGGGTGCGCAGCTCCTCGGCGCGTTCCGGGCGGCGGGCGGTGACGAGGAGCTTGGAGGCGGGCCGGCCGCCGCGGATCATCCCGCTGAGCAGGGCCTCGCCGATCTTGCCGGTACCGAGGACTGCGACTGTCTGGGTCATGCCCGATTCACCTCGTCGAACTGTTCCTGCACGCGCGCACGGTCTGCGTCTGCATCTGCGTTCTCATCCTTGCACTCGTGGGAGGAACTGAGGCGGGCTGTCCGCAGTCCGGTCAGGCCCGTTCCCCGGTCAGGGCCCGTCCGGTCAGGCCCCTTCCGGTCAGGGCGTCCGGCGGCGGAGGGTGGCGGCGCCGAGGGTGAGGACCAGCAGGGCGCATCCGGCGACGACCACGGCGTCGCGGACGAAGTCGGCGGTCATGTCGGTGTGGGTGAGGACCTGGTTCATGCCGTCGACGGCGTAGGACATGGGCAGGACGTTCGAGATCGCTTCGAGGACGGGCTGCATGGTGTCGCGGGCGGCGAAGAGGCCGCACAGCAGGAGCTGGGGGAAGATCACGGCCGGCATGAACTGGACGGCCTGGAACTCGGAGGCCGCGAAGGCGGAGACGAAGAGGCCGAGTGCGGTGCCGAGCAGGGCGTCGAGGAGGGCGACGAGCAGGAGCAGCCACGGGGAGCCGACGACGTCGAGGCCGAGCACCCAGAGCGCGACGCCGGTGGCGAGGAGGGACTGGATGACGGCCATCGCTCCGAAGGCGAGGGCGTAGCCGGCGATGAGGTCGCCCTTGCCGAGCGGCATGGCCAGGAGGCGTTCGAGGGTGCCGGAGGTGCGCTCGCGCAGGGTCGCGATGGAGGTGATCAGGAACATCGTGATGAGGGGGAAGATCCCGAGGAGGGATGCGCCGATGCTGTTGAAGGTCTGCGGGCTGCCGTCGAAGACGTAGCGGAGCAGGATCAGCATCAGTACGGGGACCAGCAGCATCAGTGCGATGGAGCGCGGGTCGTGGCGGAGCTGGCGCAGGACGCGGGCGGCGGTGGCGGCGGTGCGTGCGGTGCTCATCGAGTGCTCCCGTGGGGGGCTTCGGCGGCCGTGCGGGCTTCGGCGTTCGCGGCGTCGACGAGGTGGAGGAAGCCCTCTTCGACGGTGTCGGTGTGGGTACGGGTGCGCAGGGCCTCGGGGGTGTCCTGCGCGAGGATGCGGCCCTCGCGCATGAGGAGGAGGTCGTGGCAGCGCTCGGCCTCGTCCATGACGTGGGAGGAGACGAGGAGGGTGGCGCCGCGGGTGGTGGTGATCTCGTGGAAGAGGTTCCACAGGTCGCGGCGCAGGACCGGGTCGAGGCCGACGGTCGGCTCGTCGAGGACGAGGAGCTCGGGGCTGCCGAGGAGGGCGACGGCGAGGGAGACCCTGCTGCGCTGGCCGCCGGAGAGGTTGCCGGCGAGGGCGGTGGTGTGGGTGGTGAGGTCCACGTCGGCGATGGCCCGGCTGACGGTCTCGCGGCGGCGCTCGGCGGCGGCGCGGCCGGGGTCGAGGACCGCGGCGAAGTAGTCGAGGTTCTGGCGGACGGTGAGGTCGTCGTAGACGGAGGGTGCCTGGGTGACGTAGCCGATGCGGGAGCGGAGTCCGGGGTGGCCTGCGGGGTGGCCGAGGACGTCGAGGGTGCCGGTGACGTGGGCCTGGGTGCCGACGACGGCGCGCATCAGGGTGGACTTTCCGCAGCCGGAGGGGCCGAGGAGGCCGGTGATGCGACCTCGGGGGACGTCGAAGGCGAGGCCGTCGAGGACCGTGCGGGGGCTGCGGCCGGTGCCGCGGCGGACGGTGAGGCCGTCGGCGTGGACTGCGGCGGCCGCTTGGTTATTCATCATGTGATGAATAATGCTCCCGGCGGTGCCCCTGCGCAAGGCTGGGGGCGGTGCGGAGAACGGCCGGATGGCCGGATGGCCGGCCGGGCTACTTCTTGCGCTTGGGGCGGCGGGCGGCCGGATTGCCGGTCCGGGCACCGCGCCGGCGGGCGAACTCGGCCACGGCGCGCTCGTACTCGGTGCGGCGCAGCTTCTCGCCGGGGGCCTCGACGAAGCAGCGCAGGAAGTACGCGATGAGGCTGCCGATGAAACCGATCGCCTTCAGGCCCTTGAGCGCCGTCTCGTCGGAGGACGGGGGCTGGCGGCGGCTGAAGGACTCCCAGGTCTTGACGAAGGCGATGGAGCTGGCGATCGCGAAGAGGATGACGACGGAGATGCTGAGGAACGGGCCGACGTTGCCGATCTCCAGGCCCTCGTAAGAGAACCGGAGCAGGAAGGCGCTGAGGACGGCGAGGATCAGCGCGCCGAGGGCCGCGCCGACGCGGCGCGCGCCGTAGCCGCCGTCGTGGTTCACCCAGGTGGTGCCGAAGAACCGGATCGGCTCGGGCTCGGGGCCGACGGGTACGGCGGCGGGGGCCGGCTCGGCGGGGGTCTGGTCTCGCTGGTCGTCGCTCACACCAGCGATTATCCCCCGCCGGGCGGGGTCGGCCCTGGGTGTCTCACGGGGCGGGCCGTGGGATGGCCCGGATGGACCTCAGGCGCAGTACGTGGCGACGTAGCCGTCGCTGCCCGTCTTCACATAGGCGTCGGAGACGAAGCGGCTGTTGCCGATGCAGTCCCAGATGGACGTCGTGCCGTACGGGCCGGTGATGGTCGTGCCCTCGCACTGGCAGCGGATCGACACCGAGGCACCGAGCTGCAGGGTGTCGATGATCGCGAAGTTGGTACCGGGGCCGCTGCGGACGTTCACCCGATAGCCCGGCGCGACCGGGAACGTGGGGTATCCCGATCCCCCTGCGGCGGCCGCCCCGCCCGCTCCCGCGAGCATGATCGCCGGCACTGCGGCGACCACGGAGCCGCCCAGGCCGAGCATGCGTCGCCTGGTGATCACCTTCTTCTCCGTCCCCATGAGGTCAGCCACAACGGCTCGTGATGTAGCCGTCGCTGCCCGTCTTCACGTAGGCGTCGGAGATGAACTGGCCGTTGCCGATGCAGTCCCAGAGGTTGGTCGTGCCGTACGGGCCGGTGATGGTCATCCCCTCGCACTGGCAGCGAATCCCGACGGTCGCACCGAGCGGCAGGACACGGACGATGGAATAGTTGGTGCCCGGTCCGCTGCGGACGTTCACCTGGTAACCCGGCGCGACCGGAAAAGTCGGAAATCCCGAGCCCGAAGCCAGGCTCTGGACTTGGCCGGAATCACTCTCGATAGCCATACGGAAATACCCCCCTAGGGCGTTGCCCTGCGCAACTCGCGCAGGGTAGCAGGACCTTGGAGATTCGCACGGGCCATCGACTAGGCTCCGGCGGGGGTGGTGAGCGGTGCGTTCAGCACGGACGGACTACGCGGGTTTTCCGGAGTACGCCGGGCAGTACCGGCTTGAGTCCGTGCTCGGTTCCGGCGGCATGGGGGTCGTCCACCTGGCCACCTCCGAGTCGGGGCTGAAACTCGCCGTCAAGATCGTGCATCCGCAGCACGCAGTGGACCCGGAGTTCCGGGCGCGGTTCCGGCAGGAGGTCGCCGCCGCGCGGCGGGTGAGCGGAGCGTTCACCGCGCCCGTTGTCGACGCGGACCCTGATGCCGAACGGCCTTGGATGGCAACCCTGTTCATCGATGCCCCGACGCTCTCCGAGCGGGTACGGGACGAGGTGCTGGAGGCCCGGGAGCTGGCGCGGCTCGCCGCCGGGCTGGCGGAGGCGCTGCGGGACATCCACCGGGCGGGGGTCGTGCACCGGGATCTGAAGCCCAGCAACGTGCTGATGGCCCCGGACGGGGTGCGGGTCATCGACTTCGGGATCTCGCGGCCTGCGGACAGCGATCTGCGCACCGAGACGGGGAAGCTGATCGGGACCCCGCCGTTCATGGCGCCGGAACAGTTCCAGCGGCCGCGGGAGGTGGGGACCGCGGCCGATGTGTTCGCCCTGGGGGCGGTGCTCGTGTACGCGGCGACCGGGCGGGGGCCCTTCGACTCCGACAGCCATTACCTGGTGGCGTACCAGGTGGTGCACAGCGAGCCCGACCTGACCGGACTGCCGGAGCGGCTCGCGCCGCTGGTCGCGCAGTGCCTGGCGAAGGATCCGGCGGAGCGGCCGAACGCGGACGCGCTGATCGTGGCGCTGCGGGCGGTGGCCTACCCGACCGACTTGGACACCCAGGCCTTCATCCCGCGGCCGAGGCAGCCGGTGCCCGACGAGGAGGTCACGCACCGGCGGGAGCGGATCGTCCCCCCGGCCCGGGGAGGCGGGCGGCCCGCCCGGGTGGTGGCCGCGGCCGGGCTCGGGCTGCTGCTCGTGGCCGGGGCCGTCGGCGGGTACCTGTGGACCAGGCCCGACGCCGAGCCGCGACGGCACTTCGCCGCGCCGCAGACGCCCGCGCCGGCCCGGTTCGTTCCATGGTCGGTGACGCTGGGCGAGCACAGCCAGGCGTGCTCCTGGCAGGCCTCGGCCCTGTACTGCTCGGGTCCAGGGCCGACGGTGGCCCGGATCAGCCCCACGGACGGGGCTGCCGCATGGAAGGTGGGCGCGGCCGCGCCGAGCGTTCGGCCGTCGAACGGCAGCACTCCGCTCTACGCGGGCGGGCTCGTACTCGTCGCGGTTCCGGGGAGCGAGCTACTGCAGGCCCGGGATCCCGCGACGGGCGTGGAGCGCTGGCGCCGGGCCCTGCCGGAGGGCGCACACGTCGTGGCCCTCGGAGCGAAGGTCATGATCACCGCAGCGAGCGGCGCGGTCACCGCGCTGGACGCGGCGAGCGGCGCCCAGCTCTGGAAGAAGACCGTCGGCGGCGTGGGTTCCCTCTGGTGGGGTGCCGTGGACGGTGCGGCCGGGCCGGTGCTGTACGGAGTGACGCGCTCCGGAGACGGCAAGTCGACGCAAGTGTCGGGGGTCGACCCCGCAACCGGCGTGGTGAGGTGGCAGACGCGCACGCCCGGAGTGCTGCAGCCCGTTGGCGTGACGGGCGGCGCGATGTTCCTGCTGGACGTCGGCGTACAGGACACCAAAACCAGCGAGGTCGTACGGGTTGACCTGAGCACGCGGGCCGTGGGGCGGGTTCGGCTGGCGACTCCGCTGTACCAGGCGGAGGCGACCGTGGGGCGGGACGGCTTCGTGTACGTCTTCGGCTCCCCGGGCGCGCTCGTGGCCATCGGCTCGGCCAAAGAGGAGTGGCGGCTGGAGACGGGACTGGCCCTGGCCTCCCAGCCGACGTTCGCCGACGGACGAGTCTACCTGAGTGCCTCCGACGGGCGGCTGCTCGCCGTGGACGCGGGGACGGGGAAGTTGCTGGGGCAGACCAAGCCCCGCATGGGATCCGGGAAGGGCACCTTCGCCGCGAGTCTGCCCGCGCCCGTCGTCGGGGACGGGCGGGTGTACGCCTCGGCGCCGGACGGGAGCGTGTTCGCCGTGGCGGCCGGGGATCCCGCGGGGTGGTGAGACGCGGGCGGCCCCGTCCGAGGGTGTCGGACGGGGCCGGGTCCGGCGGCTTGCGGGGTCAGCGCTCCAGGAGGGTGACGTCGCGGACCGCGCCCTTGTCGGCGCTGGTGGCCATCGCCGCGTAGGCGCGCAGGGCCGCGGAGACCTTGCGCTCGCGGTTCTTCGGGGCGTAGACGCCGCCCAGGGCCTCGTGGCGGGCGGCCAGCGTGGCCTCGTCGACCAGCAGCTCGATGGAGCGGTTCGGGATGTCGATGCGGACGCGGTCGCCGTCCTCCACGACCGCGATGGAGCCGCCCGAGGCCGCCTCCGGGGAGGCGTGGCCGATGGAGAGGCCCGAGGTGCCGCCGGAGAACCGGCCGTCCGTGATCAGGGCGCAGACCTTGCCGAGGCCGCGGCCCTTGAGGAAGGACGTCGGGTAGAGCATCTCCTGCATGCCGGGACCGCCGCGCGGGCCCTCGTAGCGGATGACGACCACGTCGCCGGCCTTGATCTCCTTGCGGAGGATCTTGTCAACGGCCTCGTCCTGCGATTCGCAGACCACGGCCGGGCCCTCGAAGGTCCAGATCGACTCGTCGACACCGGCGGTCTTCACGACACAGCCGTCGACCGCGATGTTGCCGCGCAGGACGGCGAGGCCGCCGTCCTTGGAGTACGCGTGCTGGACGGAGCGGATGCAGCCGCCCTCGGCGTCGAGGTCGAGGGTGTCCCACCGCTCGGACTGGGAGAAGGCGGAGGCGGAGCGCTGGCAGCCGGGGCCCGCGTGCCACAGCTCCATGACCTCGTCCGGGGCGGTGCCGGAGCGGGCGTCCCACTTCGCGAGCCACTCCTCCAGGTTGGCGGAGTGGACCGTGGTGACGTCTTTGTTGAGCAGGCCGCCGCGGTGGAGCTCGCCGAGCAGGGCCGGGATGCCGCCGGCCCGGTGGATGTCCTCCATGTAGTACGTGCCGCCGGGCGCCACGTTCGGCGCGACCTTGGCGAGGCACGGGACCCGGCGGGAGATCTCGTCGATGTCCGTGAGGTCGTAGTCCAGACCCGCTTCCTGCGCGGCGGCGAGGAGGTGCAGGATCGTGTTCGTGGAGCCGCCCATGGCGATGTCGAGGGCCATGGCGTTCTCGAAGGCCTGACGGGTCGCGATGTTGCGGGGCAGGACCGACTCGTCGTCCTGCTCGTAGTAGCGCTTGGTGATCTCGACGATCGTGCGGCCGGCGTCCTCGTACAAGGCGCGGCGGGCGGTGTGCGTCGCGAGGACCGAGCCGTTGCCCGGGAGGGCCAGGCCGATGGCCTCGGCGAGGCAGTTCATCGAGTTGGCGGTGAACATGCCCGAACAGCTGCCGCAGGTGGGACAGGCGTTCTCCTCGATGCGCAGCACGTCCTCGTCGGAGACGCTGTCGTTCGCGGCGTCGACCATGGCGTCGATCAGGTCGAGCTTGCGGACGGTGCCGTCGACGAGGGTGGCCTGACCGGCCTCCATCGGGCCGCCGGAGACGAACACGACCGGGATGTTGAGGCGCATGGCGGCCATCAGCATGCCGGGGGTGATCTTGTCGCAGTTGGAGATGCAGATCAGCGCGTCGGCGCAGTGCGCCTCGACCATGTACTCGACCGAGTCCGCGATCAGGTCGCGGGACGGGAGGCTGTAGAGCATGCCGCCGTGGCCCATGGCGATGCCGTCGTCGACCGCGATGGTGTTGAACTCGCGGGGGACGGCGCCGGCGGCCAGGATCGCCTCGGAGACGATGCGGCCGACCGGGGCCAGGTGGGTGTGGCCGGGGACGAACTCGGTGAAGGAGTTGGCGACCGCGATGATCGGCTTCCCGATGTCCGCGCTCGCTACGCCCGATGCGCGCATCAGGGCACGTGCGCCTGCCATGTTGCGGCCGTGGGTGACGGTGCGGGACCTCAGCTCGGGCATCGGGTTCTCTCCCCATGTGTGCGGTGACGCGAGCGCCTGCCGCGACTGTGGATACGGCTCGGTTACGAGGCTACGCCCCCTGCCCGGGATCCGGACAGCCTGTCCGGATCCCGGGACGGGCGGCTCAGCAATTGGGCACGGTGCGCAGGCTACGGGGCTACGCGCACGGGTGTTCGCATTCCTCGGTCGCTGTCATTCCTCGGTCGTCGTCATTCCCCGGTGAGGTAGCGCTGGAGGGTGGGGGCCACCAGGGCGATGATCGTCTCCGGGTCCGCCGACGCCAGGGGCTCGACCTGGACGACGTAGCGCAGGATCGCGATGCCGATCATGTGGGAGGCGGCGAGCTCGGCGCGGAAGGTCGGGTCGGGCACGTCGAGGTCGGCCGCGATGCGCTCCAGGAGGCGGTGCAGGATCAGCCGGCGCAGCACCTTCGCGGCGGCCTCGTGGGTGAGGGCCGAACGGACCACGGCGAGCAGCGGGGTCCGGGTGACCGGGTTCTCCCAGACCCCGAGGAAGTAGCGGGCCAGCCGCTCGCCGATGCCGTCGGGGCCCGCGCCGAGGATCGCGGGGAGGACGAGGGCGGGCTCCAAGCTGAGCTCGATCGCGACGGCGAACAGGTCGTCCTTGCTGCCGAAGTAGTGGTGCACCAGGGCCGGGTCCACGCCGGCGGCCTTGGCGATCCCGCGGACGGAGGTCTTGTCGTAGCCGCGCGCGGCGAACTCGGCGCGGGCGGCCAGGCGGATGCGCTCCTGGGTGCCGGGGCCGTCGTCGGCCTCGTCCTGGCGGGGGCGGCCGGGGCCGCGGCGCGGTTTCGACAGCGGGGGCGCCGGGGCGGGGGCCTCGTCCGGAAGGGGCTCGGTCACGGGTGCGGGGTCCTCGGTGCCGGGCCGGGGGCGGTCGCCAGGTGGAGACGGGTGAACGCCAGGGCCTCGGCGAGGTCGGCCTCGCGTTCCGCGGAGGACATCGCGCGGCGGGTGTTGACCTCGATGACGACGTGCCCGTCGAAGGAGGTGGCGGCGAGCCGCTCCAGCAGCTCGGCGCAGGGCTGGCTGCCGCGGCCGGGGACGAGGTGCTCGTCCTTCGCGGAACCGTTTCCGTCGGCGAGGTGGATGTGGGCGAGGCGGTCGCCCATCCGGTCGATCATCGCGGTCGCGTCCGTGCGGGCGGTCGCGGTGTGCGAGAGGTCGACCGTGAAGTGGCGGTAGTCGTCCTTGGTCACGTCCCACTCGGGCGCGTAGGCGAGCATCTCGCGGTCGCGGTAGCGCCAGGGGTACATGTTCTCGACGGCGAAGCGGACGTCGGTCTCGTCCGCCATGCGCCAGATGCCGGTCACGAAGTCGCGGGAGTACTGGCGCTGCCAGCGGAACGGCGGGTGGACGACGACGGTGCTCGCGCCGAGCTTCTCGGCTGCCGCCTGGGCGCGCTGGAGTTTGGTCCAGGGGTCGGTGGACCACACGCGCTGCGTGATGAGGAGGCAGGGGGCGTGGATCGCCAGGATCGGGACCTGGTGGTGGTCGGAGAGGCGGCGCAGGGCGTCGATGTCCTGGCTGACGGGGTCCGTCCAGACCATGACCTCGACGCCGTCGTAGCCGAGGCGCGCGGCGATCTCGAAGGCGGTCGCCGTTGACTCCGGGTAGACGGAGGCGGTGGAGAGGGCGACTCTCGCGGTCGGGATCCGGACTGGTTCTGCCACGGGGTCAGGGTATCGGGGTCGCCGTGCGGCCGGGCCCTGACCGGCCCCGGGGGCGGCCGCCCCACGCAGCCCTGGCCCTACCGGGCCCGGGGGCCCCCGGGTGGGTCGCGCTGCGCGGCCCTGGCCCGACCGGGCCCCGGGGCTGCCGCCCCGGGGTGGTCGCGCTGCGCGCAGCCTCGGCCCTGCCGGGCCCGGGGGCTGCGCTGCGCAGCCTTGGCCTGGCGGGCCGGGCCCCGGGGCTGCCGCCCCGGGATGGTCGCGCTGCGCGCAGCCTCGGCCCTGCCGGGCCCGGGGGTTGCGCTGCGCAGCCTTGGCCTGGCGGGCCGGGCCCTGGGGCTGCCCCCCAGGGTGGCCCTGCGGGGCGAAGTCCCCTACCCGCCCTTCCACCGTTCCCCGGGCGCTGCCCGGACCCCGGTCCTCAAACGCCGGACCGGCTGGGAGGGGTACCGGACTGCGCCCGGACCCCTCTGGGGCTCCGCCCCAGACCCCGGTCCTCAAACGCCGGACGGCTGAAAGGGCCCGGGCGGATGTTCCCCCGACCCGGGGTCGGTGGGGGCTGCGGGCCGGGGTCGGGGACGGGGGCGGGGTGGGGTGTTGGCCGGGACGTAAAGCGTGATTTGTGGCGCACCACTCCGGATCACTGTCGAAGCAAAGGACA
>NZ_JBIWAE010000051.1:383-18479 GCF_044759865.1 Streptomyces sp. NPDC099050 | reverse complement strand
CGATGGCCGAGGCCGAGCACGCGATGCGCTACCGCAACGTCACCGCCCTGCCCGTCGTCGATGAACAAGGCAGCGCCCTGGGCGTCCTCGCCCTCACCCGCTGAACCACCCACCCTGGCAAGACCCTTCACCTCCTCACTCTGTGAGGCAACATGCGGAAGGCCCGACCGGCACGCGCCGCTCGGGCCTTTCCGCATACCCACAGGGAAGCGCATTCGGGTGGACCATGCTCCGGGCGGCCTGGCAACAGCGCCCTGATCGCCGCCCGCAACCGCGTACGGGCCGCCCGAGCCGGACTTCGCACTCGGCGCCGTCCCCGCCCACACGGCGCGCGTCCTGCGCATCATCGGCCTGGACCAGACCCTCCGCCCCCTGCCCGGCGAGGCCCTGGATCAGCCACCCGACCGCAGGCTCGCGCCTATCCGCCGGACCAATCTGCCGGGTCCCGATTACCTCAGCGACACGCACTCAAAAATCTATCTCGGCTGGAGTAGACATTAGGCGGTGGCGTGGCTATGGTTTCTCTCGTAACCCAGCGAGACAGCAGGGCCTGGCAGAGACGAACTGCCGGCAGTAGTACATGCAGTACCCGTAGGTGCAGTGCGCAGGACGGTGCGGTGGTGGAGTTCCGAAGCCAGGGCTGGTGCAGGACGGCGACGGGACTGACGACCGGACCGGGTGGCCCGCAGTCATCAGGGGCCACCACGAGCAGTACCCAGCAGTGAAGTGAACGAGCAGCACCTCGGTGAAGGCGTCGGCTGCGGGCGCGCGCACCGGGAAGTTCGGCAGTGGGGTTCTAAGCCAGAGCAGACGCAGGACGGGCGACGGGGCTGGCTGCCGAAACGTGGCGCTAGGGCAGGCCACGAGCAGTAGACGCGGTTCGCAGTACCAGCAGTAGGAGAAGTACCAGCAGTACGCAGTCCCCGCTTTGCAGGTAGTTGACATCGAGGGATGAACGGAGGAGTTGAAGCGCCATCAGGATCGCCCGGACGTGAGTGTGAGTCCGGGTACCGCAGGACATCGATAGTGAGGTGGTCTCCGGTCAAGCAACCGCGATCCCCGTACTCCCGGCAGCGTTTCGGCCGGGTCGGCGGAAACAGAAGGCCGGCGCAGCAACAGGGCCGGCAGATGGTGTAGCAGTTCCTTCGGGGCCCTGGTGTCGTACGCGCCAGGGCCCCTCCCGCGTTCCCTCCTTCCTCCATCTGTTTCGCAGTGAGGTGCGATGACAGCAGACGACTCGTTCAGCCGTCTCGACGACGACGGCTACCCCGCCTACACGATGGGCCGGGCCGCAGAGATGCTCGGTACCACCCAGGCCTTCCTCCGCGCCATTGGAGAGGCCCACCTGATCACCCCGCTGCGCTCCGATGGCGGTCACCGCCGCTACTCCCGCTCCCAGCTGCGCATCGCCGCCCGCGCCCGCGAACTCGTCGACCGGGGCACTCCCATCGAGGCCGCCTGTCGGATCGTGATGCTCGAGATCCGCCTTGAGGAAGCCCAGCGCGTCAACGCCGAGCACCGCTCCCCCGCGCCCGAAGGGCGCCCACGCACGGCAGCCTGAGGTGGACGTGCCCGCCGGTCACGGTGGGCACTCCCGCCCGCGCATGTCGGAGTGGTGACGCACCTTGCTGCCTATGGTGATGAGCCGTTGGGGGCGTGTAGCGTCTGTGTCAGCTGTCGTGGTTCGGAAGTCCCCTTTGCCCACGCCTTGGTGTGGGCGTTTTGCTGTGCAGTGCCGCAGGAACCAGGACGATCACCTCCGCCTTCCGCATGGAGCGGGAGGCGTTCATCGACTGGAAGGCATGAGACATGGCTACGGGAACTGTGAAGTGGTTCAACGCTGAAAAGGGCTTCGGCTTCATCGCCCAGGACGGTGGAGGCCCGGACGTCTTCGCCCACTACTCCGCGATCAACTCCTCGGGCTTCCGCGAGCTCCAGGAGGGCCAGGTCGTGACGTTCGACATCACCCAGGGCCAGAAGGGCCCCCAGGCCGAGAACATCAACCCGGCCTAACCCTCCCCACCCCGCCCGCGGACGTCTGCAATCTCCGCGGGAACCGAGGAGTACTGGATCAGGGCCGCGCAGCGATTGCTGCGCGGCCCTGATCCACGTCCGGAGCGGGACCGATGGTCCGTGCCTCGTACGTAGGACTGGACCGGCTGGTCGGGCCCGTGGCCGGCGGGCCGTAGTGCGAGCCCGATTACCTCCTGACCAGCCAAGAGCAAATCTATCCCGGCTGGAGTAGACATTGGGCGGTGACGTGGCTATGGTTTCTCTCGTAGCCCAGCAAGACAGCAGGGCCTGGCAGAGATGAACTGCCGGCAGTAGTACACGCAGTACCCGTAGGTGCAGTACGCAGGACGGTGCGGTGGTGGAGTTCCGAAGCCAGAGCTGGTGCAGGACGGCGACGGGACTGACGACCGGACCGGGTGGCCCGCAGTCATCAGGGGCCACCACGAGCAGTACCCAGCAGTGAAGTGAATGAGCAGCACCTCGGTGAAGGCGTCGGCTGCGGGCGCGCGCACCGGGAAGTTCGGCAGTGGGGTTCTAAGCCAGAGCAGACGCAGGACGGGCGACGGGGCTGGCTGCCGAAACGTGGCGCTAGGCCAGGCCACGAGCAGTACAAGCAGTTGACAGTGCAGCAGTACGCATCACCAGCAGTACCCGTAGGTGCAGTACGCAGGACGGTGCGGTGGTGGAGTTCCGAAGCCAGGGCTGGTGCAGGACGGCGACGGGACTGACGACCGGACCGGGTGGCCCGCAGTCATCAGGGGCCACCACGAGCAGTACCGCAGTTAACGCAGTGGCAGTACCTGCAAGTGCAGTTCCCGTAAGTGCAGTACCCAGCAGTGAAATCAGTGAGCAGCACCTTGGTGACGGCGTCGAGTGCGGGCGCGGCCACCAGGAAGTTCGGCAGTGGGGTTCTAAGCCAGAGCAGACGCAGGACGGGCGACGGGGCTGGCTGCCGAAACGTGGCGCTAGGCCAGGCCACGAGCAGTACAAGCGGTGACAAGCGGTTAGCAGTACGCAGCATCAGCAGTACCCGGTATCAGCAGTAAGCATCACCAGCAGTACGTAGTCCCCCGCTTGGTAAGTAGTTGATCACCGAGGGAAGAACGGAGGAGCTTGGCGCCATCAGGATCGCCCGGGCCGGCAGGTTGAAGCTCGGGTACCGCAGGACATCGTTAGTGAGGTGGTCTCCGGTCAAGCAACCGCGATCCCCGCGCCCCGATCACGCATGAGTCGGGTCTGCGGAAACAGAAGGCCGGCGCAGTATCAGGGCCGGCAGATGGTGTAGCAGTTCCTTCGGGGCCCTGGTGCCATAGGCACCAGGGCCCCTCCACGCGTTCCACGAGAGAGGTTCGATGACAGCAGACGACTCGTTCGGCCGTCTCGACGACGACGACTACCCCGCCTACACGATGGGCCGGGCCGCCGCGACGCTCGGCACCACCCAAGGTTTCCTCCGCGCCCTGGGCGAGGCTCGCCTCATCACCCCGCTCCGCTCGGACGGCGGACACCGGCGCTACTCCCGCTACCAGCTGCGCATCGCCGCCCGCGCACGCGAACTCGTCGACCACGGAACCCCGATCGACTCCGCCTGCCGGATCATCATCCTGGAAGACCAGCTCGAAGAAGCCCGGCGCATCAACGCCGAGTACCGCCGAGCCGGCGAATCTTCAGCTCCATCGGCCTCGGCCTCGTCGTCCTACAGCGACTACACGCCCGGGCAGTCACTGGTGGATTCACCGTCAAGCTCCTGACGGTGTCATCGGACACGTCGTGCGCTCAGTGGGCAGCGCGGAAGACGGCGATGTAGTGCGCGGTGAAGGCTGCCACGGTCAGGGCGTGGAACACCTCGTGGTAGCCGAACCAGCGGGGTGAGGGGTCGGGGCGCTGGAGGGCGTACACGACGGCGCCCGCGCTGTAGAGCAGTCCGCCCGTCACGATGAGGGTGAGTACGGCCGCGCCGCCGCTGTGCAGGAAGTCGGACAGGTAGCGCACCGGTGCCCAGCCCAAGGCCAGGTAGCAGGGCGTGTACAGCCAGCGGGGCGCTCCGATCCACAGGACGCGGAAGGCGATGCCGGCCAGAGCACCCGTCCACACGATCCACAGGAGGACGGACCGCTGGTCAGGGGCGAGAAGGAGCACGGCCAGCGGGGTGCAGGTGCCGGCGATGATCAGGAAGATGTTGGCATGGTCGAGGCGGCGCAGGACGGCCTCGCCGAGCGGTCCCCACGTGCCGAGGTGGTAGACGGCGCTCGTCCCGAACAGCAGCCAGGCGGTGACGGCGTACACGGTGCAAGCCGCGGTGGCCTGCGGTGTGCCGGCCAGACAGATGAGGACGATGCCCGCGGCCAGGGATGCGGGGACCATGCCGGCGTGGAGCCAGCCCCGTAGCTTCGGCTTGATCGGCTCCATCAGATCGGCCGCGCGCTCGAGCAGATCGGCGTGAGGCTCGGAGCCCTCGTTTCCTCCATCCGTCGGTGCGGAGACCACCTGGCCGGCTCCGGCGTCGTCCCGGGGCACTACTTCCCGTCCTGACACGTGCTGCTGGGCATCACTGGCAACCATGAGTCCATGCTAGGAGCCTGTCCGGAGCGGCATGGCCCGAGGTGTGCTCCAGTCTTCGGCGCGGCATCGCCGGGCGCGGCCGGTTCGACCGCCTCTTGGCTGCGGTCCTGGCGGTCTTCTTCCAACTGGGGCTGTGGAACTCGTGTAATTCGGCGGGCCAGGGGAACGATCTGGGCTTCCGAACGGGCCTCTCCGCTCTCCTACGTCCAAGGACCGCCGATGCTTCCCGAGTTCCGCTCCCACGCGTCCGCCCCCCTCTCCCATCAGCTGGAACAGCGGCTGGGGCTGGACCCCCGCCTCGAAGCCGGCCACATCGACGTGGAGCGCGTCGCGGACATCGCCGTCGTCGCATCGGCCCACTCCGACGGATACGTGGCCACCGCACACCTCCTCGGTCTGCTGGCCGCGCTCCCCGCCCCCACCGCGACCGGAGAGCACTTCTGGTCGGAACTGTGGAGGTCCTCGGGCTCCCTCTACCTGCTGCCCGCCAACATCAAAGCGTGCGTGCTGAGTTCGCTGGCAGGAGAAGGCACCGGCCTGGCCGGGCAGATCCTCTCGGCCTTCGACGAGATGACCCCGCCCCAGCGCATCGCAGCCGGAGAGGTCATCGGCCAGGCACTCGCCGAGTCCGACCACCTCCCCGACCTCAAAACGCAGGTCATCGGTGAACTGTGGCTCCGGGACCTCGAACTCACCGCCTGGCGCGTCCTGCACGCGGACCACAAATCAGCCGATCCGTCCAGGCGGGAGGCCTTCTTCGACGCATGGACGAGCGTCTGATCTGCAACGTCGCCCGTGCGTGCACCGCCGAATGCGTGCGCGATGCGTGCGCCATGCGTGCGCCATGCGTGCGCCATGCCTGAGCGGACGGGGCGGCACCAGCCGTCATGCGCGGGACGCGGCACCATGCCGCCGCACAGCGCTGATCAGGAGGTTCAGCATCAGGCGGCACGGTCCGGAACCGCCCGGCACGGAGAGATCCACGCCTGACATCAACGACGCCGAGGGCACGAGTGACAAGGGGGACCTGTGCGGGTCAGGGCCGGCCGTGTGCCGTTGATCGTCACCGGGGCCGTGCTGGTGCTTCTGGTGGCCGGGTGCGGCGCGGATTCGGGTGCGGGCGGGGAGTCAGAGCGGGCGGCCGTCAACGCCTACGTCGCGGCGCTCAACGCGAAGGACGCGCAGGCTCTACGGGCCTTGGCGCACCCGGGCAACGATGCCGAGGCCGAGATCGCCGACAGGGTGGGCCGGCTCGGCGGGCGGGGGCTGCGGCTCCGGGACGCTGAGGTCCTGCACGAGTTCGAGCCCGACTTCGCCCAGGTGCGGCTGGCCACCGAGGCAGCGGACGGATCGGCCGGCGAGGAGCGGATCGTTCTCTCGCGGGTCGGCGGCCGCTGGTACCTCGCGCTGGGCCAGAGCCCGGCGGGGAGCAGGAAGCCGAGGTCGTCGGCGGAGAAGCCGGCACCGTAGGCGGGATCAGGCCACGAGGTCGGCGTACAGGATCACGTTGTTGGTGCGGTGGCCGTTCCTGATCTCGCCGCCGCAGGTCAGCAGGCGCAGCTCGGGGCGGTTGGTCTCCCCGTAGACCCTGTCGGTCGGGAAGTCCTTCTTGGCTACGTCCTCGATCTCGCGGATCTTGAACCTGGCCGTCCTCCCGTCCTCGCGCGGCACCTCGATCAGGTCGCCGGGCTTGATCCTCTTGACGTTCTTCATCACCGCGGGCCCGTATTTCGTGTCGAAGTGCGCGACGAGGACGGACGCCCCCTTCTCGCCCGGTGTCACGCCCTGGGTCCACCAGCCCGGGTTGTCCGCGTCGGTGTCCGCGTCCGGCACGCCGAGCTCTCCCGTCGCCGGGTCAACCGCGAGGTCGACCATCTTCTTCGCGTCCACCCCGGCCGCCTCGATCTTCATGCCGGTCGGCTTCGACCCCGGGAGGGCGGCGGCGGCCGGGTGTCCGCCCCGGGGGGCGGGAGCCGCCGTGCTGCCCACCTTGGGGTCCGCCGGCAGCCCGGCGCCGCCCCCGGTGCCGCACGCGGTGAGGGTCCCGCACGCGGTGAGCGTGGCGATCGCGGCGACGGCGGCGGTGCGGAAGGTGGCGCGCATGGATGGTTCCCTCGGGTCGGCGTCACCTGCGGTGGCGACGACCACGACGTTACGAGGGTCATGTCCGGATCGCCCGTCGGGGACGTAACGGCCGGCCGGACGCCGCCCCGCGAACCCGTTACGACGAAAGCCCTCCCGGCCGGAGCCGGAAGGGCCACATCATCACGACATCACATCATCACGACACCACGACATCACCGAAGGGAAGCGGGCTCGGTCCTCGGGCCCGTGCTCAGCTGAGGCCCCTGCTGCGCTCGCCGATGCGGTCGCCCTGCGGGGTCCCGGCCCGCTTGAGTTCCGCCTTCGTGTGCGCTCCGCCCTTGACCTTGCTCCGGACCAGCCCGGAGAAGCCGTGCGCGTGCTGTACGGCGCCGGGCAGGTGGGTCGTTTCCTCGGCCTTCGCGACAGCCGCCCGGAAGTCCTGC
The DNA here is from genome assembly GCF_044759865.1 of Streptomyces sp. NPDC099050. Classification (NCBI taxonomy): domain Bacteria; kingdom Bacillati; phylum Actinomycetota; class Actinomycetes; order Kitasatosporales; family Streptomycetaceae; genus Streptomyces; species Streptomyces sp. NPDC099050. Next base: position 11,376 of record NZ_JBIWAE010000051.1, on the reverse strand, counting down.
TTCTGCTCTTTGCTCATCCCGTCGTCACTCCCTAAAAACACTCGGGGCACCCAATCGGACTACTGGGATCGTATGCATATAAAGGGCCCAACGCACCCGGACCGGACGTAAAGAATGGTCGATCAAGGACGGTCAGGGGCCGTCAGGGGCGCGGTCAGGGACGCGGCCGGAGGCCGTCAGGGACGCGGCGGAGTCGGGCGCTCCGGCGGCCCGAGCACCTCGAAGAGGAGCTCCTCCGGACACGGCGTGCCCCGCGGGAGCTGGTACTTCGCCGCGATCCGATACTCCCCCGGCGCCGGGGCCAGCAGCTCCGTCCACTCGTCCCCGGTACCGTCCGAGGGTGCCTTGAACAGGCATCCCGCCGTGTTCGCGTAGACCTTGGGCTCGGCGACCGTTCCCTTCGGCGTCGCCTTCCCGGCGGCCTTCGAGGCCTCCGTCTCCTGCGGCGGTTCCACCGGCTTGCCCGCGCCGTCCACCAGACCCAGCCACGGGGAGTGCGGAATGCGCACGAGCACCCGGCCGGCCTGCTTCACGTCGATGACCAGCTGGTCGGCGCTGGCCCGCACCACCGCCGCCTGGCCGGCGACCAGGTTCGTCGGGTCCGTGACCTTGAAGAGCTGCCAGTTCGCGTCGCCCCAGATCTGCTGGAGGTACGGGAGCCCCTCCCGCACCAGCTTCGCCTCGTCCCGCCCGCCCTCATCGGGTTTGTCGGCGGGCAGCACCACGTAGTGGACGGCCCAGCGGTCCAGCCACTCGCGGTAGCTGGCGGCCGTCAGGGTGTCGTCGTAGAAGACCGGGTTGCGCTCCAGATCGGCCTGCCGGTTCCAGCCGCGCGCGAGGTTCACGTACGCGGGGAAGGCGGAGGACTCGCGGTGGCTGCTGGCCGGGACCACCTCGACGCGGCCCCGGTCGGCGCCCGCCTTCTGGAGCTGGTCCACCAGCGGGGCCAGCTCGCGGCTCCAGGAGGCCAGCGGGGTGGTGCGGACGATGTCGGTGACACTGTTGACGGTGATCCAGGCGGTCACCCCGGTCAGCGCGAGGAGCAGGCCGTACCAGCGGCGCGTGCGCGGGGCCTCGTACGGGAGGGCCGCGAGTAGCACCACCGCGCCGAACAGCATGGCCAGCCGGGTCACGTTCGAACCGACCTGGGAGTCGATCGCCCAGGTCAGCGCCACCCCGAGGGCGTAGATCGCGGAGGCGGTCCGGACCGTCTTCCAGCTCTTCGGTACGAGACACAGCGCGGCCAGTGCGCACGCGAAAGGCAGCGCCGCCGAGATCAGCTTCATCGGCTGCGTCCCCGAGAAGGGGAACAGCCAGGAGGACAGCCCGACCACCGCCGCCGGGGCCAGGCCCAGCGCGTACGCGCCCGGGCGCCGGCCGTTCAGGAACAGCGCGGCCGCGATCACCCCGAGGAACAGTCCGGCGACCGGGCTGGAGGCGGTGGCGATCGCCGCGAGCGGTGCCGCCACGGCGGCCTTCGCCCAGCGCCGCTCGGCCCATTTGCGGGGCCAGCAGAAGACCGCGGCGACGGCCCCGAGCGCGAACATCGCGCCGAGACCGAAGGTGACCCGGCCCGACACGGCGTTGCACAGCAGCCCGTACACCCCGGCCAGGGCGGGCCACAGCGGCTCGCGGACGGCGCCGCGGCAGCGGGTCAGGATCATCGCGAGCAGCCCGGCCGAGAGCGTCCCGGCGATCATCATCGTGGTGCGGACGCCGAGCACGTGCATCACGTACGGCGAGACCACGCTGTACGAGACCGGGTGCATGCCGCCGTACCAGGCGAGGTTGTACGCCGAGTCGGGATGGCGGCCCACGAACTCCGCCCAGGCGTCCTGCGCGGCGAGGTCGCCGCCGCTGTTGGCGACGGCGAAGAACCAGATCAGGTGCAGCAGCCCGGCCAGCGCGGTGGCCACGGCCACGGGGTGCCGGCGGGCCCAGCCCAGGGCGCGGCGGACCGGCCCGGTGCCGGCTTGCGGACCCGGGTCTTCGGGGGCCTCGAGGGCTTCAGGAGCCTCGGCCGCTCGCGCCGGAGCTCCGCCCCTGCCGTGGGCGCCGCGGCCCCGGCTCTGGCCCTGCTCCTGGCCCTGGCCGTGCCCCTGCTCTTGGCCCTGGCCCTGGTCCTGCCGCTCAGCGGTGGTCACGCCGACGTACTCCCCACTCCGGTCCCTCGGGTGCGTCCCTCGGTTCGTAGACGCGGTCCGCCGCCCCGGGGTTGCCCCCGGGGCGGTCGCCGGACCCGTTCCGCGCTCGTGCGCGGCGTCGACTGGCCGCCTGTGGCCAGCGGCCGGCGGCCTGCGGCCTGCGGCTCAGCCGACGCGCGTCAGCTTCTTGCCGAGGCCGGGAGCGGTGAGGTCGCCCTGCAGCGCCACCGGCACCTTCACCTGGCTGGCGCCCTCGCCGACGGTCAGCATGCCGATCTCCGAGCCCGCCTTGGCGGTCTGCGGGAGCTGGGTGGACCCGTCAGCCAGCTTGATGGCGATCGTGAGGGTCGGCCAGCCGACCGCCTGCACGTCGGCCGTGGCCACGACCGGCACCTGGGTGCCGAGTCCGTCGTCCACGTAGCCGACGACATCACCCTTCTTGACGACGGGCGCGGCCTTCAGCATCTTCTGCGTGGCGAGCATGATGTCCTTGCTCGCCGCGATCGCGGTGCCGAGGATCGGCACGCCGTGCTGGCCGAGGACCGCTCCGACGATCAGCTGGTTGGTCTTGCCGACCTTCTTCTCGGCGGCGAAGAGCAGGTTGCCGCCGGCCTTGGTGGTGGAGCCGGTCTTGATGCCGAGCGAGCCGTTGAAGGGCACCAGGTCGTTGTAGTTCCGCCACTTCTTGCCCGCGGGGTCGGTCCAGGACGGCTTCATGGTGATGTCGATCAGCTCCGGCATCTCGACGATCTTGAGGCCGAGCTTGACCTGGTCCTCGGCGGTGCTGACCGTGGTCGCGTCCAGACCCGACGGGTCCGTGTACGTGGTGTTGGTCATGCCGAGTTCCCTGGCGGTGTCGTTCATCTTCTTGACGAACGCCTCCTGCCCGCCGTCCCAGCGCGCGAGCAGCCGCGCGACGTTGTTGGCGGACGGGATCATGATCGCGGAGAGGGCGTCGTACTGCGAGATCTTGTCGCCCTCCTTCAGGTTGTTGACCGTGGACTCGCCCTCGGTCTCCTTCTTGCCGTCCTCGACCGCCGTCTTGTCGACGGGGATCATCTGGCCCTTCTCCCCCTTCTTCATGGGGAAGTCCTTGAGGACGACGTACGCGGTCATGGCCTTGGCCACGCTGCCGATCGCCACGGGCTTCTGCTCGCCGAAGGTCCCGACGGTGCCGAGGCCGGCCGCGGCCATGTAGGCCTGGCCCTCCTTCGGCCACGGCATGGGCGCCGCGTCACCCTTGAAGGTGTACGAGGCGTTCGCGGTCATCTTCAGCGTCGGCGCCGGCAGCGGACGCACGAGCTGGACGACGGCGAGGACCACCGCGAGGAGCACCAGGATCGGCGCGTAGATCTTGAACCGCCGTACGGCGGTACGGGCCGCGCTCGGCGGCGGGGGCGGGTTGTTGGTGAGGTCCGCCAGCATGTCGAGCGGCGGCTTGGGCGGCAGCGGCTGCTGCGTGGTCCGCTCGGGGGACTCCCGCCGCTCGGGGGACTCCCGCGTCACGGGCGTCCGCACCCCGGCGGGGACCGGAGTCCGCCCCGGGGCCGAAGCCGGAGCGGGGGCGGTGGGCGCGCCCGCGCCCGCGGTGGGCCGCGCGGGCCCGTCGTCGCTCCGCAGCGGTACGAAGGTGCTCGCCCGCTCCGCACCACCGGCACGCGGGGACCCCGACTGAGCCGAGCCCTGCCCGACGCTGCCGCGCCCGGCGGGGTTGGGGCCCTGCCCGGCGGGGCCCTGCCCGGCGGTGCCAGGCCTGGTCGCGCCGGGGGTGGCCGTGCCCGGCCCGGCGGTGCCCTGCCCGGCGGTGCCCTGCCCGGCGGTGCCCTGCCCGGCGGTGCCGGGCTTGATGGCCCGGAACACGGCCGTCCGCTCGCTGTCGACCGGCTCGTCACCGGCCGGGGCCGGGGGCTTGACCGCCCGGAACACGGCCGTCCGCTCACTGTCCCCCGACTCACCGGAGCCACGACCGACGGGGGCACCCGGGGCCCGGGACGAGGCCGGGCCACCCTGAGCCGCCGGGCCGCCGGAACCGGTCCGGCCGCCCGGAGCGGCCGGAGCGGCCGGGTCACCCGGGGGCGCCGAAGTAGCCGGGGCACCCGAAGGAGCCCGGGTACCGGAAGAAGCCGGGGCGCCAGCGCCCGCCCCCGCCCGGTTGCCCGGCGCGGCCGGAGCACCCGACGGCGCCGAAGAACCCGGCGCACCCGAGGGGCCCTGCTTAGCGGAAGGAGCCGGGGCACCCGGTGCAGCCGGAGCGCTCGAAGGCGCCTGGGCGCCGGAAGAAGCCGGAGCACCGGCGGAGGCGTTGCCCGGAGCCGCCGAGGAACACGGGGCGCCCGAAGGAGCCCGAGTACCGGCAGGAACCGGGGCGCCAGGGCCCGCCTGGTTGCCCGGGGCAGACGGCGAGCCCGGGGCGCCAGAAGGGGGCCGGATGCTCTGGGAAGCCGGGTTGCCAGCGGCAGCCTGGTTGCCCGGCGCAGGCGGAGAACCAGGGGCGCCGGGGCCCGCCTGACGGCCCGAAGCAGCCGAAGGATCCGCCGCCGTCGAAGAGCCCGGCGCGCCCGAGGGGGCCCGGGTGTCGGACGGGGCCGGCGGGCCCGAAGGGGCCTGGGCGCCGGGGCCCGCCGCGTTGCGGGACGCCGTCGAAGAGCCCGGGGCGCCCGAAGGACCCCGGGTACCGGAAGAAGCCGGGGTGCCCGGAGAGGCCGGGGTGCCCGGGGCCGGGGTGGTCGGCATGCGGAAGACGGCCGTGCGCTCGCTGTCGGCGGGGTCGGTCGGTGCCGCGGCCGCGGCGGAATCCGCCGGGCGACCGGGGCGGGCCGGCGGCGTGACCGTACGGAACACCGCGGTGCGCTCGCTCTCGACCGACCCGGCAGCGGCGGCCTCAGGCCCACCCGAAGGGCCGGAAGCGGAACCCGTACCGGAACCCGTACCAGTCGGAGGCGTCGCCGTACGGAACGACGCCGTACGGTCACCCCCGGCCGACCCGGCGGCGGCCGAAGCGGAACCCGCGGAGCGGTCGGCATCGGCCGGCGGCGTCACGGCGCGGAAGGCGGTCGTACGCTCGCCGCCCACGGGCGCGCCCGAGGACTCGGCCCCGGAAGCGGTCCCGGGCGCGGAGGTCGAAGCCGCAGGTCGGCCGGTGTCAGTACCGGATCCCGCCGCGCCCGCGGAGGCGCCCGCGGGACGGGCATCCGAGCCACCCGCACGCCCGGAAGCGGAATCCGACGAGCCAGTGGAATCGGCGACACCGGCAGTCGGGGGCGCCACGGTGCGGAACACCGCCGTGCGCTCGCTCTCGACCGCCGCACCGACGGGCCCACCACCCTCGGCCCCCGAAGCGGACCCAGAAGCGGAATCTGAACCGGAATCAGAATCAGAGTCCGAGCCGGAGTCCGAGCCGGAGCCGGATCCCGAGCCCGCGACGGAATCGGAACCCGCGTCAGCCGCGTCTGCGGGCAGGTCGCTGAAGACCTCGGTCCGCGCGCCCGGCGCGCCCGGCGCGGTCGGCACGGCCGGCGCCTCATCCTGCTCGTCCCCGGAGGGCGAGGGCTCCGCCGTGGCCACCCACGCGGCCACCGCTTCGCGCAGCGGATCGCGGTCCGCCGGCCCGTCCTCGGAGTCCCTCGGGCCGAACAGCGACACCCTCGGGTCACGCCCCTCGGACGACCGCGCCGTCCCCGACGTTCCTTCATCAACCGACTTGTCGGGGGACTCGCCCGCCACCAGTTCCTCCTCGATCGCCTTCACGTCCGGCTGTCCGAATGTCTAACAGTGTCCCGTCTAGGGGGCATCGCCCCCGTGCTAGACGAGAACGACATAGCTGACGGTTCCCCCACAAAGCGGCCAGGCACTCTCGACAGATGAATGTGAGAGGCGTCACCCTGTCACTCATCCACGCGGGGAGGCATGGATGGGCAAGAGCCGCAGAACGATTCCGGAGGAGCTTTTGCTGCTCGCCTTGGACCCGGCCACGGGTACCACGGCGCAGCCGCAGTCGCTCGACCTCGGCCTGGCCGGGGCACAGCTAGTGGAGCTGGCTCTGGCAGGACGGATAGCCCCTGATGGGGATCGTATCGCCGTGGTGATGCCACGGCCGACAGGAGATCCGACTCTGGACTCCGCACTGGAACTGCTGCGCAGGCGCGGCAGCCCGGTTCGGGCGGTCCACTGGATCGGCGGACCCCGACTGGGGCTCCGTCAGATTTACCTCGCTCACCTGGAGCGTTGCGGCATGGTTCATGCCGTCGCGGGCCAGATGTGCGGGGTGCTGCCGACGACTCGCTACCAAGCGACCGACACAACGATCAGCCGGGAGATCCGTGGCCGGCTGGACAGTGCGATCCGCACCGGCGTACCGCCGGACCCGCGGACCGCGGCGCTTGCCGCACTGGCCCACGCGGTCGGACTCGGCAAGCACCTGTACCCCGGCAACGAGGGGCGGTCGTCCAGGTCCCGACTGCGGGACCTGATCCGGCACGACCCGATGGGCGGACTGGTGGCTCACGCCGTCATGGACGTCCAGAACGGCGTGGCCGCACAGCCACGCCGCGACCGGGCACCGGCCCAGCCCGCCCGGGCAACGGCGGCAGCCACCGCGCTGCAGCCGCGCCGGACCGGTGCGATGGCCCGCGCGGCCGCGCACTGATCCACCGGCAGCGCACGTAGGACAAGCAACACAAGCAACACGGGCGAGACAGGCAGGCCAGCAGGACAAGCAGGGCAAGCAGTAAGCGCAACCGCCGACGCGCGGGGCGACGGGGCCGGTACGCCGGCCACGTCGGCCCGCGCGTTTGCTTTTCCCACCCGTTCCCGCCCGTTCCCCAGCGGGGCCACGTCCTTCGGTGGCAGTCTGCTCACCAGCAGACACGCAGAGAGACAGCAAAGAGACAGAGACAGCAACAGAAGAAGGCGGAGGTGCCGTTCACGTGGCGTCCAATGTCAATCCCACCGTCCGACGCCGCCGACTGGGCATGGAGTTGCGCAAACTGCGCGAGGACAAAGGCATGACGGCCGAGCAGGTCGCGGAACGCCTGCTCGTCTCCCAGTCGAAGATCAGCCGGCTGGAGAACGGCCGCCGTTCCATCAGCCAGCGCGACGTCCGCGATCTGTGTGACGTCTACGAGGTCGAGGACCGTCGGCTCGTCGACTCCCTCATGCAGATGGCCAAGGATTCCCGCCAGCAGGGCTGGTGGCACGCCTTCGGCGACATCCCGTACAGCGTCTACATCGGTCTCGAGACGGATGCCGCCAGCCTGCGCACGTACGAACCCCTGGTGATCCCGGGGCTGCTCCAGACCCCGGAGTACGCCCAGTCGCTCGTCCGCGGCGCGTGGCCGGAGACGGCTCCCGTCGACGTGGAGAAGCGCGTCCAGGTCCGGATGCACCGCCAGAAGCGGCTCCACGAGACCGAGAACAGCAACCCCGAGATCGGACCGCTGCGCCTGTGGGCGGTCATCGACGAGGCCGCTCTGCGGCGGCACGTGGGCGACTCCCAGCTCATGATCCGGCAGCTGGAGTTCCTGATAGAGCAGTCGGAGAAGCCGCACGTCACGGTCCAGGTGATGCCCTTCTCGGTGGGCGCCCACCCGGGCGTCAACGGGCAGTACGCCATTCTGGAATTCCCGGACGCTTCGGACTCGACGGTCGTCTACATCGAGGGCGTGACGAGCGATTTGTACCTGGAGAAAGCGAACGACGTCCAGAAATACAGCGTGATGTACGAACATCTGCGCGCACAGGCCCACAGCGTGGACCAGACGCGGCAGTTCATCGCGAAGATCATCGAGGACTTCGCAGGCAAGGGGTAAAGGGGGTTCCACGAAAAGGCCGGTACGGTACACCGTCACTCCCCGGCGGCAGAAGACCTGAATGGAATATGCCACTCGGTCGGGTGAACGCCTCCTTCGCGCAAGGGGAGCTGCGGGTAGCGTCGATCACGTCAGCCGGAGCAATGGCCGACATGACACCGGAACCACTCGCTGAACCGGAGAAAAACATGGCTATTCGTCAAGGTGCAACGGAAAACTGGACCAAGTCCTCGTACTCCGCCAACGGTGCCTGCGTCGAGGTCAAGTCCCCCGTCATGGAGGCCATCGCGGTCCGTGACTCGAAGGTGCAGGACGGTCCGTCCCTCACCTTCGCGCCCGGCTCCTGGACCTCCTTCGTCGCCGATGTGACCGAGGGTCACCCGGGACGCCTCGCCTGAACGTCGAAGCGACCCTCCCGCCCCGCCGTCACACGACCAGAGCCACCAGCTCCACCGCACGACCGGCATTACCCGCAACACCAGCACCACATGCACAACCCGCACCACCTGCACCACCTGCACCACTGACTGGAGCCCTCTCGACCGGCCCGCCGTCGCCTGCCGAGGGGGCTCGGCCACGTCCGGGCCCCGAGCCCGGCCGCGGCCCCAGGGGGCTACCTCAGCTGATCGACGTACCGGTCCGTCCCCGGCACGGTCGGGATGAACGGGGCCACCAGCTCCACCCGCCCCAGCCCCGACTCCGCGACCTCCGCGTCCAGCCCCTGGAACCGGTCCCAGCAGCCCCGCGGATCGGCCTCCAGGAACCACAGCAGGGTCAGCCGGGTGTCGACCCCCTCCACCTGCTTCACGTACGTCATCCGGTCGCCCGGCAGCGGCGTCGGCCGGAAGACCGTGACCATCGCGGCCGGTGAGCCGGCCAGCCGCTTCGGCAGGGCCCGCGAGCGCAGCCACTCCAGCAGCTCGGCCCGCCGCTCCGGGCCCTCGGCGTCGATGACCTGCACCACGAGCCCGCCGTACGGGTGGTCGAGGGCGTGGAAGTCGCGGGGGCCGGCGGCGCCGTCCCGGTAGACGGTGGCCTCGTGGTCCTGGAACGCGGTGAAGACGTGGGTGCGGTCCTGGTAGACCCGGCCGTCGCGGTTGAGGCGCTTGTTGATGCCGACGGTCCACTTCATGTGCTCGTCGTAGCGGCCCTCGGTGACCCAGTACGTGGAGATGTAGCACCCGGCGGTCACGGGCTGGGCCACGGCCGACTTCTCCGGGTAGCGCAGCTCCTGGAGCTCGCGGGTGGCCACCCAGCGGCGGCCGGCGTACATCCAGGGCATGGCCATGGCACCGGCGTAGTAGTGGTCGTCCTCGTACCAGCGGTTGTACGCGAACTCGTGGCCCGGGTGCGGTTCGACCATGGTGATCAGCGCGTGGCCGGGGTGGACTCCGTAGGGGCCGACCGAGGCGAGCTCGGCGTAGTCGTCGGCCCGGGTGTTCCGCTCGTCTGCTGTCATGGGACAGGGTCTAGCTGATGCAGCGTCAGATGGGGAGCCCCTGGGGGCCGTTCACTATCCGATACATAGCTGTCATCTACACCTACTGACCGCTACGATGCCCGCACCCGCCTCCCGAAGGAGCCACCGTGCCCGCCTCAGCGCCGCCCTCCACCCTGCCGCCGTCCACCCCGCCGGCGGCCACCCCTCTGCCGCCCTTCGCCACCCGGATCCGTACGACCGCCCCCTCCGCCGTGCGCGAGATCCTCGCCGTCACCGCCCAGCCCGGCATGATCTCCTTCGCCGGCGGCCTGCCCGCCCCCGAACTCTTCGACGCCGAGGGCCTGCGGGCGGCGTACGACTCCGCCTTCGCCCGGTCCGCCGGCCGCGCCCTCCAGTACTCGACCACCGAGGGCGCCCCCGAGCTGCGCGCGGCGGTGGCGGCCCGGATCGACCGGCAAGGACTGGCGACCACCGCGGACGACCTGCTGATCACCACCGGATCGCAGCAGGGGCTCGGCCTGATCACGACCGCGCTCATCGAGCCGGGCGACGCGGTGCTCGTCGAGAACCCCACCTACCTGGCGGCGCTCCAGGGGTTCGAGCTCGCCGGCGCCCGGGTGATCCCCGTCCCGTGCGACGACCAGGGCATCCTCCCGGACGCCCTGGCCGAACTCGTCGCCCGCGAACGCCCCAAGCTGCTCTACACGATCCCCACCTTCCAGAACCCGACCGGCCGGACCCTCCCCGCCGACCGCCGCGCCGAGATCGCGGCCGTCGCGGCCCGGCTCGGCCTGTGGCTCCTGGAGGACGACCCGTACGGTGAACTCCGCTACGAGGGCCGCGCACTGCCCCGGCTCGCCTCCTACCCCGGGGCCGAGGACCGCACCGCGCTCCTCGGCAGCTTCTCGAAGGTCATGGCCCCCGGACTCCGGCTCGGCTGGCTGCGCGCCCCGGCCGCGCTGCTGCGCGGGGCGGTGCTCGCGAAGCAGGCGGCGGACCTGCACACCTCGACGGTCGACCAGCTGGCGGCGGCGGAGTACCTGCGGACGGCGGACCTCGACGCACATGTGGCGCGGGTCCGCGACGAGTACCGCATCCGGCGCGACGCCCTCCTGTCAGGCCTGGGCGCCGCACTCCCGCCGGACTCCACGTGGAACCGCCCGGAGGGCGGCATGTTCGTCTGGGCCCGCCTGCCCGAGGGCCACGACGCGATGGCCCTGTTCCACGCGGCCACCGCCCGCGGCGTCGCCTTCGTCCCCGGAGCCCCCTTCTTCGCCCGCGACCCGGACCCCCGAACCCTGCGGCTGTCCTTCACGACCCACACCGCCCCCGAAATTCACCAGGGCCTGACCCGCCTGGCCGCGCAGCCCCTCTCCCCCCAGGTCGGCTCCACCCCCCACCCACACCCCTAACCGCTGCGCGCCCCGAAGCCCCCCGCCGCACCCGTCGCCGCTGCGCGCCCCGAAGCCCCCCGCTGCGCCCCTGACCGCTGCGCGGGGCGAAGTCCCCCGCCGCACCCGTCGCCGCTGCGCGCCCCGAAGCCCCCCGCTGCGCCCCTGACCGCTGCGCGGGGCGAAGTCCCCCGCCGCACCCGTCGCCGC
>NZ_JBIWAE010000051.1:0-285 GCF_044759865.1 Streptomyces sp. NPDC099050 | reverse complement strand
GCTGCGCGGCCCTGGCACTACCCACCCCGGGGGCCCCGGGGTGGCCCTGCGTGGCAGAGCTCCCCTACCCGCCCTTCCACCGTTCCCAGGGCTCCGCCCTGACCCGGTCCTCAAACGCCGGACGGGCTGAAGAGCAGGGGTCCCGGGCTGCGCCCGGACCCCTGGGGCTCCGCCCCAGACCCCGGTCCTTAAACGCCGGACGGCTGAAAGGGCGGGGTCGGTGGGGGCTGCGTGCCGGGGTCGGGGACGGGGGCGGGGTGGGGTGTTGGCCGGGACGTAAAGCGT
>NZ_JBIWAE010000050.1:0-21800 GCF_044759865.1 Streptomyces sp. NPDC099050 | reverse complement strand
CACCCGTTCATCGAGGCGGAGAAAACTGCAGGTCACAGCGTCAAGAAGGCGTGTGAACTCCTCGAGGTCTCCCGAACCGCCTACTACGCCCGCCGCACTGGCGCTCCGGGTCCCCGCACGGCGCGAGACGCTGAGCTGACCGAGCGGATCACCACCGTGCACCAGCAGTCACGCGGAACCTACGGATCCCCGCGCATTCACGCCGTCCTCAAGCGCGAGGGCGCTGGCTGCGGCCGCAGGCGGGTGGCCCGCCTGATGCGGCAAGCCGGACTCGCCGGCCGCCACCGTCGCCGACGGCACCGCACCACCATCCCCGACTCCCAGGCCGCCACGCGTCCTGACCTGGTCCTCCGCGACTTTCGGCCCGACCCGGCAGCGGTCGACACGCGTTGGTGCGGCGACATCACCTATATCGCCACCGACGAAGGCTGGCTCTACCTGGCCACCGTCATCGACATCGCCTCCCGCCGCGTCGTCGGCTGGGCCACCGCCGACCACCTGCGAACCGAACTCGTCGCCGACGCCCTCGAGGCCGCCTGCCACACCCGCCGCCCGTCCGGCCCGGTGATCTTCCACTCCGACCGAGGCTGCCAGGGTGAATTCAACTGGTCGTCGCAACACCTTTGATCACGGAGGTGTTGCGACGACCAGTTGAATTCACCTTCCGAGCCGCGATCCGAATGGGCGATGCATCCCTCTCTCAGGGCCCCGCGGCCGGCGGCCATTTTCAGCGCGTCGGCGACGAGCTCGGCGCGGTGGTGGTCCGCCATCGCGTACCCGATCACCTCGCGGGTCGCCAAGTCGATGACCGTCGCCAGATACCATCAGCCGGCCAGCGTCGGCAGATAAGTGATGTCGGAGACCAGCTTCGTGCCCGGTTCGGTGGCGGTGAAGTCGCGTCCCACCAGGTCCGGCGACGGTGCCGCTCTTCTGTCGGGTTTGGTGAGGTTCCGGCGCTTGCGGCGGGTGATCCCGCGGATGTCGTGCTCGCGCATCAGCCGCTCGACCCTCTTCCGGTTGATCCGGCGTCCCCGCCGGCGCAGGGCCGCTGTGATCCTCGGTGCGCCGTAGGCGCGGCGGGACTCCTCGTGGATCTGCCGGATCTCGGCCACCAGTTCTTCCTCCTCGCGCGCTGTGGCAGCGGCGTTCGGACGTGCGGCGAGGTAGGCGTAGTAGCCGGAGCGGGAGATCTTCAGGGCCCGGCAGAGCAGCGAGGTGCTGTAGCCGTCCGGGCGGTCGGGGCCGGCCTTCTCCGCGTCGACGAACGTGTAGCGCGCGGCTACGTCTACTTCGTCTTGTGGTTCGCGAAGAAGGCGGTCGCTTTTCCCAGCACCTCGATCGTCTGTTCCATCTCGCGGACCTTGCGGCGCAGTCGCACCAGCTCCTCGCGCTCGGCCGTGGTCAGCGCGCCCGCCGGCCCCTGCCCGCGAGTCGGTCTTGTCCTGGTTGACCCAGTTTCGCAGCCCCTCGGGGCTCACGCCGATGTCCCGGGCCACCTCAGTGACCGTCCTGCCCGACGAATACACCAGGGCCACCGCGTCGCGCTTGAACTCGGGCGTGTACCGCTTGCTCGTGTTGCTCTTCTTGCTCACTACCTGGAACTGCTTCCTCCGGGACCGTCCGTCCCAATATCAGGCTGTCCAGGCCGCAGGGGGAACTTCAGCGCCGCCCCCTGGTCCCTCAAGCGCTGCCCCATAGATGATCTCCAGTCGGCTTGGGGTGCCATCGACTGCTGTGCTGCCTGGTGGCTTATCGGGCGAGCGAGAGGCGGTGCATCCGCCCGATGCCGCCCGCGGCGTGGTGGCTCCGTTCCCGCTGAGGCGCACCCGCGGAGGATCTTGCGGGTCTTCATGTGGGCAAGGACTGGTCGGAGCGGGCGCAGAACTGCTCATGCGACTTGTTGGGTTGGTCCCTGCCGTCCGGGAGTTCGGCCTGGCCGCGCTCACGGCGGTGCGGGATGACGAGTGCTGTGCCTGGATGAGCGTCGGCGCTGGCGAGGGTCTTGTCGACGGCACGCCTGGTGCCGGATTCCTCCCACGTCTAAGGATTGTCCCGTAAATGATCTTTGAGTCGCTCTGGACGTGACCGTTCGCTGTGCGGCCCGTCCGCCTATCCGGCGAGGGCGAGGTTGTGGAGGTGGGCGATGCCGAGCATGGCGTGGTGGACTCCGTCGCCTTTGAGGCGGCAGTCGCGGAGGATCTTCCAGTTCTTCATGCGGGCAAAGACGTGCTCGACTCGGGCGCGAACCTTCTTGTGATCGTGGTTGTGCTCGGTCTGCCAGTCGGTGAGTTCGCCGCCTTTGGGACGGCGGTGCGGGATGACCAGGCCGGTGCCCGGGTATCCGCCGTCGGCGATCGTGGTCGTCCTGCCGACGGCGTCCTTCGCGCCGGACTCCGTCCAGGCCTTGCAGTCGTTGCGGTTGCCGGGCAGCGGCTTGCCGACTGCGACGACCAGGCGCGTGTCAGCGTCGACGACGACCTGGTGGTTTGTGGAGTACCGGTAGTTCTTCGACTTCGCGGCAATGGCGTGGTCCCGGGTGGGAACGAGGGTGCCATCGACGATCAGCACCGTGTCCTTGCCGAACCGCTTCCGTTGCTTCAGCGCGAGCAATGGAGCGACGTGGTCCACGATCCGGTCGGCCGCTGACTTGGACACACCGAACAGCGGCGCGATCTGCCGTAGCGTCAGGTTAGTCCGCCAGTAGGCCGCGACCAGCAGGACCCGGTCCTCCAGCGGAAGGCTCCAGGGCCGGCCGGGCCGCATGGTATCGGCACCTTCGCGGCGCAGGACTGTGATCAGCTTGCGGAAGCCGTGCGAGCTCAGCCCGGTGAACGGGGCTATCCAGGACGACTCCGACGCCGTGATCACCACACCCATGGCTGTGATCATCCCACCTCGGTAGGGGGGCGACCATGGCTTCCGTCACCCCCACTCCGACCTGTCGGCCAGGCAGCGATACCACCAGGACTGTGTCCGCCACTGGCGCCGGTGCACGAATGGGTCCGGCAGAGTACGGCGCAAGAACATCGCGTCCATAGGCTTCACGAGTCGGCCGAGCTCGGCACGGGCTCGTTCCGGCAGCCGCTCCAGCACCTCCTCCAGCACGTCACGTGCATGTCTGACGTCGTCGAAGGAGCACCAGGTGCACGAGCAGAACGAATCCCGCGGGTACAACGGACGTCCGCCCGGTGGGTGCAGGAACTCGCGGTACCGCCGCAACGCACGGTCGGTGGCACCTGGGTGGATGTAGAAGCTGTCGCTCAGGTGCTCGGCCCGGTACACGGCCAGGCTCGCCCTGGCGGAGAGTCCATGGATCCGAAACGCTGGGGTCGGCCCCCAGACGCGGGAGACCGGTTGTTCAGCGCGCAGTGCGCGCGGCCGTCTACGCGGCATCGGCCTTTCGATAAATGATCACGTGACCCATGTTGCCAGGCAGCCATGGCCTACTGCACCCGGTTTCCGGCGTCTGTCACGGCGACCAGAGGCCATGAGGGCAGTTGCGGGACAACCCTTAGCAGTCGTTACGGTTTCCGGCGAGTCGCCGGCCGGCCGCGATGACCAGTCGGGTGTGGGCGTCGATGGCGACTTGGTGGTCAGCGGAGTGTCAAGCAGTTCCCCGACCGCGCAGCAAGGGCGTGTATTCGGGCCTGCGGTGGCCGATAGTCCGAGCGACCGTCGGGCTAGTTACCACGCCGTCAGGTTCGGATGCCAGTACGTCGCGAACAGCAGCGCCAGTCCTCCGTCGGAATCCATGGCCGGCCGTCACGGGTTGCGTCGACACCCTCGCGCCGCAGAACCATCACGAGCTTCCCGGACGCGTGCGGGCTCAACCTGACGAACGGGGCTATCCGGTACGACTCGTGAGCGCCCCAGTCACGCCGAGGTGTGTGCGCCGACATGCTGCCTCACAGCAGCTTCCGCGGCCTGATCGAGAAGCTGGAGATGCTCGAAATGGTGAATCGCGGATTCCGCAAGAGCGGTGGGCGACTCCATTTCGGCCACATCAAGCGCCGGAATTTAACGATCCGCACGCCATGGCGTGTAGGACATAGGTGCAACATCGGAGGCATACCGGCACCTCGCGCGCAGGTAAACATCCCGGCCTTCCTTCTGTGGCCGAGGTGGCCGGTTGGTGATCTTAATAGCTCAAGGGAACCTCAGATCCCTAGACCGGTTCCTGATTCCGTGTTCTGCTCTCGGTGTTGCCGAGCCAGGCAGCGAGAATCAGGCAGGGGGAGAATGTGAAGAATCCGTTCGTCTCTATGTGTGGTCACGTATGACGGGTTTATCTGGGTTGATTGAAGAGGAACCACTCCTTCTACTTATAGGCAGCGGGTCGCCCATCTGGCGCGAGTACCTTCTGCGGTCCATTTCCAAGGATTGCGACATTTGGCTGCTGTCGGCTAGTGATATCACCTGGGAGACCCCGTACATCGTCGGCAGCACCAAGCTGGACGCACTAGATCCCACAGCGGCGATTGAGGCCGCCGATTCCGTGCACCGGCGCCTTGGCGTTTCCGGTGTGCTTTCATACGACGAGATCCGGGTATCGATCGCGGCCGCGGTGGCGGATGCGCTTGGTCTGCCGGGCGGAGGTCTCGAAGCAGTCGCCGCCTGCCGCGACAAGGCCGCGACCCGGCGAGCGTTCTCGGCGGCGGGGGTTCCCCAGCCCTTCTCGTACGCCGTTTCCTCATTGGAGGAGGCCGCCGACCGGGCTACCTCTCTTGGTTACCCCGTGGTGGTGAAGCCGCGCGCTCTGGCGGGCAGCCTCGGCGTCACGTTGGTGGACAATGCGGAGGATCTGCCGACCGCGTACACCGCGACACGGGGTGTGGAGTTCACCGAACTCCCCAGGCTGGAAGACGGCGTGCTGGTCGAGTCCTTCGCCGACGGCCCCGAGATCAGCATCGACGCCGCCTGCCATAACGGTCAGGTGACCCCGCTCTTCGTGGCGCGCAAGAAGACTGGCTTCGCACCGCACTTCGAGGAGGTTGGGCATGTCGTGAGTGCACGCGACCCACTTTTGACGGACCCGGAGATCACACGGATCCTGCAGGACGCCCACAGCGCGCTCGGCCTCTCCAGTCTGATGACCCATACCGAGATCAGGCTGACCAGCACGGGGCCCAAGGTCATCGAGGTCAACGCACGGTTGGGCGGGGACCTGATCCCTTACACCGCCCAGTTGGCGACCGGTGTTGACTACGGCGAGATCGCTGCCCGGCTCGCACTGGGCCTCGCCCCGACCACACCGGAACTGCCCCGTCGCACCGCGCAGATCGACTTTCTCTATCCCGACACCGACATTGAGGTCGAGGAGTTGACCGTGACCGCGGACGGTCTGCCGTCCGAAGTCCACGAGATCATCCCGCTGGTCACCGCTGGCCGGAAGCTGCGGCTTCCTCCGAGGGACCACGTCCGGGGACGCTTCGCGGTCGTCATCACCGTCGCAGAGACCCCCGAAGCGTGCGAGGCGGCAAAGGTGCTCGCCGAGAAGCACGTGGAGCTCACGGGTACACCGCTCGACCTCTCTCCCGCTGCGTGACTGGCCTTCGGCCGCTTCCCGCGTTCCCGCCCCCCATCTGTCAGGTGATCATGAATACGTCCACGCAGGACGCGGTCCTGCTGCTCGACCCCGTCAATAAGGGAGCCAACTTCAAACCGGCGGCGCGGGAGCGGGGTCTCGCCATCGTCTCGGTTTACACGCTCGAACCAGCCGAACTGCACGGCCGTTGGACGTCGCATGCCGCCGGCGACGACGTGACCCTGTACGCATCAGAGGCAGCGGACGTCGTCGAGCAGCTAGCGCGGCATCCTTATCGCATCTGTGGAGTGGTCCCGGCCATGGAGTCGGCGGTCCAACTGGCCGAGCAGGTCGCGGAGCAGCTTGATCTGCCCGGCAATGGTACGAAGCTCGCGCTCGCCCGCAGGAACAAGGCCGAGATGCGGCGGGTGACCCAGGCCGCCGGAGTGCGGGTACCGGAGTTCCAGGTCGTGCACAGTCTCGACGAGGTGCCGGAGGCCGCGGACCGGATCGGCTATCCCGCGATCCTCAAGCCTACGACTGGCGCGGGATCGCACGGCGTCACACTGCTGCCAGATGCTGAGGCGGCGCGCCACCTCGAGGATCAGGAACGGCGCGACTTGTTCGGCTGGGAGGTGACTGAGTGGCTGGTGGAGCGGTACGTTCGCGGCCGCGAGATCGCCGTCAACTGCTTCAGCTTCGAGGGCCGACACCGTGTCGTCGACATGTGGGAGTACCGCCGGCCGGATGACGCGGACTACGACCTGCCCTACTGGGGTTCGGTCCAGATCGACGACACCGACCCGGACTGGCAGCGCGTCGAGGAGTTCGCCCAAACCGCGCTGGACACTCTGGGCATCCGCAGTGGCCCCAGCCACACCGAGGTCAAGTGCAGCACGGACGGCGTCTATCTGATTGAGACGGGCGCCCGCCTACCCGGCGGCCCCATCACCGACCAGTGGGCCCGGCACAGTGACATCCGGCCGTTCCACGACGCCCTCGAGTTCTATCTGGACCAGGGCCGCCAGCCGCGTCTGATCGAGTCGGCGCCAGTATTTCGTGCCGTTTGCGGAGCGAGCGCGATCTGTAACGAGAAACGGCCAGGAACTCTCTCCGTTATGCATGGCATGGAAGAGGTCCGGAGCCTGCCGGGTGTAGACGAGCTGCTCGTCACCTATCAGCCAGGCGATCACGTCCCGATCACGCGCAACACGAAGACCATCCCGCTCGGCGTCTGGGTTTCGGGAGCTTCACAGGAAGACGTGATGATAACTCTCGGAAAGATTCGGGAACTCGTCACGATCGAATTCACCGAGCAAGGCGAAAGTTAGGTAATGTGTCATGGCGCGGATAGTCGCTACAGTTTCCGGCGGGCTTGATTCCGTCGTTCTGGCTCATCATCTGGTTGACCAGGGTCACGATCTTCTGATGCTGTCGATCGACTACGGTCAGCGGCACCGCAAGGAGCACGAATTCGCGGAGCGGACCGCCGTGCGACTCGAGGCCGACTACGAAGTGGTCGATCTGAGAAACATCGCGACCATGCTTCCCGGTTACTCCCTCACCGACAGCAACGTCGATGTACCGGACCAGCACTACACGGCTCCGGGAAGCGTCAACGTGGTGCCGAACCGCAATGTCATCCTACTGTCCGTCGCCTTCGGGCGGGCGGCCGCGGAGAAGGCGGACAAGGTGGCCATTGGCACGGTGGCCGGCGATGACACCACCGCGCCGGACTGCTCCCGTGAATTCATCGATGCCTTCAATGCAATGGAGCGCGTGGCCACTGCCGGTTATGCACCGGCCGAGCTGCAGGTCATTGCTCCCTTTATCGACGTAGCGAAGAGCGAAGTCATCAATCTCGGTGACCGCCTCGGCGTCCGGTGGGCGGAGACGTGGAGCTGTTTCAACGGCTACGACGTCCAGTGCGGCCTGTGCGCAGCTTGCCAGGACCGGCGACTCGCCTTCGAGAAATCAGATGTGTCCGACCCTACCGAGTACAGGAATGGTTGAGAGATGTTCACGATCACCAAGGACTTCCAGTTCTCGGCCAGCCACCAGCTGACCCAACTCCCGCACGACCATCAGTGCGCCCGGCTCCACGGCCACAACTACACCGTGCAGCTCGAGCTGCGGTGCGCGACTGACGAGCTGACCGAGCCCGGCTTCGTCCGCGACTACGGCGAGCTCTCGGACTTCAAGAAGTGGATCGACTCCGAGCTGGACCACCGCCACCTGAACGAGGTCATCCACGACCGCAATCCGTCGGCGGAGAACATGGCGCAGTGGATGTTCTCCATCTGGTCCGAGCGCGTCCCCGAACTTTCCGCGGTCCGAGTGTCCGAAACCCCCAAGACGTGGGCCGAATTCCGCCCGTAAGCCCAGTGAGCGGAGAACTGTCATCGAAACAGAGGACGAACTCTTTGCGGATGCCGCGAAGATCGTCGTGAACGAGATCTTCGGACCCACCGTTCAGGGAGAAGGTCCGTCCGCCGGTCAGCGATGCGGGTTCCTCCGGCTGGGTGGCTGCAATTTGTCGTGCCATTGGTGCGACACGCCGTACACCTGGGACTGGAAGGGAATCAGTGACGAGGGTCGTGCATACGATCCCCGTAAAGAGCTCAATTCCATGAGCGTGGCGGACGTGCTGCGGGACTTGCTCGCCATGGATGTCGACCTCATCGTCATCAGTGGCGGGGAACCCCTCAAGCAGCAGAAGCGGATCGTCCCCCTGGTGCGCATACTCCGGAACCGGGGAATCTCCGTCGAATTGGAGACCAACGGCACAGTCGTCCCGGACGACGAGCTGATCGAACTCGGTGTTCGATTCAACGTTTCCCCCAAGCTGGCGCACGCCGGAGACCCTCTGCACCGCAGGATCAAGCCTCCCGCGCTGCAGAAGCTGGGGAAGACTCCGGGAGTCGCATTCAAATTCGTCTGCAAGTCCCATGAGGATCTCGACGAAGTTTCC
Source organism: Streptomyces sp. NPDC099050 (assembly GCF_044759865.1). Taxonomy (NCBI): domain Bacteria; kingdom Bacillati; phylum Actinomycetota; class Actinomycetes; order Kitasatosporales; family Streptomycetaceae; genus Streptomyces; species Streptomyces sp. NPDC099050. The sequence goes on along the minus strand of NZ_JBIWAE010000050.1, from coordinate 13,305 downwards.
TCTCTGCAGGGGGAACTGGGAATAGGTCCGATCTGGATCATGCCCGAGGGGAAGAACGTGACCGACATCAGTCGGCATCTGGGAAATCTCTCGGATGAAGTAGTGCGACGTAACTGGAATCTTTCAACCAGGCTTCACGTATTGGCCTGGGGAGATCAAAGGGGAGTGTGAAATGACCATCGAACTCGAAGACCTCGCCGCTGCCTCCGCCGGCGGAATCAACCCGACCGACGACCCGCTGGAGAGCATCGCCCGCCGCCTCCTCGTCGAGATCGGCGAGGACCCGGACCGCGAAGGCCTCCTCGACACCCCACGGCGCTACGCCAAGTGGTGGCGTGAGTTCGTCAACTACGACGCCGGCAAGATCGAAACGCTCTTCGAGAGCGTCGCCGAGAACCAGATGGTCCTCGTCTCGGACATGCAGGTCTGGTCGCTCTGCGAGCACCACCTGCTGCCCTTCAACTGCTCGCTCACGGTCGCCTACCGCACGCACCAGAACCTACTGGGCCTGTCGAAGTTCGCCCGGATCGCGCACAAGCACGCCCACAAGCTCCAGGTCCAGGAGCGGCTGGTCGCCGACATCGCCGACGAGATCGCCCTGATCACCGGATCTCCGGACGTGGCGGTCATCGGCCGAGGCGAGCACCTCTGCATGACCATGCGAGGCGTACGGACCGGAGCTGTCATGACATCCGCCGTCATGCGCGGTGTATTCGGCGAGGAGGGTCCCCAGCGCACCGAGCTGCTGACGCTCGCCAACTCCCCCGGGGCCTCGCTGCGCCGCTGACCTGCGGGGCGAACGCGGCCGGTTCATCCGCCGCCGAGTGCAGGGACCACTGCCGACGGGAGGATGCTGTCATGGACGGGGCGGTTGTCGCCGGGGGCGGGACGGTCCCTGGCACCCCCAAGAGGATTCTATTGTCCGGCGTCTCATCCGACGCCCACATGTGGAATCTCATTTTTCTTCAACTCCTCATCGAGGAGAGCGGCTACCAGGTGATGAACCTGGGCCCGTGCGCTCCGGACAGCCTGATCGTCGAACGCTGCCTCTCGTGGCGGCCGGACGCCGTGGTCATCAGCACCGTCAACGGCCACGGCCATCTGGACGGCGTGCGGCTCATCCGTGCCATCCGTGAGGAGGGCGGCCCGCTGGCGACCCTGACGGTCGTCATCGGGGGGAGGCTGGGGATTCACGGGACCGGCAATACGCGTTTCCACCAGCAGCTACTCGACGCGGGCTTCGACGCCGTCTTCGGCGCCGAGACGGGAGTCGTCGACTTCCACCGCTTCCTCGCCGTCTTTGGACGCAGCGGGCAGGAGCTGGGCACGATGGCGGGTGCCGGGTGCTGACGCCCACGGGTGAACCGGGACCTCCGGCGGTCAGGTCCGGACCCCTGCCGTGCGGACCTGATCCGTCGACGCTCGGCGGTCTGCCCGCCGCGGTGAACCGCGGGCGGGCCCGGGGCGAGATCATCGTCCAGCCGCGCATGGGCTTCGGCGGCATCCGGCAGATGCGCGCCGGACTCGCCGCCGTGCACGACTGCGACGCGACGGCGGTCGGCACGCTCACCGTCGACAGCTTCACCCGGGTCAACGACCACGACTCGGCTCGCCGGGCGCTGGCCGAGGGCGAGGACCTCAACGGCTTCCCCCTCGTGGCGCATGGCCCGGACACCACCCGGGCCATGCTCGACGGGCTCATCTCCGAGAGCTTCCCCGTCCAGGTACGCCACGGGTCCTCCCTGCCATACGCCCTCTTCCAGGTGCTGACCGAGGCGGGGCTCACGGCGACGGAGGGCGGTCCGGTGTCGTACTGCCTCCCTTACAGCCGGACGCCGTTGGAGGATTCCATAGAGGCATGGGCGCGGTGCTGTGAACTGCTCGCGGAGCGTTCCCGGCCCGGTTCCGTGTCTCATCTGGAGAGCTTCGGCGGATGCATGCTAGGCCAGCTCTGCCCGCCGAGTCTGCTGATCGCGCTGAGCGTGCTGGAGTGTCTGTTCTTCCAGCAGCACGGCCTGCGCAGCGTCTCCCTGAGCTACGCGCAGCAGACCGATCCGGCGCAGGACCGCGAGGCCCTCGCAGCCCTGCGCCGGCTGGCCGCCGAGCTGCTGCCCGGCATGGACTGGCACGTCGTGCTCTACACCTTCATGGGAGTGTTCCCGCAGACCCGGGCGGGCGCGCTCGCCATTCTCAGCGACAGCGCCCGGCTGGCTGTCTCGGCCGGTGTCGAGCGACTCATCGTGAAGACACCGGCCGAGGCCCACCGGATCCCGACCGTCGCGGAGAACGTCCAGTCCCTGGAGTACGCGGCCCAGGCTGCCCGCAACTACCGGGTGGCCGCTCCCGAACCGGCCTCCGTAGCAGATACGGGCGTCTACCAGGAAGCCGCAGCGCTGGTGGAGCACACCCTCTCCCTCGATCCGGACATCGGCAGGGCACTCCTGCGCGCGTTCCAGCTGGGCACGCTCGATGTCCCGTACTGCCTCCACCAGGACAATGCGCAGCGGGCGCGCGCCGTGGTCGACGACCACGGGCGTCTGCGCTGGGCATCCATTGGCAGCATGCCGCTGCCCCGCCCCGCCCAGTCGTCCAGGAGCCGGCTGAGCTCATCAGGCCTTCTGCACATGCTCAATTACAACCAGCGGCGCTACGACGCGCTTGCCACTCTGCCCCGACAGGACGTGATCCGGGCCCGAGGCAACGACGGAGAGGCCGCTGCGCTGCCAACGGGGAAATGATGACGACGAACCACGTGAGTCCCGCACCACCGGATTCGGGGGCGGCTGTCCAGTCCGCCGTTCCGCCGGAGGACGAGAGCCCGTACCGCAAGGGCTACCGGCTTCCGCACGGGCTCCGAGAGGAGATAGCCGCTGCGCACCAGAGTCGGCCCGTACTCACCGTGGCCTGCGCGCTGGCCGACTCGGCCGTGGCGCTCACGGCCGCTGTGCTCTGCGCATGGCTCCTGGTGTCCACGACCCCGCTCTGTTCCGTGCCCAGCGCGATCGTCGGCTGTGTACTCATCGCGCGCCAGCTGAGGGCTCTGGAGAACCTCACCCACGAAGCGTCGCACTACAACTGGTCACGCCACCAGCGACGGATGAACGACATCCTCGCCTGGCTGTTCGCGGGCCTGCCGACGAGCGGCAGGCTCTCCGACTACAGGGCGAGCCACCTTCGCCACCACGGCAGGTTCGGAACCTCGGAGGACCCCGACCGGCGCCGGTACGCGGAACTGGACCTGGAAGCGATGGATCGGTCGTCGGCGGCCGGGTTCACCGGTTCGGTTCTGGTCAGGATCACGCGCTACCAGATCGGCTGGCTCCGCGAGGTCAAATCCGACCTCACCACGACGGCGGGGGCCCTGCTCTGGAGCGTAGCCTTGGTGGCCGGACCCGCGGCGCTGCTCGCCGACCCTGTGGCGGCGCTCGTCGCCACAGGGCTCTGGGTGATCTCGGTGTTCGTGTTCCTGCCTGTGCTGCGTCTGATCGCCGAAGCGGACGAGCATATCTACTCCGACTCGGGGACGGTCTTCGACGCCACCGTCTCCAACGTGGGTCTCTTGCACCGTGTACTGGTTCATCCCCATGCAGACGGTTACCACACGGTTCACCATCTGTGGCCGGGAATCCCCCATCACGCCCTACGGCGCGTGCACTTCATGCTTATGGTGCAGGACCCGGAGTACGCCCGGCGTATCAGAATCCGACACCGCCTGCTGGACACCCCTCAGGCCGTCGCCGTGGATGAACAGAAAGAAGGTGCGCGATGACCGTTCGCAGCCGCGCCGTGACACGTGTTCTTCTCATCGGAGGGCGCCATCCCGCGGCGGCCCGGGCGGCTCGCGAGGCGGGGCTTCAGGTGCACTACCTGGGGGTGCGGGAGGGCGCGCCGGCGTGGCTCGCGACCGGCTCGGACGAGGCTACGCTGCTCGACGACCCGGCCCCGGACACCGTGATATCCGCGGCGAAGACCATCCACGCAGAGCAGCCGTTTGGCGTGGCGGTCTCGATGAGCGACGCGTACGTGGAAGCCGCCGCCGTGATCAACGAGTCGCTCGGCCTTCCCGGCAACAGCCCCGGCGTGCCGAGGGCCGTGAACGACAAGGCGCGGATGCGCGAGATCCTGCATGACTCCGCGGTCGGCGCGGTCATCGCCGCCCGTGTCTCCACGGCCGACGAGGTGCAGGGATTCGCCGCCGAAATGGGGTACCCGTTCGTCCTCAAGCCCGTCGATGGATCGGGCAGCCGCGGTGTGACGCTCGTACGGGACGAGGACGGCCTGGTCGACGCGGTCGCACGGACCGTGGGGGCCACGGCCGCAGCGGATCCGGAGAGCGTGTGGATAGCCGAGGAGTATCTGCGGGGGCCTGAGTTCAGCGTCGAGACCTTCAGCACCGACGGGACGCACCATCTCCTCTCGGTGACCGAGAAGTTCAAGGGGCCGAACTTCGTCGAGATCGGACACCTGGTGCCGGCGCGTGTCTCCGCCGATGTCGTGCGTGGCATGACGGCCGAGGTCAGCGCGTGTCTTGACGCGGTGGGACTGACGGAGGGTCCGGCGCACACCGAGATCGTGCTCACCGCCAGGGGGCCGCGCGTCGTCGAGACGCACTGCCGCCCCGGCGGTGGCGGCATCGTTGAACTCGTACGGCTCGCCGTGGGCCTGGACGTCCAGCGGATCACCTTCGACTGGCTCGCCGGCCGCCCACTGAATCTGGACGGCGCCGCCGAACCACAGGGAGCTGCGACGTGGTTCCTCACACCGGGGGCCGGAACGGTGTCGAGCGTCAGCGGCCTGGACGAGGTGCTGTCGGCAGAGGGGGTTACGGAGGTCTACGATACCGTCGCGCCCGGCGCTGTCATCGGCGAGCTGCGCAGCTCGTCGGACCGGGCAGGAGCTGTCATAGCCACCGGCGACACCCCAGACGAGGCGCTGCGGCGGGCCCGTGAGGCGGTCGGCCGTCTCGAGGTCACCGTCGAGCCCACCCAGGCACCCACGTCATGACGCTGGGCCACAAGGGACTCAGCCGGTACCGCCGACTGCTGTCCGAGCCGGGGATGGCCAGGTGCGGGGTCGCCGCGCTGGCGAGCAAGCTGCAGGGCTCGATGTTCACCCTGAGCCTGCTGCTCACCGTCGCGTCCGGCCGCTCGTACGCCGTGGCCGGCGCCGTGGCCGCGGTATCGGCTCTCGGGGGTATCGCGGCCCCGGCCCGTGGGCGGCTGCTCGACCGCCTGCCCTACGCATCGGTGCTCTGGAGCGTGCTCGCCCTCCACGCGGCCTTGGTCACCCTGATCGTGGTCAACGAGGCGGCGCACGGACCGCTGCTGCTCACCTTCGCCGGCGCCCTGGCCGCGAACACCGTGGCCCCGCCGGTGGGGGTGCTGACCCGCGTCATGTGGCGGTCCGTCACCACCGAGGAGACCCGCGCGACGGCGCTCGCGCTGGACGCGGTGCTGGCCGATGCCGGATTCATCGTGGGACCGCTGCTTGTGGGTGTCCTGAGCGCGGTCCTGGTACCGCAGGTTGCCTTGGGTACCTGCGTCCTGGTGAGCGCGCTGGCGACGGTTCTGCTACTGCGTGCGCTGGCCGGCCGTGAACCCGCCAAGTCCGCTGGCAAGCAGCAGAGCTGGATGGGATCGCTTACGAGCGTTCCGCTCCGGCTGCACCTCGGTTGCGCGCTGTTCTTCTCCGCGGTCGTCGGGGTCGTAGAGGTGAGCCTGATCTCGTATGGCGGAGAGCTGCTGGGCAGCGTGTCGGTCAGTGTGTTGGCAGCCGGCAGCATCGTGGGCGGGCTGGTGATCGGCGCGCTGCCACCGGTGCGAGCTGCCCAGGTATCGCAGCTGCCGCGACTGCTGTCGTACCTCGGCCTGGCCGCAACGGCTCTCGCGGTGGCGGGCACCAGTCATCCGGTGGTGGTCATCGCTCTCACACTGGCCGTCGGAATGGCCTTCGGGCCGTGCTTCGTGGCGATGTACGGAATGACGGGCGATCTCGCGCCCATCGGCACCGCGGCGGAGACCCAGGCATGGGTAGGCGCGGCATTGCAAGGTGGTGCCGCGCTCGGCCAAGCCGCAGGAGCCTTCGCCTTCGGCCTGTGGGGATTCGGTGCGGGGGTGGGGCTCGCCCCCGTCTTCGCGCTGATGGCGGCGGGCTTGGGAGTGCTCACCGATCGTCTGCGCCGTCCTGTGACGGCGCAATAGCATTGATCACGTTCTGGCCCTTGAGCATCGTGGAGTCCCCCTTGACTGTCTTCCGACTGTCCCCCGAGGTATCGGCGGCGTTCCCCACTGCTCTGATCGCCCTGGTCACGGCCGAGGGCCTGCGTGTGCACGAGCCGTGGCCGGAGATCGTGGCGGCCTTGGCCGACATCGAACAGGTGGTCGCCGCCGGTGACTGGGAGCCTGCGGATGAGACCGATCCGCGCATCGCCTCCTGGCACGACGCGTACCGCTCCTTCGGCACGAACCCCCGCCGGGAGAGGCCCAGTGTGGACGCACTCGGTCGCCGCCTCACCCGCAAGGGCACGCTGCCGCGGATCAACTCGGCCGTGGACGCGTACAACACCGTTTCGATCCGCCACGGGTTGCCAGCGGGCGCCTTCGACCTCGACGCCCTCTCGGGTGACGTGGTGATCCGGTTCGCCACTGGGTCCGAGGAGTTCGTTCCACTGGGCGAACCCGACACGGTCGAGAACCCGAAGGCAGGCGAAGTTATCTACGAGGACGGTTCCTCGGTCCTGACCAGGCACTGAGCGACTCTGTCGGGGATCTTGGGGTCCGAAGGACACCGCCATCGATCGCTCGGGACACTGCGGGAGTTCGGCTCGTCCCGCTCGTCTCTCCCGAGGTGTTCAGTGTCCGTACGTCCCCGACCTGGTGCTGAGGTCCCGGAGCTCACTGCGCGTATGGCCCGTGCCAGCAACCCGATTGGCACTACGGCGATGTGGGTCCGCGACCACCTCGGCGGACTATGGCGTGATGAGGACTTCGCCATCTGGTATCCCCGTAATGGCCGTCCCGGTCTCTCGCCCGCTCAGCTGGCCACCGTGTGCGTGCTCCAGTTCCTGCTCAACCTTTCCGACCGGCAGGCTGCCGAAGCGGTGCGTTGCCGCATCGACTTCAAGTACGCCCTGGCCATGGAGCTGGACGACCCCGGCTTCCACCACAGCGTGCTGACGGACTTCCGCGACCGCCTGTGTGAAGACGACCGTGCCGATGAGCTTCTCTCCCTGGCCCTGGAACGGATAAGGGCCGCGGGGCTGGTCACCGAACGCGGCCGGCAGCGCACCGACTCGACCCAGGTCCTGGCCGCCGCCGGCGAGCTGACCCGCCTGGAACTGGTCCTCGAAGCGGTGCGAGCCGCCCTGGAGGAATCCGCCCGATGCGCTCCAGCGGTCCTGGACGAGCTGGTGGACGCCGACTGGGCCAAGCGTTATGGCCGCCCGGTGCGTCTTGCCAGCCAGCCCAGCCATCCTGCCGCCCGTCTCAAGCAGGCCGGTGCCGACGCCTATCGGCTCCTGGACCGACTCCCACCCACCGCACGCGGGCCCCGCGTCGAGACCCTGCGCCAGATCATCGTGCAGAACTTCCTCTTCGACACCCGCGGCGGCCTTCGCCCTCGTACTGACAAGGACGGACAGCCCCGCGGAGCACTCAGGATCGTCTCGCCCTACGACATCGAAGCTCGCCGGGCCATCCGGGGCGACACCCGGTGGAGCGGCTATCTGGTCCACGTCACCGAGACCTGCGACAGCGACGACAGCGTCCATCTGATCACGGATGTGGCCACCACCAGCCCGACCAGGGACAGCCAGGCTCTGCCCGGCATCCACAAACGACTCCACGCCCGCCGGCTGCTGCCCGCTGAGCACCTGGTCGACGGCGGCTACACCTCCGCAGCCCTGCTGGACCGCTCCGCCCGAGACCACCAGATCCAGCTCGTCGGCCCGGTCAAGGCGTCCGGATCCTGGCAGGAGAAACAGCAGACCGGCTTCACCCGGGAAGCCTTCAGCATCGACTTCGAACACCGCCGCGTCACCTGTCCGAACGGAGAAACCAGCGAGCGATGGTTCGAACCACCTGCCATGGCTCCCTACACGGTGGTCCGCTTCGCAGCCCGCCAGTGCGATCCCTGCCCCGACCGGTCCCTCTGCGCGAGGGGCACCTCAGCACGCACAGTGAACTTCTTGCCCCGCCACCTGCACGAACTCCAGGCCCGCAACCGCACCGACCAGCACAATCCCCAGTGGCAACGCCGCTACGCCGCCCGCTCCGGCGTCGAGGGCACCATCTGTGAATTCGTCAACGGACACCGGGCACGCCGCGGCCGCTACCACGGCGTTGCCAAGACCCACGTGCAGCACGTCCTGACCGCCATCGCCATCAACCTCGAGCGCCTCGCGATCCACGCGCCTCCAGCTGCCGACCACCCGCGATCACTCACAGCATTTCAGCTCTACCTCGATGCACGGGGCCTGACCTGGGAAAGCTGGTGGCGGCAAGGCAAATGACCACGAACATCCAAGATCCCCGACAGAGTCGCTCACTGGACCCCACACGCGGGAACCTCAGTCTGCCCTCGTTCAGCAGGCGGTGACCGGAGCGTTGTTGAAGGTCTGCTGACCACTGACCTGCATCCACCCCACGATCGGCTCGCAGGTGCTGATGTAGAAGTTGTTCCACCACGTGCTCTTGGTGGTGTTGGGGCCCTGGTCGAACCAGCCACCCGTGTGCGAGGAGCCCTTGTAGGTGAACCCGAAGCGCGCGGTGATGGTGCCACCACCCTTCTTGTCGTACTGGTCGGTCACCTTCCAGTCACTGATCGTTCCGCTGTTCAACGAGGTCCAAAGCACACCGTTGCTGAGCTTGGTGGCCGAGGTCCCGTAATCCACGTTCCCGCCGGCGGAAGCAACCGGGGCAACGACACCCAGAGTGATAAGCGCAGCCGCGGTGGCGGTTGCGACACGACGCAACTTAAGCATTAAAATCCCCCACTTTTGGTAAATGCCGAAGTGTCTCGACGGCAGACTGAGTCTAAAGGATTATTGAAGAGCGCCCAAAGGATCTTCCAAAAATGTGGCCTTGATCACCTAGGGATGTGATCCATAACGGACAGTTAAGGCCCGGGTGGACATTCCACTCGGGGGGCAAAAGAAGACCCGAAGGGCCGGAAATGATCTTGACCCGGAAAATCGGAAGACTGGGTTCCGGGATTCCGAAGAGGGTGCAATCAGTTCGACTGAACACCCGCGAAACGGCTGCTCTGCGGACACATGGCCGCGCTTCGATATCCAGATACCATATCTGCGTGGCTGATATGCGTCATGCGTAAGCCATCGGCGCGAGTGGACTCGCCCCCTCAACACCAATGACCCGCAAGAAAGTTGTCAACACCCACTACCCCTCGCCAAAACCAGGCTCCCAAATCTCATATGGCCAAAACGGTCCTCGGGCCTGTTCGGACACCCTCCCAGACATCCCCTCCTCGGCGAGCCCCCAGGCCCTTGTCCCACCCAATCAAAGAGCTCGTAACAGGATCATGATTCGGGTTTGTTGAGGCGTCGCCAGCAGATGAGAGACGACACAACACCTCGCCCCTTCCACCGAAACACATCGGCCCGATCCCTGACCAGCGGAAACATACCCATCACGCGCGGAAAGACAACGGCTTCTAAAGGGGGACCCAAGACGGGACGAAGCCCGGCCGCGCGCAAATTGGCCGAGGAAACCGGAGTCCAGGTCGACCCCGAGGAGCTGCTCCAGCTCGGTGTCTGGGACCTGCCCGGCCGTGACCCGCGCGGCCGCTACGTCACCGTCACGTACGTCGTCGTCCCCGGCGAGACCACGGCCGTTGCGGGCCTTCGGCGAGGTGACGGCCCGGCTGTGGCGGGCGGCGGCGATCCTGCGGGCGATGCGGCGGCGGGCTGCGTCCTCGTCCCGTAGGAGGCGTACTCGTCGGTGAAGACCTCGGCGTCCCCGAGAGCGGGCCTTGACCCCGACCACCAACTTGGCCAGGAGCAGCGCCTCACCAAAGGCGTGCCGGAACGCGGTCTGACGTCCGACTTCGTTCACGTACTGTCAGTCCGCGCCGGACGCCGACTCAGTCCAGGCCCACAGACCCGTCCGCCCCCGGCTGGAAGACCGGCGGCTGGACCCACTGGAGCCACACCGACGCCGTCGACCGCGCCTGCCCGGAGTGCGGCACCGAGGCGGTCCCGCTCCTCACCATCGCCTCATCGGAATGGGACGGCGGCAGCGCGACCTGGATCGCCGACGAGGACCGACCGCCCCCGGACCCGCCGCCCCTGGGCGTTCGGAACGGCAACTTCACCTTTTTACGACATCACTGGCGGCAACAACCTGCAGCTCCACGTCTGCCCGTCTTCTCCGTACCACCCCCACTTCGAACTGCTCCAGTGAGCTCGTGCGGAAGTCCTCCGCGCTGACGCCTACCCCGCAATCGACACCGCGATCGACTCGCCTTGGCCAACTATCGAAGATCCAAACGACGGGCCCCTAAACGCTGTTGCTAAAAGTGAACGAAGCCACCCGCAACCACAAACGACCTACTGGCGCACGGTGACGCCACCGCGCTCACCCAGTGGCAACAAACCGCAGATTCGCACCCGGACTGAATTGCGGCGATTATCTCGCGTGCCGGCTTCAATTCGGGGTGTCCTGCTCGGGGCCCGCGGGTCGAATGGCTCCCGTGACGGCGTCGAGGAGCCAGACCTGCCGGGTGGGGACGTTGGTGTCCGAGGAGGGAGCACCGTCTTGGGGCACGCCGTCCATGGAAGAACCGTCTTGAGCCACGCCGCCCTCAGGGGCGCTTTCCGGGGAACCGGAGTTCGGTGAGGCAGGTGATCCGACGGCCACGATCCAGTACGGACGCCAGTTTCCTGTGCTGTCGGTGCGGGCGATGAGGTCTGTGAGCTGAAATTCCTTGCCCGTGAATTTGTTGCTCGCGACGGCTTGGGCTTGCTTCTTGTCCAGGTGGGGCGAGGGCATCGAGCTGGGATCGGCGATGTGGCGTGCCGCGAAGGAGATGACCGATGCGTCCGGGCCGACCACCACGTCCATGCGCATGGGCATCAGCACGCCGGCTTTACGAGAGCGCCAGGAGAGGAGCTTTGAGGCTCCTTGGGGTCCAGCGGCGGTGAGCTCTGTCTGGCCGGCGAGCGCCCAGGGAAAACGCGTGCGCACGAAGTCCGTTCCGCTCTTGAGGGCAGCGGTGTCCGTGACGGGTGGGGTGTTGGGTTCGAGTGGCGGGCTGACGTGCTGGAGCACCCCGGAGACCACTTCTTCGGAAGGCAGCTCGATGTCGAGGGTGCCCCGGTCGGTGTTGGCAGAGACCACGGACGGCTGTCCCGGGGGACCGGGCCTGTACTGCACGTCCTTGAGCTCGGCCTGTCCGTCGAAGAAGTCCTCGACCGTCTCCCGGGCAAGCGTGCGCTGCTCGCTCGTGCTGTTGTTCGCCCAGGCCACCTCTGCCATCACGAACGTGACCGTAAACGAGGCCACCAGGCCGATCGCGGCGATGCCGGCGGCGAATCCGATCAGCGACCAACGGATCTGGCGCCTGCTGATGGCGATGCCCGCCCCGTCAGCCCCGCGAGTGTCGCGCCACCTCAGTATGGCGGCGAGGGCGCCGGCGCCCAGTACGGCGCCAAGGCTGTTGGCCCACAGGTCGATGCTGTCACAGGCACGCCCGATACCAGGCGTCAGCGCCTGGGTGACCTCGGTGGCCGCGGAGAGACCGATGCAAGCCAAGGTAACGGGTACCGGACGCCGGGTTGCCCATGTGGCGAAAGCCCCAAGCCCGAGGAAGAGGAGGACGTTCATCAGGCCTTGGGTCGTGAAAGTTCCCGTGATGAGATCGCGCTCGATGACGCAGGTCGCGGAGGCCGGGGCTCCCAGGGAGATCGGGTACAGCGTGGCGGTTACCTCCACGGCCAATGCCGCACCGGTCAACCCCCAGGCAAGTCCGGAATTCCCTCGACGCCGCCCTATGACAAAGAACAGCAGGGCCAGAATCAACGCGGAGACAAGGGCTGTGGCCAGCATCCCTTGGTTATCGTTGAATATTGCTTCTATCATTCGATGGTTCCTGGGGGTCGTACCTGCGGATCGGATAAACAAGCGTGTGGGGTCCAGTCACTGGACCCCACACGCGGGAACCTCAGTCTGCCCTCGTTCAGCAGGCGGTGACCGGAGCGTTGTTGAAGGTCTGCTGACCACTGACCTGCATCCACCCCACGATCGGCTCGCAGGTGCTGATGTAGAAGTTGTTCCACCACGTGCTCTTGGTGGTGTTGGGGCCCTGGTCGAACCAGCCACCCGTGTGCGAGGAGCCCTTGTAGGTGAACCCGAAGCGCGCGGTGATGGTGCCACCACCGGTCTTCTTGTACGAGTCGGTCACCTTCCAGTCGCTGATCGTTCCGCTGGTCAGCGCGGTGTAAAGTTCACCGTTGCTGAGCACGGTGCGCGAGGTCCCATAGCTCCAGTTCCCGCCGGCGGAAGCAGCCGGGGCAATGACACCCAGAGTGATGAGCGCAGCCGCGGTGGCGGTTGCAACACGACGCAACTTAGGCATTTTAGAAAACCCCCACTTTGAGTAAACGCCGGAATGTTTCGACGACAGAACGAATCTAAAGGTTTATTGAAGGACTTCCAAATGATCTTTCAAAAATGTGGCCTTGATCACTCAGCGGCACGAGCCTTATCGGACAGTTACCACCTGGATGGACATTCCGCTTAAGGCCAGAAAAGCAAAGAGCCAAAGACCGAAATTAATCTTGACTCGAATATCCGGAAGAGTGGATTCCGGGAGTCCGTAGAGAGGTAACTAGCCCCAATACCAGTGACTTAGGAATCCCAGACGCGTGGGACCTTCACTGGTGGGTGTATCGGGGCCGTTTTGTGGTGCGGGGCGATGGCTACGGCATCGACTGGATCGAGTGTGGGCTGCGGCCAGAGCCGGTGCTCGGCTCGTCTGACGCCGAAGTTGGACATCTTGCGTTTGACGACGCGGGCGTTCGAGCGCCGGCGGCGCAGGGGCAGCAGGTGGCGGGCTATCTCGCGCAACCCGTCTGTGAGGGCTGCCACCAGGCGGTCAGGGGGAAAAGGCCGCCTGCGCGGTGACTTGACGTCGGGCGAGGCGGAGGGTGCGGGTGAAGGAGAGCCGGTCGGTATCGGTGCCGGCGCCTTCGGCAGCGGTGTGCATCAGCTGGCGGATCGCATGGTGGACGAGCAGGTGGCCCCAGACCTCCTGCTCGACGCCGTCGGGCGAACGGGAGCGCAGGACCTG
>NZ_JBIWAE010000049.1:0-23269 GCF_044759865.1 Streptomyces sp. NPDC099050 | reverse complement strand
CACACGCGAGTACGCGAGTCAGCCCCTTGGCAGCCCTTCGCCCCGCCGCATAGCGACAGGCGAAGAACCCCGATCGAATTGGCCAACAGGGTCCCTCGCCCGGCGGCGGGGTCGTCGTCACTGCCCGGGACTCCGTCGTTGAGGGCATCGGGTTCATGACGGAACGGTCACGTCCCGCCACGTCGCCCGACCGGGTTCGTTGGACCGGGACATGGAGCAGAAAACCGTTTCGCCTCCCGTGGGGACCGGATTCGTCCGCCTGGCGGAGGAGTTCTGGCAGGCGGGCGATGCGCCGATCTACGACGCCGTGGAGCGGCAGTGGCTCGCCCAGGGCCGGGAAGTGCCGCGCCGTCCGGGTCTGTCGTGGGGCTGCCGGCTCCCGGTGAGCGCCGACGACCTGTTCCGCCGCGCGTGAGCGTCGCACCTCACCGCGGCGGGTACAGCCGCTCGCGCAGGTACAGCAGGGCCGCAATGTCCGCGAGGGCGGCCAGATCGGCCAGCAGGGTACGGATGTGGGCGTCGTCGCCGTCACGGACCGCCTGCACGATGTGCTCGATTGCTTCGCGGGCACGGGGATCCATACCCGCCGGACCGGCCGTGGCGGGGTCAAGTCCGGCCGGTCCGGCCGGCTCGCCCGGCCCAACGCCCGCCGGGGTGCCCGGCACAGCCGTCATGTCATCCCCAACGCAGCACACTCGGCACAGGTCACGGCCCTCGTTAAGACGGCAGTAAGGTCCGCGCTACGATCACGTCCGGCCCGCCGTACCGGGAGGCCGGACGGGAGCCTGCACGGGGGTCAGGCCACCCGCTCAAACGCGCCGCAGGCGAACAGGGCCACCCAGGCTCAGTCTTCTTCCCCCGCCAGGACGCGATCGGCCGCGTAGTGCGGGCAGGACAGCACATGCCACGTCACCGTCAGGCGGCGCCCGGCCGCGGCGATCGTGCGCGCCCGGCCGTCGGCCGGGCCTGCCGCGCAGTACGGGCACACGACAGTCTCTGTTCTCAGCTCAGCTGTCACCCACCGAATTTTCCCCGTCGGCGGGAGCCGTGACGAGACGGCCGCGCCGGTCGCAGTCACCTCCGGGCTGCGGCTGGCCGCGCGTTGACAACGAACCGCTGCCTCGCTGTGACGTTGATTACGTCACCCGCTACCTACGCCGCGACAGGACACCTGTCTGATCGTTCGCTCGTAGTAGTGCTGATCGCGGTCTCGATCTATGCAGCGATGTTCTCCGCCGTGATCGTGGAGGTGTCTCAGCTGGTCGGGTTCGGGAACTTGTCTCCCCGTTCTTGTTGCTCGGGGGCTCACTGAGGCGCTTGCTGAGCGGCTGCGGTCGCTTCGTTTGGCGGGCTTCCTGGACGTAGAGCTTGACGCGCTGGTAGTTGCCGGTGAACCCGTACTCCGTGGCCAGCCGCTCGTGGATGATCGCGGCCCTCCCGGCCTCTGGGGGCGCGACAGCGGTTCGTGACAGGCCTAAAATCGGGTCATGCCCGAGAACCCCAGTGGAGACCCGACCGGCACGGCGGTCGAAGCGGCTCAGGACGGCCACGACGGCACGGTAGACGCGGGCCTCACGGCCGTCGCTGAGGCCTGGGCCGCGGCCATCGTCTCCAACGACGCGGCACGGATAGCAAGCTTCATGACCGACGACTGGGCCATCGTCTCGGAGTCCGGCATCGCCTCCAGGGACGAGTTCCTCGCGTTCGTCGCCTCCGGGCAGCTGACCCACTCGGCTATGGACCTCGTCAGCAGGCCCCGGGTCCGGGTGCACGGCGATACAGCGGTTTTCAGCGTGCGGATGACCAACACCGCCCATTACGGGGGCCGGCGGTTCGACGCCGACGAGTGGACGTCGGATGTGTTCGTGAAGCGGGACGGCCGCTGGCTGTGCCTGCTGAGCCACATCACGGCGGCGGCACCGGAGTCGGCGGCGGCGACGTCGACGGCCCGGTGAAACCGCAGGGGCGCACCGGCAATCACTGGGGTGGTGTGGCCTCGCCCTGCCAGAAGCTCCACTGATACCCCCAGGGGTCGGTGATCGTGAAGGTCCGCGGCCCGTACGGCTGATCCACCGGAGCCTCCAGCTCCCTGCCCGATGCGGCCCGGACCAGCTCGAAATGCGCGTCGACGTCGTCCACGTGCACGATGAACAGAGCGTTCCTGCCTTCGTCGCTCACCCCGCCGCCGCTGACTCCGATCTTCGTCGCACCCGCGTGGATGTCGGCCTCGAACGTCCGCCCTGAATCGTCGCGCCAGCGGACCGCGTCGGTAAAGCCGAGAACCCGCTCCATCCACTCGAGAGCCGCGTCCTCGTCCTCGTACCTCAGGTAGGGGGTTACCCCTTCGATCGCCATGCCGTGCTCCTCCGGGCAGGGAGCCGAGACCGCTCCGAGCGGCTCGGCCCGTACTGAATGGTGCTTGCCTTCCAGCCTGCCGTGCGTGGCCACCATCGCAGGATGCCGAGGACCAGGCGCCTCCGTCGCGGGGGCAGGCACGAGAAGCGGGAGCCGGGTGAGACCGTTAGGTCAACCATCACGGTCCGCACGGTTTACGGCCGGTGGTTTCGCTATTCGGCGCGGTGCGGCTTGTGCCGGCTGACCTGCAGTCTTACCTGGGTGGGAAGTTGGTTCCATCCGGTGGACTGGCGGGCGCGTTCCAGGGGGCCTTGGCTCAGGGCTTCCAGAACGGGGCCGGGTGCGCTGTCAGGGCTGAGTGTGAGGGTGATGCGGGCCTGGGGGTGGGTGGGCGGGCCGGTCATCTGGGCTCGGGCCTGTTGGACG
Source organism: Streptomyces sp. NPDC099050 (assembly GCF_044759865.1). Lineage (NCBI taxonomy): Bacteria > Bacillati > Actinomycetota > Actinomycetes > Kitasatosporales > Streptomycetaceae > Streptomyces > Streptomyces sp. NPDC099050. The sequence goes on along the minus strand of NZ_JBIWAE010000049.1, from coordinate 20,488 downwards.
CCGGGCAGTTGCCGGGCATCGGCGGCGAGGGCGTCACTGAGGGCATCGTGACGCAGTTCCACACCGTCAGCGGGGGGACTTCCCACCAGCATGCGGCCGTGGCGGGGCGCGCGCAGTTGGCTCAGTAGCCACCACAGGGCGAGCAGGACGATGACGGTCAGGGCGGCGATGACAGCCGGCCACCACCAGCCGTTGTCGGTCCAGCGGGTGCGGTCCGCTGTGCTGAGCAAGACGGTGTGTGGGGTGGCCAGTGGCCAGCCGGGCGGTGGTGTCAGATCCCAGCGACGGTAGACGTCCAGGCCGCCGGCGAGGATCAGCAGGCCCCCGCCCAGCAGGACGAGGCCGGTCAGCGCCAGCAGGCTCCGGTTGACCGCCGATTGCCTCTTCATCGCTTTCCTCTCCTTCCATGGGTCTCGGCTGCGAACGGGCGGGTGCTGGGTGTCAGCTGCGGCTCTGGCGTGCGCGGATGATAAGCCGGGGAGGGCGGGCGAGGGCGAGCGAATCGCGTTGCTCGTGCAGAGCGGCGGTGAGTTCGTCTTTGACCTGGGCCAGGTCGCGGAAGCGTACGTCGGCGCGGGCTGTGATGCGGTGGCGGCGTACCCGGATCCTGGCCCGGCTGACGCCGGGGACGCGCATGGCTGCGTCGCGCAGCTGGAGGGCGGCGGCATCGCGGTCCAGTACGGCGTGTACCGGGTTCCGGCCGGCGGGAGTGTTGAGGGGCAGCTGGTGGCGCAGCCCGGGGGTGAGCGCCAGGATGATCAGGCAGAGGCCGAGGGCGGCGGTGAGGGCGGCTCCGGCGAGTATCCAGGTGTCGTCGAGGGGGCGGGTGGCCAGTTCGTGGGCGAGTCGGGTGCGCCAGGCGGCGGCGTTGCGTCCGGCTCGTACCGCGGAGATGTCGAACAGCAGGACCGCGGCGCCGGCCATGATGGCGAGGGCGGTCAGCGCGGCGGGTATGCGGCGTGCGGACCACAGCCGACGCGTGGGGCGCGCGGAGCCGTCCGCCGTGCTGTTGTGCTGGGGCTGTGCGGCATCGGCCGGTTGTCTGGCCAGCATCGTCACCGTGAGCGGGGTGGCCGATCGCGGCGCGGGAGACGGGCCCGGGCCGGCGGGGGGTTCTCGGTCCGGTGTCATGCCTGCTCTCCTTCCCGGTGGGGTGCGTCGGGTCCGTTCATTGCACTCGTCTGCGCTCAAGGCCGCCGGGGTGCACCAGGCGGTCGATGGTCAGGGTGACCTCGGTGACACGCAGACCCGTCAGTTGGGTCACCCGCCGGCCGACGTGGTGCTGCATCTCGCGGCAGCTGCGGGCTATGTCGATCGGGTAGGGCAGCTCCAGGGAAAGGCCCAGCCGAGCCGCGCCGGCACTGACCGCGGCCGAGCATCGGGGGGCGGTCAGTCCCAGGTGTCCGGGCGGTTCGCCCACCTGCCCCATCAGTGCTTCACGCGCGGCGCGGGCCGCGATGCGGGCCACCACCTTGTCGGGGATCACGGTGGCACCGCGCTCGGCCGCCGGTACGGGCGTACGGGGCGGGTGCGCTGGTCCCGAGGGCGGGCGGTCCGGATGGAGGGCGGAAGCAGCCGGCCGCCTGGTCATCGCCTCTCCCGGGGACGGACGAGGCCGGAGACGTCGAGGTCACCCTGCAGGATGCTGCCGACGACCCAGCCCACCGCGCCCAGGGCCGCCACGAGCAGGAAGGCCCAGAATCCGCCGAAGTAGGCGGCGAAGCCCAGAGCCATACCCGCTATCAGGCCCACCGTTGCTCTGCTCATTCCAACTCACCCGATTCTTTGTCGATCAGCGGTGGCGGGGGTCACTGCACGCGGCCCTCGGTGTCCTCCTGTTCGTCTTCCTCCTCGCTGGGCAGGTGGACGTCGTCGACGGTGATGTTCACCTCGACGACCTCGAGGCCGGTCATGCGTTCCACGGCCGAGATAACGTTGACGCGGACGTCGCCGGCGACGTCCACAATGGACACGCCGTACTCGACGACCACGTCCAGGTCCACGGCGCTCTGGCGCTCGCCGACCTCGACCTTCACTCCGCGGGTCACGCTGGGGCGTCCGCCGGGGACCCGGTCGCGGACGGCCCCGAAGGTCCGAGCCATTCCGGCGCCGAGGCTATGGATGCCCGGCACCTCGCGGGCGGCTATCCCGGCGATCTTCTCCACCACGCTGTCGGCGATGGTGGTCCGCCCCCGCGTCTCGGGCGCGGTTGCGCTGGTACTGCGGCTCTTCAGCGTCTTGCCGAGTGTGTCCGGCTGGCTCTCACCGGCGGAAGAGCCGGTGGGGCGGCTGACGGTGTCCGACATGAGGAACTCCCAGGGCGTCGGTGCGGGCGCCGGTGCGGTGCCCGTCAATGGATCGGACGCACCCCGGCCGAGATCCTCACGCCTCTTCGGTATCCGGTATGTGCACACCGTTGAGAGTGCTTATTGATCTTTGAGAGGGATATACGCCTAAAAGGGACACGCGACGCAACGTTGGATCGGTGACCAGGGGTGGAGAGGCCCGTACCTGGGATTCCTCGTTCCCCGGCAAGAAAGCGAGCGCTGGATGAGCGACCGCACCGGATCCACCCGCCGACCTGCTGGCGCCCGCCCGCACAGCGGGCCGGGCCCGCCGCCGGATGTGCAGGTCCGGGACAGCCGCACCGGCCTGGCAGACAGGCTGCTCGCCGTACGGGCCGGCGAGGGGGACGACGACGCATTCGCCGTCCTGGTCCACCGGCACAGCAGCCCGCTGCTCGCGCTCGCCCACCATCTGCTCGGCAACCGGGCGGACGCCGAGGACGCCGTCCAGGACGCCTTTCTCAGCGCCTGGCGCCAGCTGCCGGAGTTCCGCCACGACGCCGCGTTCGGCACCTGGATGTACCGCATCGCCACCAACCGCTGCCTCACCACCTTGCGCAGCCGCCACCGCGCCCTACCCCTGGACGCCATTCCCGAGCCCGCCGCCCATGACGAGGGCAGCTCACCGCCGCGCGCCGCCGAGACGGACGCGGCGGCCACCGCCCTGGCCCAGGCCCTCGGTGAGCTCCACCCTGACCAGCGGGTCTGCTGGGTCCTGCGAGAACTGCACGGCATGCACTACGAGGAGATCGCCCACGTGACGGGAACAAGCGAGCAGACGGTGCGCGGGAGGCTCTTTCGCGCGCGCCACGCCCTGAAGGAGGCGATGGGCCCATGGCGCTAGATCCCCCGCCCCCGAAGCCTGACAGCCAGCCGACGCACGACGACACCGCGCAGGCGGCCGACGCCCGCACGTTCCCTGAAGCGCAGCGGCTCGCCGGCGACGAGCTGCTGCCCTGCGGACGTCCGCTCAGCCGCGCCTGGGAGCAGGCCCGCGACGCCGGCACCACGGCAGAGCCGGCGCACACGGCTACCTGCCCGTACTGCCGGCAGGCCGTCGAAGGACTGGCAGCCCTGGACCACGCCACCCAGGCCCTGCTCCAAAAGGAACGGCCCAGCGGTCACAGCCTCGCCGACCGGGTGATCAGCGCGGTCCGCGCAGAGGTACGCCTCGGCACGATGCTGACCCTGGACGACCCCGCCCACGACCTGCGGATCGCGGAGAGCGCCGCCGCGAAAGTCCTGCGCCAGGCTGCGGACACCATCCCCGGGGCCCGCGCCGCAAGCTGCCACCTGACCGCTACCGGCGACGGCACTGCAATCCACGTCACCATGACCCTGGCAGCCGCCCTCGACCAGCCGCTGCCCGCGCGGGCCGCCCAGGTACGCCGAGCCGTCCTCCACGCCGCGCAACACCAGCTGGGCCTGGCCGTCACCAGCGTCGACCTGAAGATCGACGCCGTGCTCGCCCCAGCCGACGTGGCCGGCGAGGCGCTCTCAGAGCGGAGTGGACAACAATGACCTCCACCAGCCACCACGACATTCAACAGGCCGCCGCCCAGGCAGCCCTCGCGGTTCCCGGCCTGGCAGCGCTGCATCCCGGACTCGCCGACCGCCTGGCCGCCGTAGCCTCGCGGCCCCAACACGCCGCGGGAGCCACCTCCCTCCCCGCCGGTATCCGAGCCGAGCGCACACCTGAGGGCCACGGATGGGACATAGAAGTCCGCTGCATGGTGCACTCACACCACCGAGTCCTGGACGTCGCCCGGCAGGTACGCGACCAGGTCCACACTGCTGTTACCGCACACCTCGCCCAACACGGCGCACCCGAACCCGTCAGCGTCCAGGTGACCGTCACCCGCACGATATAAGCGCACCTGGGGCCGGGCGGAAAATCGCCGGACAGCAGAGGATTCCGTCGTCCCTCGCCACGGGGAGTACGGCCAACGCGATTGACCTCTGCGCAGCCGCCGAACGCGCAAAACGCGGCAGAGTTCCAGCTGTCGACGGCTACCGGGGCAGGAAGGCCCGCACGAACTTGCCCCCCGTCTCGTCGGGCGTGACCGTGGTGTTGCGGGTCAGCCGGTCCACCATCGGCCAGCCGAAACCTCCGGTCCCGCCGTTCAGGTCGGGGGCGCGCATGCGTGGTGCACGTGGGCAGGAGTCACGGACAGCGACTTCGATGGTGTCCGGGTGGGCGGTCAGCTGCAGTACGCATGCGCCGCCTGCATGCCGAAGGGCGTTGGTGACCAGTTCGGAGACGACCAGCACGACCGAGTCCGCTGTGTCCGGGCCCACGGCCAGCTGGAGCGAGTCCAGGAAAGCACGGGCGACATCGCGGGCTCCCGCGATAGCCGCCGGGAGGGCTCGGGAAACCACAACGGTCGCGGCGGGAAGGCCAGTCACTGTGCTGCTGGTCGTCTGGTTCATCAGGCTCACCCCGGTCTCTGATCATCCACTGCCTGGTGCTGCCTCCGTGGAAGCACCTGCCCGGATTACCGCGTCGGTAACGCCGCCATGCGGTCACACACGCACCCCGCGATGCATCAAATCTGCTGCGACCACGGCAGATATGCGATCCCGCACCAGTAGGATTTCCATTCTCGCCGAGATGGAAAGAAACCATTGCGAAGCGGTACGAAACGAGATGCCGCACAGCGCCGAGCAGGGCGCCTGAGCGCTCCAGGGCAGGCAGCCGACACATCGGGCGGCTCGCGGCCGCGGGCGCGGCGCGGGGTGTTGTAGCGCACGCAGGATGGGCCTGTTCAGCTCCGGGGGATGGGGAGATGCGGACGGGCGATCGTGCAGGCGGGCCGGCCAATCACGAGTGCGTGGGGTCAGGCTGACGCGAGGACGTGGTCGGCGTGGGTGAGCTGATGGATGTGTGCGCCTTCGCCGGTCAGAGGCAGAACGGGCTCCAGGGGGCAGGATGTGGGGGTGCTGTCATGGTCGACTTCCCAGGTGCGCACGGATGCGGGGTGGGCGGTGGAGAGGGCGTACAGGGTGCCGGAGCAGCCCCGGCACACCAGCGACGGGTGGATCATGTTTGCTTCCACCGCTGACCGGCGTGGACTGGGCCATCAGCACGGCGGGGGCTTCCTGCGAGGTGGAGCTGGCGCAGGGTGGTTTCGATCTCCTGCATGAGGTGTTCGAGGGATGTAAGGCGCTGCCAGGCCGGGTCGGGGAGGCAGGGGACGGCGGCGCCGCGGGCGGCCCACTCTTCGGCGAGCTGCGTGTACAGGGGCGTGGCTTCATCCCGGCGCTCCGCGGTGCCAGCGTGCACGGGTGGGCGGGAAGGCCCGGGCTGAGCCTGCCGTGGAATACGGGGATCGGCTCTGCGCTTGCCGCTGCCCTGCTCGGCGCCATGGCTGGAGGTCTTTGGCTGATCGTCCGTCACGAACGTCAAAACGATTCTTCTGACGCCGTGGACACCCTCCGGTCGGGTGCCTCTGTGATCGAAGCGGATACAAGCCGTAGCTCCTTCGGCTGCCTTCCAGGGACACCGCTCCCAGAGGTGGGGCGGCTAGGAGCGCGGGTCACTATCGGGCAAGCGGTCAGCTGGCCGTGATCGGTGGGATCGGTCGCGGTCGCGCCGCTGGCACCTGTGAGGCGGTGGTTGGGGTCCTGTCCGTCGGGCGTGCAGGCGGGGCAGGGAGGTCCGGCTGGTCCGCCGGTCAGGGCGGCGAGTCCGTGTGTCGGAAGATCTCGCGGAGACCCTCCCGTCCGTTGTGCCATACACGCGGTTTCAGCCCCTCCGGGCTGCGCGGCTTTCGTATCGGGCCGAAGAGGGGGGATCGTGGAAGGAGATCCCGTACGCACCTGCCTCCGCCCTTCCGCCCGGGCGCCGCTCGGACGGCGACGTCGGCAGCCGCACACCAACCCAGGAGGCAACACCATGCGTAAGGTCATCGACTGCAGGGACTACCCCAGTGAAGCCAAATGCACCCTGACCATCGCGGGCGAGGAAGAGGAAGTGGTCCGGGCGGCCACCGAACACTCCGTGTCCGTGCACAGTGAGGTCGACACGCCGGAGTTCCGCGCCACGCTGCGGACCATGCTGAAGGACGAGGTGCCGCAGCACGCCTGACCGGACCCTGCGCCCTGACGCGGCCGCGTCAGGGCGACAACCGTATCGACCGGTACGGGGCGGAGCGTCGGTATTCCGGCCTGGGAAAGTGGCCTCACCCGCCCTGCGTGCTGCGTGGCTCTCCAAAGGCTTCTGAGCCCCCACTCGCCCGAGGAGGTGTCCACGTCGTGAGGGTCTTCTTGATCTTGGTCATCGTGGCGATGGTGCTGGGCATCATCGGCGCTGTCGCCGAAGGCACGCTCTATCTGCTGGTCATCGGCATCCTGGTCTTCGTGGCGGCCTTGGTGTACCTGGGCATGCACGGGCGGCGCTCCGGACGTCGCCGACGCCGCTGAGAAGGGTGCGCTCCGGCGGCCGGGTGACCTTCTGTGCCTGGCCTGTGCTGCGGGGATAGCGGTGGGTGACCGTTCGGGATGCGCGGGCGTGGGGGTGCTGTTTGGCTGGTGGCGTCCCTCTCCCCAGATTTCAGGAGTGATCATGAGCGTTGCAGGCGAGTCCGGCAGCCGTGCCCAGCAGATGCGTGACCAGGTCAAGAAGATCGAGCAGGCCGCGGAGCGTGCCACGGACCCGGCGGAGCGTCAGCGGCTGAAGGAAAAGGCCCGCCGGATCGAGGAGCAGAGCAAGAAGGAGAGCGAGCGGGGCAGCGAGGGCATCGACCCCATGTGACCGCCCTGCGGCATGTACCGGCCGGTGGCCTCCCGCGCGATCCTCATCTGCGCGAGGGAGACATCGGCCGGTGTTTTGCGTCCAGCGCCCACAGCGGACGGTACTCGTCGCGGTCCCGGCCGGTGGTCAGGTGCTGAGCAGGCGGTCGAAGAAGGACCGGTATTGGCGCAGGGCGAGGCGCAGGTCCTCGGTGGCGACCTCCTCGCCGCGGTGCCATTGGCCTTCGAGTCCCTGCTTGTGGTCGGCGAATGTGGTGGCGAGCAGCTGCATGACTTCGGCGACGAGCCCGTCTGCCGCGAGCACCGACTGCTTGGGGTCGTCGACGAACCCCTGCTGGATCTCCTGCCACCTGGTACGGAGCTCTTCAGCCTCCTGGGTTCCTAGAAGCGGGGCGGTATCGGGCTCCTGCTCGGACTCGTCCGGGTCGTCAGCTACGGGCTCGGGCTCGTTTCCGGCCTCGTCCGTGATTCTGGTCCGGGGTGCTGCCCCCTCGTCGTCGGGGGCCGCCGCCAGGTCATCGTCTGCCGTCTGTCGCGATGTGTCTGTCTGGGGCCGGGCGATGTCCTCGGTGGACAGCGTCTCTCCGGCGGGCTCGGCGTACTCGTCGTCGCGCCCGTATGGTCCTTCTCTCTGCATGTCCCTTCACCTCCATGCGGTGGCGAACGGCCGCTTGCGGCTGTCGGGCACTCAGCGGCGTTCTTCATCCGGCGAAGCTGTGTCGTCTTTCAGTAGTTCTTCGAAAAGCGCCCGGTAGTGGACCATGGCGCCCCGCAGTTCTTCAGTCGTGGTGTCCCTTCCCCCGGCCCGCCCCTTGACCTCATGGGCGATGCGGTAGTGGTCCAGGGTCCGGGAGTGTTCGACCGAGAGGTCCCGCTTCTGTTGCTCGAAATTCTCGGTCGGGTAGCCGCGCTCGCTCATGAGCGTGGTCACGAGGCGGTCCGCTTCACCCACGGCCCGGTCGGGGCTGTCGACGAAGTGCTCCTGCACGCTGGCCCAGTCCCGGGCGTACCGGTCTCGGACAGCGGAAGGAAGCGGCCTGATCTCGAGCGCCTCGTGCCGCTCCTCCCTCTCCTTGAGGTCGCGCTCGGCCGCTCCGCGGCTCTGCCCCGCCTCGACCGTGCGCTCGTATTCGGGCCCGAACTGCTCCCGAAGGTGCCGGCGCCGGGCCATTCTTGGGCGCGGCGTCGTACTCGGCCACGATCCGCAGCTTGTACTCCGGACTGAAACTGCGGCGCTTCGGCTTCGGAGCCGGATCGGACGCGGACGGCTTGGTGCTGGTCATGAGGGGTGGAACTCCTATCGGGCCCTCTCAGGCTAACCCGACAAAGCGGGACGTCTCACCCAAGGCTGACAGAGAGGGGCCCGGTGCGCCGCGTACGCGTTGCCAGCCCCTGCTGCCCGCTGTCCCGGTCAGGCGGGAAGGGAGAGGAGGACCAGGGGGCTGGTGGTGGGCTGGGCGGAGCCGCCTGCAGGTTCGAGGGTGAGGCCGACGGCGAGGGCCTGGCCGGGGTCTCCTTGCATGAGGACGGAGCCGTCGCCGGGGATGAGGCCGGCGGGGCGCATGGTGCCGTGGTCGTCGAACCACAGCTGGTAGGTCCGTCCTGCGGGCGCCTTGGGGAGCCCTGAGGCGAGGAAAACGGCCTGGTTCAGGCGGGCAGAGGTCACGACTGAGGCCAGGGCCCCGGTACCGGTGCGTCCACGGGTCGTCCGGGCGTCGGGGGAAGCCATCACAGCGGTCATGTCCTGGACCTGCTGGCCGGCGCGCTGGGCCTGCGTGCGGGCCTGTTCCGTCTGCTGGTGCTGCCAGAGGGCGACACCGCCGAACCCGGCCGCGGCGACGATGCTGGCCGCGACCACGAACGCCCCGGCCCTGCGGGTGAGACGTGTGGTGAGGCGGACGGACGGGAGGAGTGGGGCGCGCGCCGGCAACTGCCGGACGCCGTCGATTCGATCGAGGACGACCTGTCGCATCGCGACGGGTACGAGCAGGCTCACTGCTGCGGCCAGACGTGCCGCCGTGGCAGCGAACTCGCCGACCTCTTGGTGACAGCCTTCGCAGTGTTCAAGGTGCGCGGTGAACGCGCGGAGTTCCTCACCGGTGAGCGCGTCGAGTGCGTACGCACCGGTGAGGGTGTGCAGTTCTGCTTCGTGTTTCATGTGGTCACCCCCATGCAGTCGCGCAGCCGGATCAGTCCGTCGCGCATTCGGGTCTTGATGGTCGGAAGCGGGGACCGCAGTTCTTCTGCGACCTCGCGGTAGGTCAGTCCCCCGTAGTAGGCCAGGGTCACCGCCCGGCGCTGGAGCTCGGTCAGACCGCGCAGACAGCGCCGTACCTGCTCGCTGTCCAGCCGGGTCTCGACCTCCTCGGCGACTTGGTCGAAGGGCCGCATCTGGTCGCGTACGCCCGTGGAGTGTTCACGGTTGGCGGCTGCCTGGGCGGACCGGACGCGGTCCACAGCCCGTCGGTGGGCGATGGTCGCCACCCAGGTCATGACGGTTCCCTGTTCGGGGCGGTAGCGGGCGGCCTGACGCCATACGTCGATCATCACCTCCTGTGCCACCTCCTCCGATTGGGCCCGGTCCCGGACGACTTTGACGGCGATCCCGAAGACGGTGGCGGCGACCGCGTCGTAGAGAACGGAGAAGGCGTCCTTGTCGCCCTGGCTCACCCGCCCCATCACCTCTTGCAGCTGCTGGCCGACGGGATCGTGGCCGCGGGATCGCTGGGGCTGGGTCATCGGCGTCCTGCCCCGTGCCGCCAAGTGCCGTGCTGCGGAACGGCCGTGCACGGGCCGCACCCGCCTTCATGCCTCGATGTCATCAACAGCTCTTTCGCCGCGAGAAGGTCCGGCCCCTCAGGGGCCGGCCATGTTCCTCCGCTGTCTTACCGCTTCTTCGGAGCGGGCATATGTGCGGATTGCCCTGAGCAGCTACCCCGCACCTGGGTTGTCATCCCTTCGAGTGATCCCGGCGCCGACCGACCCACAGCTCGACGAGCGGTAGTGAGGCAGACAGACCGGTGCGGGCAGCTTGGCCGACACCCCTATCCGCCGCGCCCGCCCAGGCGCGGAAAACCAGTTGAACGTAGAAGCGACCAATCCGCCGGACGGACCACAGCGAATGGCGGTTGTGAGCACCTTCCGCAAGTCCCTAGCCCGCAGCGCACTGGGCGCCGTGTCCGGCCTGCTGGCCGGGTACACGGCGCTGGCGGTGGCCGAGCTCGTGGCCTCCCTGATCCGGCCGCAGGCCGGGCCGGTGACCGTCGTGGGCGGCGCCGCCATCGACCGGACACCGGCCGCGGTCAAGGACTTCGCGATCCGCACGTTCGGTGAGAACGACAAGGTCGTTCTCCAGCTCGGCATCCTCGCCGTCCTCGGCCTCCTCGGAGTCATCCTCGGCATCGTCTCCCTGCGCTACCGGCGGGCAGGCGCCGCGGGTGTCCTGATCTTCGGTGTGATCGGCGCGGCCGCCGCACTGAGCAGGCCCGACACCCAAGGGGTCGCGGACGCCCTGCCCTCAGTGGCCGGTGCGCTCGCGGGCGCCGCCGTCCTCTACCTCCTGGCCGGGAAACTGAACTCCAGCAGCTCACACGCCGGTACGGAGGTCGTCGGTGGTGGCTGGTCGAGGCGGGGCTTCCTGACCGCGGCCTCCGTCACCGCAGTCGCCGCAACCGGCGCCGGAGCCGTGGGGCGCGCCCTCATCGGCAAGAGCGGCCAGGGCGCCACCGCCTCCAGGGCCGCGATCACCCTGCCCGCACCCGCCTCCGCCGCCCCCGCGCTCCCGGCGGGAGCGCAGCTCAAGGTGGAGGGGATCAGCGCCTTCACCACCCCGAACAAGGACTTCTACCGCGTCGACACCGCGCTCGTCGTCCCCAAGGTAGACGCGGACACCTGGAGGCTTCGCATCCGCGGCAAGGGCGTCACCCGCCCGCGCACCTACACCTTCCAGGAACTCCTGAACCGGCCCCTCATCGAGCGGGACATCACCTTGACCTGCGTCTCCAACGAGGTCGGCGGCCCCTACATCGGCCACGCCCGCTGGCTCGGAGTACGCCTGGACGACCTGCTCAAGGAGTGCGGTGTCAAGGCACCGTCCCAGGGCGGCAAGGCCGACCAGCTGGTCGCCCGTTCGGTCGACGGCATGACGCTCGGCTCACCGGTCGAAGACGTGATGGACGGCCGCGACGCGATCCTGGCCGTCGGGATGAACGGCGAACCCCTGCCCTTCGACCACGGCTTCCCCGTCCGCATGCTCGTCCCCGGTCTCTACGGGTACGTTTCGGCCTGCAAGTGGATCCAGGAGATCGAGCTCACCACCTTCGATTCCTACGACCCGTACTGGGTCAAGCGCAAGTGGGCCCGCAAGGCGCCCATCAAGACGCAGGCCCGCATCGACACCCCCAAGCCCTTTGGCCGGCCCACGGGCGATCTGGTGACGGTGGCCGGCGTCGCCTGGGCCCAGCACCGCGGCATCGACCGCGTCGAAGTCCGGGTCGACGACGGACCCTGGCAGACCGCCGACCTCGCCCCCCAGGCGAACAAGGACACCTGGCGCCAGTGGTCCTTCCCCTGGAAGCCGACACCGGGCGGCCACAACCTCACCGTCCGTGCCACTGACGGCACCGGCCAGGTCCAGACCGAAGAACGCACAAGGACCATCCCCGACGGCGCCAGCGGCTGGCACAGCGTCTTCGTCACCACGTAAACCACCGGCCGGTAACGACCAAGGCTTTTCGCCGCGGCCCCAGCCGCGGATCTCACCCTTTGCGTATTTCTGAGAACACAACAGGAGATTTTGATCATGTCGAACACCCTGCGTTTCCGTCGTACCGCTCTCGCCGTCGCCACGGCGGCCGTCCTGCCCTTCGCCCTTGCCGCCTGCTCCGACTCCGGGAGTGACTCGGCCTCCTCTGACAAGAGCAGCGAAGCTCCCGCCGCCTCCCAGCCGGCTACGCCGGATGCTTCGATGGCGATGGACAAGCCGTTCGGCCCGGCCTGTTCGGGCGTCCCCGCCGACGGCGCGGGCTCCTTCGACGGCATGGCCAAGGACCCGGTCGCCACCGCCGCCTCCAACAACCCGGCCCTGTCCACGCTGGTCACCGCCGTCAAGCAGGCCGGCCTGGTCGACACTCTCAACAACGCCAAGGACATCACCGTCTTCGCCCCGACCAACGACGCCTTCGCCAAGATCCCGAAGGCCGACCTGGACAAGGTCCTCGCCGACAAGGCCACACTTACCAAGATCCTCACCTACCACGTCGTCGGCGAGAAGCTCACCCCGAAGCAGCTGGAGAGCGGCTCCTTCGACACCCTGGAGAAGACCAAGCTCACCACCAGCGGCTCGGGCGAGTCCTACAAGGTCAACGACGCCTCGACCGTCGTCTGCGGCAACGTCAAGACAGCCAACGCCAACGTCTACATCGTCGACACCGTCCTCATGCCGAAGTAATCACCAAGGCGCGACGCTGGGCGATGACGGATGGGCCGGCCCCCTCACGGGGACCGGCCCACAGTCGTGTCCCACGTGCTCTGCTCCCGACAGGATTCGGCGGTGGGTGGGGTACGTCGCGGCCGCGTAGACCTGGGTACAGCAGCGGCCACACGGACGCCCCGTACGGCCCGCGCCCATCTCGAACACGCGACGCACCCGTGGTATCCCGGCACTGCGGGCTCCAGGAGTCGACCCGGCGGCCCACTCCGTGTTCCACGGACTTCCATGCACACCGGAAAGGTCAGAGCGGCAAGGGCGGCGGTCGGGAACTCGCTGCCGTTCATCCGGCGCAGGTCGCCTTCGCTATGACTCTGCTTCTGGATCGCCATGGACCTCGCGCCTGCGAGCGGTCTGTTTCTTCACCGCTGAGTCTGTGGACAACAGACCCTCCGCAAACCCTGTCCATAACTTCTACTCCGCCGCGAAGCCGCTCGCCAGGACGCCGGAGCCGGCGACGTGGTCGGCGGCCTGGGCGAGCATCGGCTCGAAGGGCGGGGTCAGGACCACTCCGCGGACCCGCCATTCCCCCGACATGCAGCATCACGCGGGCACCCCGGCCGGTTGCCGTCCGGCAGTCGGCAACGAGACTGCCACGTTTGCCAACCTTAGAACACTTGAGCGAATACATGGCTCATGGCAGGTCGTCCAGCACCTCGCGACCCCGCCGCCCCCCCACTCACCCCGGGCCGGAGCACTTCCTCCGGTCCAGGTGACGCTGCCCGACGGCGAGGTCAGTACGACTCCCACGAGGCGTAACGGAACGGTACCCAGACGCGGGCGGCGTGCGCGTCGCGGACCCGGGCGGCGAGCACCGCCACGGAGCGCCGGACGCCGTCCATATCGGCACGGAGTTCGGCCTGAGCCGCGCGCAGGCGTACCGGCTCCTCGACGTCGCCCGCGCCCTGGCCGCCATCCACGGCGCCGTCGCGGCCGGCACCGAGGTGTCTCGCACGCGAGACACCAGCATGGACGCCGCGGCCGCGCTCGACTACGGGCTGTCCCAGCGGGCCCTGATCGCCGTCTTCGGCCGCAGCAGCGACCTCTCGGAGCTGATCACCCGCCGACTCGCCACACTCGCCGACAGCGGCCTGACGGCCCTTGATGAGCCTACGGTGCGCGCCGTGGTCCGCCAAGCCGTCCGCGACATACGCACCGCCCCGCCCCCGCAGCCCGCCGAGCCGTCGGCGGACCCGGTCGTCGCCGAGATGCGTGCCGTCGTCGACAAGCTCGTCGCTGGCACGTACGCGATGGGGGAGCTGATGCTCGAAGTCGCCCCCTCCTACATGTCCGACGAGCAGGCCACGGACATCCTGACGCTGCTGTGCGCCCAGATCGGCGAGCCCCTCGAACACGGCCTGGCCGCCCGCCGCTACGCGATGTCCGGCGACCGCCGCGCCCTGCACGGCATCGGCCTGCTGTGACCCCTGCCGCTCACACTCGTGGACGACGCCCGGGCCTTGCCGCCGCAGACCGGGGCATCACCCGTTCGGAAGTGGCCGGGTGCTCGCGGAGCAGCCGGAGCGGAGGCTGTGCGCATGTCCGCCAAGCTGATCGTCTACCCGCCGGACGCTCAGGGTTGGCACCGGGTCCGCTACGACGGCACCTCCATCGGGGTCGCACACCGCCCGTCCGACATCCGCGTCTTCCTCGCGGGGGGCCTCCTAGCCGGCCGGCCGGTCCTCGGCGAGGGCCTGCCTCAGCCGGTCGAGGTAGGTGCGCACTTCGGGGAGCTTGGGGTGCGCGGGGCCGCCGATGCGCAGCAGGTCGGTAATCAGCCGCTCGGTAGCCGCGATCGCCTCGTCGATCCGCCTGGCCTGGTTGTAGCCCGAGATGAGGCCGATCAGCGCGTCCAGCGTCCCCACGTGGTCCGGCCCCAGGGCGTACTCGCGCGCAGCGAGGGCAGCTTTCAGGTACGGCAGGGCCCGCTCCGGACGGCCGGCTTCCAGGTGGGCGATGGCGAGGTTGTGGTAGCGGTAGGCGATCTCTTCGCTGTCGGCTCCGTGGATGCGCTCGAAGCCGCCGATGACCCGTTCGTAGCAGGCGACGGCCGCGTCGAGGTCCCTGGCGTCGTGGTGGACGTGCGCCAGGTTGTCCAGCCAGATGTAGGTGTCGAGGTGGCCGGGGCCGTAGAACCGCTCCTTGTCGGCGACGATCTCCCGGCACAGTGCGATGGCCTCGGGCAGCTGGCCCGCCGCACGGTAGGCCATGAACAGCTTCTGCTTGCGGGCCTCCAGCCGCTCCCCGCCCGGCGGTAGGAGGCGCCTGCTGCCGGCCACGGTCTCCTCCAGCAGGGCGATCGCGCGGTCGGCGCTGCCTGCCTCCGCGTAGGCGTCCGACAGCTTCTCGCGCCAGGTGAGGCTCTCCTCCGTGTCGCGGTCGGGGCTCAGCCCGGTGCCCTCCAGGGCTTGTTCGAGGTACGGGACGGCCTCGGCGGGGCGGCCCGCCGACAGGTGGGCGGATCCGATGCCGTGGAGGGTGAGCAGGGTGTCGCGGGCGTGCGGGCCCAGGGTCGCCGACTGGTAGGTCAGGTTCTCCAGCAGCAGGGGGATCGCCCGGTCCAGCATGTACGTGTCCCCGGGCGGGGCCGCGGCGGACCAGATGCACAGGAAGAACGCGTAGTTGTGGCGCAGCTGCAGGACGTCCTCGTGGGCCGGCCCCAACCGCCGCTCCGCCTCCGCGAGTTCGTCGCCCATCCGCAGGGTGGCGTCCATGCTGAGGTGGACCGGTGCGTCGTCGGGCTCGTGCAGCCGCAGGTCGAGCGGATCCGCCGGAGCCGCGGGCTCCGGCGGCGGGTTCTCCGGGTGCTGCGGGATCTCCGCTTTCTCCGGCTTCTCGGGGGTGCCCTTGGCCCGCTTCCGTCGGAACATCGCGGTCACTCTCCTCGGTCGGTGGCGGTCACATGGAGGACCCGAGGTCCCGTACGAGCTCCAGCAGTTCCCGGATCGCGGCGTACGGCGCCCGCCCGCTGTCGAGGTAGGCGCTCAGGGCCGCCCGGTCGGCCCCGGTCAGCGAGGCGAGCGGGCGGCCGGCGAAGGACGGCGGGGCGCCCAAGTCGTGCACGGCGGAGCCGTGGACCACGTAGCGGCCGCCGGGTGCGGCGGTCACCAGGTGCGGGGCGCCGCGGGACGGCCCGGCGAGCGGGCGCGGCTGCGGCACCGGGGAGAGGTCCACGGCGTCGTGGAAGTACGGCGTCTCCTCGTCCCGGGCCCACCCGCCGACGACGCGCCACCCCGGGACCGCGAACAGGTGCTTCAGGCGGCGTCCGGAGGAGTTCCAGGCGGTCACCATGGTCTGGTCGGACTCCTGTTGGAAGAAGTAGACACCGCCGGTCGACGCGGCGGTCACGAACTCGTCGGGTGAGAGGAAGGCGGCGGCCTCCACCGTGCCGTGCTGCTCGGGCACCTTCCACCAGCCGCGGGCGGTCAGCGGCTTCAGGCCCGCGTCGGTGAGGATCACGCGGCGGTCGCCGGCCAGCAGGAGGCGCTCCCCGGAGGGGTCGACTGCGTGGACGGTGCAGCGTTCCAGCCCCAGGTCCCGCAGGTCGATCCGCTCCAGCGGTCGCCCCACCGCGCCGAGCAGGGCCACGGGCGCGCTCCGCAGGAGGACGACGAACCCGCGGGCGGTGGCGAAGGTCCGGGCCCCCATGAGGAGGTCCGGGCCGCTCGCCAGGACCTCCGCCCGGCCCGGCCGGTACAGGACGAGGTCGGGAGCCAGCCATAGGTCCGCGCGCAGCGCGAGGACCGCGTCGGGCCCCAGGCAGGTGACAGCGTCGGTGCCGACCCTGAGATGGTCGGCGGACCAGAGGCGGGAGCGGGAGGCGAGGTCGTACACGTCGATGCGGGTGGCGTGCTCGTCGCCGGGTCGTTCTTTGGCCGGGTGGTACGTCTCCCGGGTCATGACCGACGCCGCCGGGGCGAAGGAAACGCGGTCCGGTGCCACGAGGCCGTCGCGGTGGGGCAGGCGCCACACCGCCCGCCCGGCGGCGGCCCGGGCGGCGCGCTCGGCGGCCTGCGGCCGGTGGCGCCGCGAGGCCAGCCGGGCGGCCAGGCGGCGGCCGGGGTCGCCCTCGGGCGGGGCCCAGTACTCGGGCGGGTGGCGGTGGGCGATCCGGATCGCGTCGGTGACCGGGATCCTGCGCATGAGGTCCCACAGCCCCGCGGGGTCGGCGGCCCCTACGAGCTGCGCGGCCGCCTCGTCGATCTCCGCCGGCGTGCCCCAGGGCAGGCGGTCGGCGCCGCGCCGCTCCCGCAGGTAAAGCAGCGCACGGCCGATGGCACGGCCTTCGGCTTCGGCGGTTGCGGCGGTGTCCGGATCGAGGGCGAGGCGCTCCCGGTGCAGGGCGAGGCTCTCCTCGACGATCGCGACGGCCTCGGTGTGCCGGCCCAACGCGATGAGCTTGGCCGCCGCGTCGTCGAGCCGGGCGGCGAGGACGTCCCGGTAGTCGGCACGGACGTCGGCAAGCTGGCGGTAGAGGTGGAGCGCCTCCAGGAGCGCGTCGACGGATTCAGCGTGCCGCCCCGCATTCCACAGGTGCACGCTCTGGATGCCCAGGCCGGCGGCCAGGTCGTCGCCGAACCGCGCGGGATTGAGGTCCGTCATCTGGCGTACGTGCGCCACCACCGCCCCGGCGCCCTCGGCCGCCTCCTCCGGGCGTCCGGACTTCGCCAGCAGGAAGCCGTTCACCATCTCCAGGCGGTTCACCTCCGAGGAGAGGGACCACCAGAGGAGGAAGTCGCGGTCCAGCACCTCCTCGAAGAGGCGTTCCGCCTCCACCACGGCCGCGTGCGCCTGCTCCGGGGCCCCGGTCTCCCAGAGCGCGAAGGCCAGCCGGGTGTGCGCCTGGGCCAGCGCGGCGAGGGCGGTCGGCTCGGGGCCGCATTCGTCGCCCCGCGCTGCGCCGTCCCTCTTCAGCCCGATCACCTCCTGAAGGAGGTCGATCCGGTCCTCGGCGGCGATCTCCTCGATGAAGAGGTTGCCGAGGTTGAGGAGGGCGTCGCCGTACGCGGACCGGTGCGCCGGGTCCGCCTCGGCGGCCTCCCGGGTGAGTCGTACGGCCTCCTCCATGTGTGCGAGCGCCTCGCTCCGGCGACCCGTCGTGAGGTGGGCGAAAACCAGCTTCATGGAGAGCCGGGCCCGTTCCATGCCGTCCACCGCGTGTCCGAGGCGATGGGTGGTGAGCCGCAGGGCCAGCTCCGCAGCCCCGCCCTCCACCCGTACGTCGCCCGCGGGCAGCAGCGGTTCGATGGCCTCCAGCACGTCGAGGTCCACGGAGTCGAGGGTGGCGATCGAGGTCAGCACCGCGTCGCCGCCCCGGACGGCGAGGGCGGGGTCGCGGCGCAGCAGCGGGAAGAGCACGGCGGGGCCGATGTGCGGCCAGCGTTCGGCCGCGGCGATGAGGAAGGTGAGGGCGCGCGGGGTCCAGGCGGGCGCGGCCCCTCCGTCGCGCCGCAGGATGCGGGTGGTCGCGGTGACGGACCACAGGTCGGTCGGGTAGCCGGTGACGGGGCTGCCGGGGAGGGTGAGGGCCAGGTAGTCCTCGGCGAGACGGTCGGGGAGCAGCGGTTCGAGTACGTGGGCGGCCGCGGGGTCGGTGGGCGGGTAGTGGACTGCGTGGGCGGTCAGGGCCCGGTCCGCGGGGGTGCGCAGCAGGAGCCGGTCCAGGAGCGGGCGGGCGGTGTCACGGCGCATCGGGCCGGTGAGGACAGCGGTGAAGACGGTGCGCGCGAGGTCGAGGGCGCGGCGGTCGTCGCCCTCGGCGCCCGCGCCGCCGTCTTCCCCGGTGCCGCCGCCGTCGTGCTCGCCCGCCCGGCGCCAGTTCTCGTGTTCGCGGTCCAGCAGGTACGCGGTCATCCCAACGAGGTCGCCGGGCGGTTCCCGGCCGCAGGCCCGGGCGTCGACGGCGGTGAGCGCGGCCATGTGGACGGCGAGGGTGAGGCCGAAGTCGGGGCGGGCGAGGTCCTGGTACGCAGGGCGCAGGTCAGTGAGGGCGGCGGGGTCCGGGTAGTGGGCGGCGAAGCCGCGGCGGGCGGCCTCGAACATCCTGCTGCGCTCGCCCTGTTGGCCGGAGAGCGGTTCCACCGGCTGGTCGGAGAGATCGGTCGCGCGCCCCTGTCGGCTCAGCTGCGCCCGCAGAGCAGGCCAGGGCCGCACCGAGCGGGCGATGAGGAGGATCCGCGCGGGGAGGTCTCCGAGGAGCAGGCCGTTGTGGAACAGCCATCTGAGATGGGCGTCCGGCCAACGGTCGGCGTAGTCGACGAGTACCAGCACCCCGGCGCGGTGGGCGGTGCGCAGGTCCTGGCTGCCCCGGGCGGGCGGGTAGGTGTCCGTGCCGTGTACGGCGTCGACCACGAGCCAGCCGGCGTCGGCGCATTCGGTGGCGAAGCGGGCGGCGAGGCGGGACTTGCCCGAGCCGCCGGGTCCGTGCAGCCAGCGTGCGGCCGACCGTGCGGGCTGCACGCGCCACTCCCGCAGCCGGGCCAGCTCGGCTTCGCGACCGGAGAACTCCACGACCTCGCTGCGGGCGTCGAGCATCCGGCTGGGCTGGGCGCGCAGCCAGGCGGAGTCCCGCCGCAGGGCGTCCGCGGCGCCGTGGGTGTCGCGCGCGTACAGCAGGTAGACGGGGGTCCCGTCGCCGAAGACGTGGATGTCGGCGCCGACCGCGCCGTAGGCGAAACCGGCGACGGCGCGAACCTCTTGGTGGACCTCGTCGGGGAGGTGCACGGTCAGCCGGTCCCGTCCGCGCCGTCCTCGTCGGCGGGCGGTGGCACCCGCCCTCCGGTCGCCTGGTGGTAGTGGAGGCTGCCGCCCTGGACGGCGAAGAGGGTGCCGTGGTCGCGGGCGGTGTTCGACTGCGTCCACACCTGCCGCCCGGCCGGCAGGCCGTTCTGCACGCGGGCGACCAGCTCGCGCAGTTCGCCCTCGGAGTCGGGGTGTTCTTCCAGCAGCAGGAGCAGCCGCCGGCGCCACACCGGCAGCAGCTCCGCCCGGATCTCGTCCGCCCCGGCCGGTTCGGCGCGGACGACGAGGTCGGCGTCCTCGTCGAGCTGCGCGCCGATCGCCGCCCCGCGGGCCTCGCCGCCCCGCCCGAAAAGCCGGACGACCCCGCCGCGGGCCCCCTGCCACACGTCGGTGGCCATGGCTCCGATCAGCGCGGTGGCGCCCGCGCCGGCGAGCGCCGTCAGTGACTCAGCCAGCATCCGTCCTCCTAAGTCCCGTGCCGCGGGCAGCCCCCGTGATGCCGAACTCCCCTGTCCTGGCACCAGGTTAGCCGGGCGGGCAGGGCACGTGCTCAGCCGCGGAAGGCCGCCGGGCGTTCCGGCGAGGCCTCGGTCAGGGCCTTCGTGACGCCGTCGATGCCGGCGTGAGCGTCCACATCGGGCACAGTAGTGAATCCGGGGGCCGGCCACAGTCCCTAGACGCCGGACAGCCATCCGACACCGAAATCCGAGAGGTCGCGTGCGCGCTGCGCCCGCTCCTCGATCAGCCGGCGAAAGCCCGCCAGCGCGTACCGCTCCCCGGTGGCCGAGCCGGGTCCGCGGATGCCGGCGACGTCGGCCAGGAGCTGCTGGGGCTGGGGCTGCCAGCCGACGACCAGGACCCGCAGTCCCAGGCACTCCGCGCCGCGGTGCAGAGCCAAGAGGTGGCCCCTCACGGCTCGCATGTTGCACCGGAGACGGCGCGGTGCGCCGACCCCAACCCCACGTCCGTTCCCGCCCCCACCTGCCTGCCACGGCCGTGCCCTCATGAGCATCACCGTTTCACTGCCGGGCGAGACGTACGAAAGTCCCGGACGACCGATGCTGTTTCCGTCCTCGGCAGGTATCGTGATTACACGTGTAATCACGCGCGCCGGACTGGCGTGGAAGAGACCTCGGAGCAGGAGAATCATGAAGCTCAACGT
>NZ_JBIWAE010000048.1:0-23662 GCF_044759865.1 Streptomyces sp. NPDC099050 | reverse complement strand
CCAGGCTGGAGGCCGTCAGGCCCTTGCCGAGGGAGGAAGCGACACCCCCGGTGACGAAGATGTGCTTGGTCGTCATGGCTGTGCTGTTTCGAAAAGCAGCGGACGGCTTCGCCAAGAGGGGGCTCCCGTGGGTCGCGAGGTGAGGTGCGTCCGGCGCCTGCCACCGTCGATCCGAAGGGGTCTCAGGGGGCGCCGAAGCTGCGGTTTCGGGGCTCCTGATTTGCACAGGCAGACCACCGGTCCACGGGATACCAGCCTATCAGCGCCCGGGCCGGTCCGCCTCCGGCCGCGCGGCGGGGGCGTCCCGTAGGGATGTCCGAGGGGCGTCCGAGGGGCATCCGAGGGGCGTTCGAGGGGCGTCCGGGACGATCTCCGCAGGGTCGGTCACCGCGGTATCGCCGACGCTCACCCGTTCGGCCGAACCTCATTGTTGCCAAGCTGACGGGGATCACTAGGGTGCCGTCTTGTCGTGCTCGGATCTCGATCACATCCCCGCCGAGCGACCCCGCGAACGGCGTAACCCGTCCGGTTCCGGAATCATGGGCTGGACGCGGCCATCCACATCACCGGAGAATCCGCGGCATCGCAATGCAAGCGCCCTTCGGGGCGGACGTGGCTGTTCGACTGGAGATGCAACGTGTCCGGGCGCATCGAGGATTACGCACTGATCGGCGACATGCAGACCGCGGCATTGGTCTGCCGGGACGGGGCGGTGGACTGGCTGTGCCTGCCACGCTTCGATTCCCATGCCGTCTTCGCGAGCATTCTCGGCACCGAGGACCACGGGTTCTGGCGGATCGGCCCGGCGTTCCCGGCCGGTACGGAGGCCCCCCGTGCCACCCGGCGCCGCTACCGCGGTGACTCGCTGGTCCTGGAATCCGAGTGGGACACCCCGCGCGGCACGGTCCGCGTGATCGATTTCATGCCGCCCCGCGAGGACCACGCACCGCAGATCATCCGCATCGTGGAGGGCATCAGCGGGCGCGTCCCCATGCGCTCCGCGCTGCGCATGCGCTTCAGTTACGGCCGGGTGGTGCCCTGGGTGCACCGGGTCGACGACCGGACCGTGGCCGTCGCGGGCCCCGACTCGGTCTGGCTGGACACCGAGGCGCAGACGTACGGCAAGGACCTGACGACGTACTCCGACTTCACCGTCGGGCCCGGCGACCGGATGGCCTTCTGCATCAGCTGGCAGCCCTCGCACAAGGAGCCGCCGCAGCCGCCCGAGGCCGAGGAGGCCCTGGAGGCCACCACCGAGTTCTGGCGGGACTGGGTCGAGCAGTGCACGTACCACGGCCCCTACCGGGAGGCGGTGATCCGCTCCCTGATCACCCTCAAGGCGCTCACGTACGCCCCCACGGGCGGCATCGTCGCCGCGCCCACCACCTCCCTCCCGGAGGAGATCGGCGGCAGCCGCAACTGGGACTACCGCTACACCTGGCTGCGCGACGCCGCCATCACCCTGTCCTCGCTGCTGCGCACCGGCTACCGCGAGGAGGCCTCCGCCTGGCGGGACTGGCTGCTGCGCGCGGTGGCCGGCGACCCGGAGAATCTGCAGATCATGTACGGGATCGCCGGTGAGCGCGAGCTCGGCGAGACCGAGCTCGACTGGCTGCCGGGCTACGAGAACTCCGGCCCTGTCCGGGTCGGCAACGGCGCCGCCGGCCAGCTCCAGCTCGACGTGTACGGCGAGGTCACCGAGGCCCTGCACCTGGGCCACATGACGGGCCTGGCGCGCAACGATTACGCCTCCCTGCTCCAGCTCAAGCTGATCCGCTACCTGGAGACCAACTGGGACCAGCCCGACGAGGGCATCTGGGAGGTCCGCGGCCCGCGCCGACACTTCGTGCACTCGAAGGTGATGGCGTGGGTGGCCGTGGACCGCACGATCAGGCTGATCGAGAGCGGGGACGCGGACGGGCCGCTGGAGCGGTGGCGCGAGATGCGCGACGAGATCCACCAGGACGTCTGCGAGAAGGGCTACGACAAGGAACGGAACACCTTCACGCAGTCCTACGGGTCCAAGGAGCTGGACGCGTCCCTCCTGCTGATCCCGCAGATGGGCTTCCTGCCGCCGGACGACAAGCGGGTGATCGGCACCATCGAGGCGATCCAGCGCGAGCTGTCCACCCCCGACGGCTTCATCCTGCGCTACCCGACGTCGGGCGAGGAGGCGGGCGTGGACGGTCTGGAGGGCGACGAGGGGGCCTTCCTGGCGTGCTCGTTCTGGATGGCCGACGACCTGGCGATGATCGGCCGGGTCGACGAGGCCCGCCGGCTCTTCGAGAAGCTGCTCGCGCTCCGCAACGACCTGGGCCTGCTGGCGGAGGAGTGGGATCCGAAGCTCCAGCGCCAGGTGGGGAACTTCCCCCAGGCCTTCAGCCACGTCCCCCTGATCGACACGGCCCTGCGGCTGACGGCGAGCGGGGCGTACGGGGGCTGACTACCCTGGAGGGGTCGTTCGCCTTTCCGCCGCTCCCGGAAGGGGGTAGCCATGGCTCCCCTCTCGAAGGCGGGCACGGCACTCGCCGAGCTCCGCGAGGACCTGTCCGGCACCGTCCTGGCTCCGGAGGATCCGGGGTACGACGAGGCCCGCGCCGTCCACAACGGGATGATCGACCGCCGGCCCGCCGTCATCGCGCAGTGCGAGAGCCCCGTGGACGTGGTGACCGCCGTGCGTTTCGCACGGCGGCTCGACCTGCCGGTCGCGGTGCGGGGCGGCGGCCACAGCGTGGCCGGGATGTCCCTCAACGACGGCGGCGTGGTCGTGGATCTGCGCCGCATGCGGGAGGTGACGGTCCATCCCGGGGCCTCGGCCGTCCGCGTCGGGGGCGGCGCCACGATGAGCGATCTGGACCGGGCCTGCGAGCGGTACGGACTGGCGACCACCGGCGGCCGCGTCTCCACCACCGGGGTGGGCGGCTTCGTGCTCGGCGGCGGCACCGGGTGGCTGGACCGCAAGTTCGGCCTGGCGGTGGACAACCTGCTCGCCGTGGACCTGGTGACGGCCGGCGGGGAGATGCTGACGGCGACCGCGGAGGACCACCCCGAGCTGTTCTGGGGGCTGCACGGCGGCGGCGGCAACTTCGGCATCGCGACCTCGCTGACCCTGCGGCTGCACGAGCTGCCGGTCATGTCCGTCGCGTTCCTGCTGTACCTGCCGGAGCGCGGGCCCGAGATGGTCCGTACGTACCGGGACGTCATGGAGGACGGGCCTCGCGAGGCCGGCGGCGGCGCCATCTACCTGACCGGCCCGCCCGAGGAGTTCGTCCCGCCGCACCTGGTCGGCCGGCTGCTGGCGGCCGCGCTGATCACGTACGCGGGACCCGAGGAGGAGCTGCGCCGGCTGGCCGCGCCGCTGCTGGCGATCCCGCACGAGGTGGAGATGGTGACCGCCATCCCCTACGCGGAACTCCAGTGCATGCTCGACGATCCGCCGGGCCTGCGGAACTACTGGTCGGCGGAGTACCTGACCGGGGTGCCCGACGCGTTCGTGGACGTCTTCTGCGCCCGCGCGGACTCGATGCCGGTGCCGAGCGGCACCCAGCACCTGATATGGCCCCAGGGCGGCGCGATCGCCGAGGGCCCGGCCGACTACCCGGTGTCCTTCCGCGACGCACCCTGGGCGGTGCACCCGTTCGCCGCCTGGGAGGACCCGGCCGACGACGACCGCTGCCGCCAGTGGGTCAAGGACGTCCGCGCCGACGTCCGGCCCTGGAGCACCGGCGCGGTCTACCTCAACTTCACCGGGGACGAGGGCGGAGACCGGGTGGTCGCCGGCCTCGGTGCGGAGAACATCCGGCGGCTGGGCCGGTTGAAGCGGGAGTACGACCCGGACAACGTCTTCTGCTTCAACCACAACATCGCGCCCGCCTGAGGCCCCGGGGCCCCGCGCCTTACATGAGGGCGGTGATCACCTCCTTCGCCGCCCGCTCCCCCTCGGTCGCCCCGCCTTCCATGAACCCCTGGAAGTCGTAGCTGCAGTGCTCGCCGCCGATGTGGATCCGGCCCTGCGCGGTGCCCTCGTACTTGGCGTACTTGTGCAGGTAGCCGGTCGGCCAGTACGAGTACGCGCCGAGCGCGTACGGATTGCGGTGCCAGGCCGATATCTGCGCCTTGCCGTTCCAGGCCGCCTTGGTGCCGGGGAAGAAGGCGTCGATCCCGGTGAGCATCCGGCCCGCGAGGGCGCGTACGTAGGGGTCGGAGTCGGTGGCGAAGGGGGTCGCCGGGGTGATCGCGCCGGCCAGGGTGCCGCCGCCGTACTGGAGCAGGATGCCGCCGTTGCCCGGCTGGACCTTGGTGGTGTCCCAGGTCTGCTGGACCTCGCTGTCGGTGAAACAGTCCCCGGCGGAGACCCCCGGCCAGGGGCCGGTGCCGCGCCAGGGGCGGCTGGTGAACTGCATGTTGAGCTTGGTGCAGTAGCCCATGCGTGCGTCGCGCAGCAGGTTCTTCATCAGCGGGTCGAAGCCGGCGCCGGTGATGTCGATCCGCTGGAGGACCGGCAGCGGCAGGCACAGGATGGTGTGGTCGGCGACGACCGTCCGGGTGGTGCCCGCGTCGTTGAAGGTCAGCGTCTGGGTGCCGTCGGCGGAGACGCGTACGGCCACCAGCTCGCGACCCATGACGGTCGAACCGGCGGGCAGGGCCTGGGCGATGGCGTTCGGCAGCTGGTCGTTGCCGCCCGTGATGTGGTAGCGCTCGTTGGACAGGCCCCAGACGTTGAAGTTGCCCGGGTTGGGCTGGTAGCCCATCAGCAGGACCAGCGCGAGGGCGGACTGCTGATCGGTGTCGGCCCCGTACTCGACGTTGTACGCCACGTCGATGAAGCGGCCGAGCTGCGAGCCGTGTCCGCCGGGGATCCGGGTCTCGATCCACTGGTGGATCGTCATGTTGTCGAGGGCGGTGCCCGCGGGGGTCGTCGAGTTCCAGGAGACCTCGCCGGCCTCCTGGAGGTCGCGGCGCAGGGCCTGGTAGACGGCGTTGAAGTCCTCGTCGGCGTGCTCGCGCGGGTAGTACGTGCCGTTGAACCAGAGGATCTCCTCCGCCCCGTTGGGGCCGCCGCCGAGGAAGTCCTCGGTGGGGAGGTTGAAGCGGCGGCACAGTTCGAGGATCTTCTTGTGGCTGGTGTCGATCAGCTCCCCGCCGATCTCGGAGGTCTGCCCGTAGGCCCACAGGGAGCGCTGGGTCCACATCCGGCCGCCGACGCGGGTCGGGTTGGCCTCGTAGAGCGTGAAGGGGACGCCGGCGTCCTTGAGGGTGAGGGCGGCTGTCAGCCCCGAGATGCCGGCGCCGACGATGGCGACGCGGGCGGGGGTGACGGGCTTCTTGTCGGGCGTGGCCTCCACGGCGTGGGCGAGCCCGGGGGCGGCCGCCGAGGCGACGGCGGCGCCGAGCCCGAGTGCGGCGGCGCGTCCCAGGAGCTGGCGGCGGGTGGAGCCGCGGACCTCGGCGACGGGCAGGCCCAGCTGCCGGGCGGCGGCGTGTTCGGCGGCGAGCTGACGGAGCGCGTGCATCAAGGGCGTACGGGCCATGGCGGTGGCTCCTTCTCAGACGTTCGCGGCGGAGGGCGCGGTGGACTGGTCGGCGGGCTCGTCGGTGCGCTCGGCGGCGTCCTCCAGGACGACGCGGCCGATGATCTCGTAGCGTGCGGGGGCCTTGTACTTCAGCCACAGCCCCAGTCCCAGCCCGCCGAAGAAGACGAGCCCGACGATCCACGGGATCAGGGTGAAGAAGAACGAGTCGGCGGCCAGCCCGGCGGCCGTCTTCATGTTGACCAGCAGCAGGACCACCACGGCGGCCATCGCGACGCCGCCGATCAGCGGGGCCGTGAAGGTGCGGAACCAGTGCCGGTCCTCGGGGTGGTTCTTGCGGAAGTAGCCGATCACCGCGAAGGAGCACAGGGTCTGGACGATGAGGATCGCCATGGTGCCGAGGATCGCGAGCAGCGTGTACAGGTGGATGTACGGGTCCTGCCCGGTCAGCCAGAACAGCGCGACCAGGCCGGTGGCGATGGCCGTCTGCACCGTGGAGGCGATGTACGGGGAGCCGTGCTTGGCGTGCGTACGGCCCAGGCCCGGGTGCAGGAAGCCCTCGCGGCCGATGGCGTAGAGGTAGCGGGCGGCGCACTGGTGGAAGGCCATGCCGCAGGCGAAGGAGCCGGTGAGCAGCAGCCACTGGAAGGCGTCGACGGCCCAGGCGCCAATGAAGGTCTGGGTGGGGGCGAAGAACAGGTCGAGCGGGCTCGCGGAGGCGGAGAGCTCCACGGACTTGGCCAGGCCGTTGCCGGCGATGGTCATCCAGGAGACGTAGATGTAGAAGAGGCCGACGCCGACGACGGAGATCAGGGTGGCCTTGGGGATGACCTTCTTCGGGTTCCGGGACTCCTCCCCGTACATGGCGGTGGACTCGAAGCCGACCCAGGACCAGAAGGCGAAGAAGAGGCCGAGCCCGGCGGAGGCGCCGGTGAAGGCGTTCTTGGGGTTGAGGGGTTCGACCGGGATCCCGTCCGGGCCGCCGCCCGCGATGAGCACGGCGGTGGCGACGGCGAAGAGCACGGCGATCTCGGCGATGAGCATCACGCCCAGCGCCTTGGCCGTGAGGTTGATGTCGAAGTGCGCGAGGGCCGCGGTGATCGCGAGCATGCCGGCCGCGTAGACGATCCAGGGCAGGTCTATGCCGAGCTGGTCGTGGACGGTGGTCTTGGTGAAGTAGGCGAAGACGCCGACGATCGAGGCCTCGAAGACGATGTAGGCCAGGACCGCGAGCATGCCGGAGGCCATGCCGGCGATCCGGCCGAGGCCGTGCGAGATGTACCCGTAGAAGGCGCCGGCCGCGGTGATCCGCTTGGCCATGGCCACGTAGCCGACGGCGAAGACGGTCAGGACGGCGGTCGCGAAGAGGTAGCCGGCGGGGGCGCCGATGCCGTTGCCGAAGCCGACGGCGATGGGCAGGTTGCCGGTCATCGCGGTGATGGGAGCGGCGGTGGCGACGGCCATGAAGACGACACCGACCAGGCCCACCGAATTGGCTTTCAGCCGCTGGACCTGGGGTGCGCCGCCGCCGGTGCTGCTATCCGTGCTCATGGCTCCTCGTTCCTGTGGTGAGGGCGCTCACTCTCTCCCCGCGTGACGTACGCCACAATCGGCATACAGTCCGATAATCTCCTTGTAGAGGCGACGAGTTGTCGGGCCGGATGGGGGTAGTGGGAACCCCGTAACCGCTCGGTGATGTGCACGGAACAAGAGCCCCGGTAGCGTCCGCCATATGGACAATCAGGGCGGGATCACGGTTCAGCGGGCACTTGAGCTGCCGGGGCTGCGCAGCGGACTTCCCGAGGTCGTGGCCTGCGCCGACCGGCTCGGCCGGACCGTCCGCTGGGTGCACGCGGGCGAGGTCCCCAACATCGCCTCCCTGCTCAAGGGCGGCGAGCTGCTGCTGACCACCGGCCTCGGCCTCGGCACCCGCCCCGCCGAGCAGCGCGCCTTCGTGCGCCGCCTCGCGGACCGGGGCATCGCCGCGCTGGTCGTCGAGCTGGGACCCCGATTCACCCGGCTCCCGGCGACCTTGGTGGAGACGGCGCGCGCCGTCGGCCTCCCCCTGGTCCAGCTGCACCGGGAGGTCCCCTTCGTGACCGTCACGGAGGAGGTCCACACCGAGATCGTCAACGGGCACTACGCCCTGCTCCAGCGCGCCGAGGAGGTCCACCGGCGCTGCACGGAAGCCCTGCTCGACGGCGGCGGGATCCCCCAAGTCCTGCACATCCTGGCGGACTTCACCGCGAACCCGGTCTTCCTGGAAACCCCCGACGGCCAGTTGCTGTACGCGGCGGGCCCGGTCGCCGGCGAGGCCGCGGCGGACCCGCTCCAGGTCTGGGAGGGCCTACGGGGCCAGCGCGATCCGGAGCCATCCGGCAACGCCGTGGTGGTCGACGTCCCGGGCGGCGGCCGCGGCACGGGCTCGGTGCGGGCCCGGCTGGTTCTGCTGGGGGTGTCCGCCCCACTGCTGCCCGTGCACCGGATGGCGGCGGAACGGACGGCCGGCGTACTGGCCGTCGTACTGATGCAGGCCCGGCAGGAGGACGAGCTGGCGGCGCGCGGCCGCGGCGACTTCCTCACGGACCTCGCCGAGGGACGGATCTCGGCGGAGGACGCCCCCGCCCAGGCCCGCGTCCTGGGCTTCAAGCCGGGCACCGGCCCGCTCCTGCCCATCGTCATGCGGCTGTCCTCGGACCTGGCCCCTTCCGGCAACTGGGCGGTCCTGGCCCGGGCCGTCCTGGAGGAGCTCGCCTCCGTGGGCGTACCGGTGCTCCTCGGCGTCCGCCCGGTGGAGGGCCGCGTCCCCCTCCTGGTCTCCCTGCGCTCCGACGCCGAGCGCACGACCGTGTCCGACCGGGTCGCGGTGGCCCTGCGGACCGGCGTGGAGCGGGCGGGCCTGGACCGTGCGGGGGCCGCGCCGGCGGTGGTCGTCGGCGTGTGCGGCGGCTGGGCGACGGTCTCGGCGGGCCTGCGCCACGCGGCCGAGACGGCCACGGCCGCGCACGGACTCCCCGCCCGCCCCTGGTACGACGCCCGCCGCCTGGACATCGACCTGCTGCTGTGGCGGCTGCGCGAACACCCCGACCTGGCGGCCTTCGTGGACCGCGCGATCGGCGCCCTGCGCGTCCACGACACGGCCTCCCGGCCGCCGCTCCTCCCCACCCTGGAGACCTACCTGGCCCACGCGGGCCGCAAGGCGGAGACCGCGCGCGAGCTCCACCTGAACCGCCAGACCCTGTACAACCGCCTGGCCCGCATCTCGGAGCTCCTGGGCGCGGACCTGGACGACCCGGAAACCGTCCTCTCCCTGAGCCTGGCCCTCCGCGCCCGCCGCCACGCCATTCCTTCTTGACGCGAACTCCGACCGGACGGGGTTACTGCCACCGCCGTCCCGGCGCGGGCCCGGTGGGCGGATGCGGGTCGGTCGGCCCTGCGGGGCTGGGTCCCCTACCCGCCCTTCCCCCGTTCCCCGGGCCGGCCCGGCCCCCGGCACACCCCAGCCCCGCCGGCGCTTGAGGCGCAGGGCCCGGGGACTGGTCCCCGGCAACACCGCCGGACAAGAACCCGCCAGGGCTACCGCAGACGCGACATCAGCTCGTCGTACACCGACAGGACCTGCGCCACCGTGTCGTCCTCCGACGGCCACGTCAGGGCCTGGGCCCGCCCTGCCACCGCCAGCTCCCCCCGCCGCGCGGGATCCGCCAGCAGCCCGGCCACCGCAGCGGCCAGCGCCCCCGCGTCCCCGTAAGGCACCAGCACGCCCGCCGCCCCCACCAGTTCCGGCACCCCGCCCACCGCCGTGGCCACCAACGGCACGCCCACCCGCAGCGCCTCCTGCGCGAGCGGCGACCGCGCCTCCCACCGGCTGGGCAGCACCGCGACATCGGCCGCCGCGAGCAGCCGCGCGGCATCCCGCCGCTGCCCGAGCAGCCGCACCGGCAGGTGCTCCGACTGGATGCGCCGCGCGAGCTCCGCCCGCATCGGGCCCTCTCCCGCGATGACCAGCAGCGGCATCGGGTCCAGGTTGCGCCACTCCCGCGCCGCGTCCAGCAGGACGGAGTACCCGCGCCGCGGCACCAGGCTCCCGACCGCGATCAGCAACGGCCGCTCCACGGCGCCGAGTTCCGCCCGCACCTTCCCGTGGTCCGAAGCATCCGAAACACCGGAGGGCTCAGTGCCGGTGGCAGCCACCGCCACCGCCACCGCCGCCAGCCGCGCGTCCCGCGCCCCCCGCAGCCGCGCCAGGTCCACCTGCGCCGAGGAGGCGCCGAGAACGATCGCGGCGGCCCGGGCGACGTGCCGTTCCAGCAGCAGGCTGAGGCGGCCGCCGCCGGGGCCGGCGCCGTGCCAGCTCACGACCAGGGGGACCCGCCGCCCGCGCAGGGCCAGCGCCGCGCGCATGCCCGCCCGTACGCCGTGCGCGTGCACCACGTCGGCCTCGACGCACGCGGCCCGCAGCGCGCTCACCGCGTCCGGGGTGAACCTCGCCCCGGCGCCGGTGAAGTCGTACTCCCCCTCCGACTCGACGGGCCCGCACACGGTGACCCGTACGCCGCGCGCGGCGAGCCCGGTGGCCAGGGACCGCACGTGCGCACCACCGCTCACGCCGCCGAGCACCTGGACGGTGCGAAGGACGGGGACGGGGACCGGGGAGCTGCTCACGGGCCGAAGCTCCAGGGTGAGGGAGGAAGAGGCAGGACGTCGCTCAGAATGCCAGTCCGCACGCGCGTTCCGGGACCATACGGGTGCGGATCCCGTGTGAGATACCGCCACGACCCCCTGATCCTCACCCACACGGGCTATCCGGGCGCCAGCGGGCTGACCCTGATGGCCCGGCCGACAACGAGAACCCTTACTCCGGGCTCCGGGCCGCCGCCAGCAGCTCTTCCGCGTGCGCCCGCGCCGACGCCGAGTCCTCGTGGCCGGCCAGCATCCGCGACAGCTCGCGGATCCGGGCCTCGCCCTCCAGGACGGTGACGCCACTGCGGGTCACGGACCCGTCGTTGGTCTTCTCGACCAGCAGCTGCCGGTCCGCGAAGGCCGCCACCTGCGGCAGGTGCGTGACGACCACGACCTGCGCCACCTTGGCCAGCTTCGCGAGCCGCCGCCCGACCTCCACGGCCGCCTTGCCGCCGACGCCCGCGTCGACCTCGTCGAAGAGGTACGTCGGCACCGGGTCGGAGCCGGCGAAGACGACCTCGACGGCGAGCATCACCCGGGACAGCTCGCCGCCCGAGGCGCCCTTGGCGATCGGCCGCGGCTGGGCGCCGGGGTGCGGGGCCAGCAGCAGTTCGACCTCGTCGACGCCGGAGGGCCCGTACGCGACGAGCCGGCCGCCGACCTCGACCCCCTCGGGGTCCTCGGTCTGCCGGACGTCGATGGTGACCCGTGCGTGCGGCATCGCCAGGGAGGCCAGCTCCTCGGTGACCGCGGAGGCGAAGCGGGTCGCGGCCTCGTTCCGTGCGTCGGTCAACGCCTGGGCCAGCGCGGAGAGTTCGAGCCGCAGCCCGTCCCGCTCGGCGGTCAGCTCGTCGATCCGCTCGTCGTCGCCGTCCAGCTCCAGCAGCCGTACGGAACCGTGTTCGGCCCACTCAAGGACGGAGTCCACGCCGTTCTCGGCGGATCCGTACTTGCGGATCAGCTGGGTCAGCGCCGCCCGCCGCTCCTCCACGGCCGCGAGGCGCAGCGGGTCGGCGTCCAGGTCGTCCGCGTACCCGGCGAGTTCCCCGGCCACGTCCCCGAGCAGGATGCCCAGTTCCCCGATCCGCTCGGCGAGCGCGCCGAGCGCCGGGTCGTGGGAGCGTACGGATTCCAGTGCGCGGTGCGCCCCGGCGACGAGTGCGCCCGCGTCGACGCCCTCCGGGTCCTCGACGTTGCCCGCGAGGGCCGCGTGCGCGACCTGGGCGGCCGAGGACAGGGATTCGGCGTGCCCGAGCCGCTCCGCCTCCGCGGCCAGCTCGGTGTCCTCGCCCGAGAGCGGTTCCACGGCGGCGATCTCGTCGAGCCCGAAGCGCAGCAGATCGGCTTCCTGGGCGCGTTCCCGGGCCCGGGTGGTGATCTCCTCCAGCTCCCCGGCGACGGCGCGCAGCCGGCGGTGGGCGGCCGCGTACTTCTCCAGGGGGACGGCGACGGCGTCGCCCGCGTACCGGTCGAGGGCCTGGCGCTGCCGGGCGGGCCGGAGCAGGCCCTGCTGGTCGGTCTGGCCGTGGACGGCGACGAGGTCGTCGGCGAGCTCGGCGAGCAGCCCGACGGGCACGGAGCGGCCGCCGACGTGGGCGCGCGAGCGGCCCTCGGCGGAAACGGTCCGGCTGATCAGCAGGGCGCCGTCGTCGAGCTCGGCTCCGGCCTCCTCGGCGCGCAGCGCGGCGGGGGCGTCCGGGCGCATGACGATGCGCCCTTCGACGACCGCCGCCTTGGCCCCGATCCGCACCAGGGCGGGGTCGGCCCGTCCGCCGAGCAGCAGCCCGAGGCTGGTGACGACCATGGTCTTGCCCGCGCCGGTCTCGCCGGTCACCGCGGTGAAACCGGGTGACAGCTCGACCACAGCGTCGTCGATGACCCCGAGCGACCGTATCCGCATCTCCTCAAGCACGGGACGACGATACCGAGGTTTCATGGGTGCCATGTGACGTCACCCGCCCGAACCAACTCGAACAATCATGCTATTTGCGTACGCGGGTGCTGCCGGGGGCACGGAACGGGCCGTGTCCCCGTACGCCACAGCCCTAGTGCGGCGCCCCGCGCCACCCCGACACCGGCAGCGCGAACTTCGCGACGAGCCGGTCGGTGAACGACGCGTGGTGCAGCCGGGCGAGCCGCACCGGCACCGTGCCCCGCCGGACCTCCACGCGGGCCCCGGCCGGCAGCTCCACCGTCCGCCGCCCGTCGCACCACAGCACCCCGTGCGGGGTCCCGGTCTGCACCTCCACGGCCAGCACCGAGTCCGGCGAGGTCACCAGCGGCTTGGCGAACAGCGCGTGCGCGCTGATCGGCACCATCAGCAGCGCCTCCACCTCCGGCCAGACCACCGGCCCGCCCGCCGAGAAGGCGTACGCAGTCGAGCCCGTCGGCGTCGCGCAGACGATCCCGTCGCAGCCGAAGCCGGACACCGGGCGCCCGTCGATCTCCAGGACCACCTCCAGCATCCGCTCCGGGGACACCTTCTGGACGGCCGCCTCGTTCAGCGCCCAGTCCCGGTGCACGACGTCCCCGTTGGTCCGCACGATCACGTCGAGGGTCATCCGTTCCTCGACCTCGTACTCCCGCGTCACGACCCGGTCCACGACCTTGTCCAGGTCGTCCCGTTCCGCCTCCGCGAGGAAGCCCACCCGGCCCAGGTTGACGCCGAGCATCGGCACCCCCGAGCCGCGCGCGAACTCCGCGCCGCGCAGCAGCGTCCCGTCGCCGCCGAGCACGATCAGCAGCTCGCACCCGTCGAGCACCTCCGGGGTGCACTCGGACTCCGCCACCAGCTCCACCTCGGGCGGCAGCGGCAGGTCCACCGCCTCGTGCCGCAGCACCCGTACGCCCAGCCCGCTGCGCAGCAGCCCCTGCACCACCAGCTCGGCGCTGCGGATGGCCGCCGGCCGCCCGGTGTGCGCGAGCAGGAAGACGGTCCGCTTCCCCGACGCCCCCGCCCCCGGCTCTTCCGACTTCCCTGACTCCCCCGACTGTGCCGGGTCCCCCGAAAGATCACTCACTGCGGCCCCTCCGCCACTGCACGATCGACATCCGCCGGGTCGAGTACCGGTGCCCCCGCCCGCAGCCACAGAAAATACTCGACGTTGCCCGAGGGGCCCGGGAGCGGGCTCGCGGTCACCCCGAGCACGCCCAGGCCCAGCTTCCACGCCTGCGCCGCGACGTCCCGCACGGCCTCGGCCCGCAGCTCCGTACTGCGCACCACTCCACCGCTGCCGAGCCGGTCCTTGCCCACCTCGAACTGCGGCTTCACCATCAGCACCAGATCCGCGTCGGGCGCGCAGCAGCGTACGAGCGCCGGCAGCACCAGCCCGATCGAGATGAAGGACAGATCGCCGACGACCAGGTCCACGGGCACCCCGTCGATCAGCTCCACCGTCAGCTCGCGCACGTTGGTGCGGTCCTTGACGGTGACCCGGTCGTCGCTCTGCAGGGACCAGGCGAGCTGCCCGTAGCCGACGTCCACGGCCATCACGTGCTCCACCCCGGCGCGCAGCAGCACGTCGGTGAACCCGCCGGTCGAGGCGCCCGCGTCCAGCGCCCGGCGGCCCTCCACCCGGAGCCCCTCGGGCTGGAAGGCCGCGAGCGCCCCCGCGAGCTTGTGGCCGCCCCGGGAGACGTAGTCGGGGTCGCTGTCGTCCTTGAGGACGACGAGGGCCGCGCTGGTCTCGACCTGGGTGGCCGGCTTCGTCGCCGTGTTGCCGCCCACGGTCACCCGGCCGGCGGCGATCAGCTGCGCGGCGTGCTCGCGCGAGCGGGCCATGCTGCGGCGTACCAGTTCGGCGTCCAGGCGGCGGCGTGCCACTCCTGCCACGATCGGTTCAGCTCCTGTTTTCGTCACGACGGGGGCCTTCGGTCGCGTCCAGCGCGGTCAGCGCGGAGCGCAGCCCCCTGTGCACATCCTCGTACACCTCGACGTGTCCGTCCGCCGGGAGGTGGTCCACGTCCGCCAGCCGCTCCAGCGCGGCGTCCGCTCCGGCGTGCCCGGTGGGAGTGCGTACGCGCCCCAGCGCGGCCGGTCCGGCGGGCTCTCCGGGCGCGCCGGGCTCGCCGGGCTCGCCGGGCGCGTCCGGATCCCGGACCTCGTCGGGCACTTCTTCGTTCATGCCCCCGACGCTACCGCGTAGGCCGCCCGCGGCCGCGCACGGCTCTGCGGTACGGTCGGGATCACGATGGCTACGATCGAGGAGTGCCGTGCGGCACTCGACCAACTCTCCGACAACCTGGCACGGGCCGAAGGCGACGTGCGCGGTGCGACCGCGCTCGACCGCTCGCTGAGCTGCCACATCACCGACCTGGACCGGACCTTCACCGGCCGCCTCGACGGAGGCAGGATCCGCGTGGACGCGGTGGCTCCGGGCCCGCCGGCCGCCAAGGCCGAGATCCGGCTCGCGATGACCGGCGACGACCTGGTCTCCATGGTCGTCGGCGACCTGAAGTTCCCCAAGGCCTGGGCCTCGGGCCGGATCCGCCTGGAAGCGGGCTTCCGCGACCTCCTGCGCCTGAAGAGCATGCTCTGAATCAGCCCCGCCGGCGTTCGAGCCGCGAGGTCCGGGGCTGAGCCCCGGGAAGCGGCACCGCACCCACCTACTCGGCGTGCTCCACCACCGGCCGACGGGCCACCCGCGCCGCCGGAATCACCAGCGGCGTCCCCGTCTCCGGGTCGGGAATGACCTGGCACCGCAGCCCGAACACCCGCTCCACCAGCTCCGCCGTGACCACCTCGGCCGGCGGCCCCTCGGCCACGACCTTGCCGTCCCGCATCGCGATCAGGTGGGTGGCGTAACGCGCCGCGTGGTTCAGATCGTGCAGCACGGCGACCAGCGTCCGCCCCTGCTCCTCGTGCAGCTCCGCGCAGAGGTTCAGCACCTCGATCTGGTGCTGGATGTCCAGATAGGTCGTCGGCTCGTCCAGGAGCAGCAGCGGCGTCTGCTGCGCCAGCGCCATCGCGATCCACACCCGCTGGCGCTGTCCGCCCGACAGCTCGTCCACCGCCCGGTCCGCGAGCTCGGCGACCCCGGTGGAGGCCATCGACTCCTCCACGATCCGCTCGTCCTCCCCCGACCACTGCCGCAGCAGCCCCTGGTGCGGGTAGCGGCCCCGCGCGACCAGGTCCGAGACCGTGATGCCGTCCGGGGCGATCGAGGACTGCGGCAGCAGTCCCAGCGTCTTGGCGACCTTCTTCGCCGGCATCGACCCGATCGCCTGACCGTCCAGCAGCACCCGGCCCGCCGTCGGCTTCAGCATCCGCGACAGGGCGCGCAGCAGGGTGGACTTGCCGCAGGCGTTGGGTCCGACGATCACGGTGAAGGAGCGGTCCGGGATCTCCACCGACAGGTTCTCGGCGATGACCCGCTGGTCGTAGCCGAGGGTCACGTTCTCCGCGGTCAGCCGCTGCACTTGCCTGCTCCTCTGGTTGCTCATGCCCTTCCGGTCCCTCTGGTCGCTCATATGCGGCCCGCCCTGCGCTCGGTGACGAGCAGCCAGAGCAGGTAGCAGCCGCCGACCAGCCCCGTCACCACCCCCACCGGCAACTGGTCGGCGCCGAAGGCCCGCTGTGCGGCCCAGTCGGACACCAGCAGCAGGAGGGCGCCCATCAGCGCGCCGGTCAGCGGACTCGCACCCGGCGAGCGGGTCAGCCGGCGCGCGAGCTGCGGCGCGGCCAGCGCGACGAAGCTGATCGGCCCGGCCGCGGCGCTGGCCGCGGTGGTGAGCAGGATCGCCGCCACCATCAGCAGCAGCCGGGTCCGCTCCACCCGCACCCCGACGGCGTACGCCGCGTCGTCGCCCATCTCGATCATCCGCAGGGCCCTGCTCTGGCCGAGGACCAGCGGGAACAGCACCGCGCAGGTGGCGAGCAGCGGCCAGACCTGCGCCCAGTCCCGCCCGGCCAGCGAGCCGGTCAGCCAGACCATCGCGCGGGTGGCCTCGACGAGCTGCGCCTTCGTCAGGAGGTACTGGATGACGGCGACCAGCATCGCGGAGGCACCGATGCCGACGAGGACCAGCCGGTAGCCGTGGATGCCCTGCTTGTACGCGAGCAGGTACACGGCGATTCCGGCCACCAGCCCGCCCACGAGGGCCCCGAAGGCCACCTCGCCGGCGCCGCCGTGGAACAGCACGATGACCAGCAGCGCGCCGACGGCCGATCCGTAGCCGAAGCCCAGTACGTCCGGCGAGCCGAGCGGGTTGCGCGAGACGGACTGGAAGACGGCTCCGGCCATGCCGAGGGCCGCGCCCACCAGCAGGCCGACCAGGACCCGCGGCAGCCGCAGGTCGTTGACGATGAACTCGTGCGCGGGCGTGCCGTTGCCCAGCAGGGTCTGTACGACGTCCCAGGGGGCGATGTCGAAGTCGCCGGTGCCGATGAGCAGGACGGCCGTCGCCGCCACGAGCACCAGGAGCAGCGCCCCGACGGCCAGCGCGCGCCGCTCCACGCGCAGCGAGATCCCGCCGGGCAGGCGCACCGGCCGTGGCCCGGTACGGCCCCTGCGCGCCGTGTCGGGTGCGTCGGTCACTGTCACAGCTGGGCCATCCTCTTGCGCCGGACGAGGTAGATGAAGACGGGGCCGCCGAGCAGCGCGGTGACGATGCCGACCTGGAGTTCGGCGGGCCGGGTCACGACGCGGCCGACGACGTCGGCGCCGAGCAGCAGGACGGGCGAGAGCACCGCCGAGTACGCGAGCACCCAGCGCATGTCCGGGCCGGTGAAGAACCGTACGAGGTGCGGGATCATCAGGCCGACGAACACGATCGGCCCGCAGGCCGCGGTCGCGGCCCCGCACAGCAGGGTGATGGCGATCATCGCGCCGATCCGGGTCCGCGTCAGGTGCGCGCCGAGCGCCCGCGCGGTGTCGTCGCCCATGGCCATGGCGTTGAGCGGCCGGCCGAGGCCGAGCGCGAGGACGGCGCCGACCACCAGGAAGGGGGCCACCTGCCGGACGGTGTCCATGTTCGCGGAGGCCAGCGAGCCCACGGTCCAGAAGCGGAGCTTGTCCAGCGCCTTGCTGTCCATCAGCTGCACGGCGTTGATGTACCCGACGAGGGCCGCGGTGGCCGCCGTACCGGCGAGCGCCAGGCGCACGGGCGTGGCGCTGCGGCTGCCGCCGAGCACGTACACGACCACGGAGACGACCGCGGCGCCGAGGAAGGCCCACCACACGAACTCGCTCAGCGAGGACGCCCCGAAGAAGCTGATGGCGGATACGACGGCCGCCGCGGCCCCCGCGTTGACGCCGAGGATGCCCGGCTCCGCCAGCGGATTGCGGGTCAGGGCCTGCATCACGGCGCCGGACAGTCCGAGGCCGAGGCCGACGAGCACGCCCAGCACCGTCCGGGGGACCCGCAGGTCTCGTACGACGACGTCGGAGGCCGTCCCGGAGTAGTGGAACAGGCCGTGCCAGACCTCGTGGAGGGGCATCTGCTTGGCGCCGACGGCGATGCTCGCCACCACGATCAGCGCTAGCACGCCGAAGGCGGCGAGCAGACCGGCGGCTCGCGCACCGTGGCGCGAGCGGGTGGCGGCGGCCGGCGCCGCGCTCGGTTCGGGGGGACTCTGGACCAACACGGAAGTTAGGTTAGCCTACCCTCCACCCTGCTCGGCTCCCCCGAACACCCCTCCGACCAGGGCCCCGACCCCTGCCGCCCGCCCCCACCAGCCCAGGCCCCGGCGGGCCCCCGGCCCCGGCAGCCCCAGGTCCCACCAGCCCTGACCCCGGCAGGCCCCCGGCCCTGACCCCGCCGGCCCCGGCCCAGGTCCCGGCCCCGGCAGCCCCCGGCCCAGGTCCCGCAGGCCCCGGCCCCACCAGCCCAGGTCCCGCCGGCCTCAATCCCTACAGCCCCAGCCGGGCGAGCGCCTTCCCCGCGTCCAGCCCGCACGAGCCGTCCCCCGCCTGCGTCCAGGCCGCCGCGCACAGCGCGCGCAGCCCGTCCATCGCACCGTCGCCGCCGTCGCCGTCGTCCTCGCCGCGCAGCTCCAGTACGCCGTCCAGCGCCACCGCGGTCCACTCCCCGCAGCGGAACCCGCCCCCGGCCGCCGGCACCACCTCCGGCTGCCCGGTCAGCAGCCCGCGCAGGTCCCGGTCCACGTACGTCGGCCGGTACTTCGGTTCCGCCCGCAGCAGCTGCGCCCCATCCGTCACCCCGGTCAGCACCAGCAGCGAGTCCACGTCCCCGTTGAAGGCGCCCTCGATGTCGGTGTCCAGCCGGTCACCGACCACCAGCGGCCGCTTCGCCCCGGTACGCAGCACGGTCTCGCGGTGCATCGGGGGCAGCGGCTTGCCCGCCACCTGCGGCTCCGCGCCCGTGGCGATCCGTACGACCTCCACGGCGGCCCCGTTGCCCGGTGCGATGCCCCGCGCCCCCGGAATCGTCAGGTCGGTGTTCGAGGCGTACCACGGCACCCCGCGGTTGATCGCGTACGAGGCCTCCGCGAACCGCCCCCACGGCAGATCGGGCCCTCCGTACCCCTGCACCACCGCGGCGAGCCCCTCGTCCTCGGCGGAGTCCACCGGCACCAGCCCGCGTTCGCGCAGCGCGACCCGCAGCCCCTCGCCACCGATGACCAGCACCTTCGCCCCGGGCTCCACCTGTTCGGCGATGAGCCGGGCCACCGCCTGCGCGGAGGTGATCACCTCGCCGGCCTCCGTCGGGATGCCCAGCTCGCTCAGATGCTCGGCGACCGCGTCCGGAGTGCGCAGCGCGTTGTTCGTCACATAGGCCAGGTGCATCCCGTCGGCCCGGGCCGCCGCGAGCGAGTCCACGGCGTGCGCGATGGCCTCTCCGCCCGCGTACACCACCCCGTCGAGGTCCAGCAGAGCCGTGTCGTACGCCTGGTGCAGACTGCGCTCACTACCCGCGGGAAGGGTCCTGCTCTGCCGGGTCATGGTGTCCGCTCCTCCTGGGGCCCCTCACAGCGGTGACTGGGGGGAGATCGATCTTGTCCGGTTTCCGTACTCCCCCGATCATCCCGCATGGCGAGACGGGTCTTACGATTCACCAATGACCACATCTGGCACCGCGGAGCACGGACTGCGCCTGATCCCGTTCCATGGCCTGCGCTATGTCCCCGAGCGCGTCGGCAGCCTGGCCGCCGTGACCTCGCCGCCGTACGACGTGGTCGTGCGCCCCGACGGACTCAACCACCTGGAGTCCGCGGACCCCCACAACATCGTCCGCCTGATCCTCCCGCAGGCCGACACCCCCGCCGCCCGCAACCAGCAGGCGGCGCACACCCTGCGCGACTGGCTCGCCGAGGGCATCCTCAGCGCCGATCCCGTCCCCGCGCTCTACGTCTACGAGCAGCGCCGGGGCGAGCTCCTCCAGCGCGGGGTCATCGGGGCCCTCGCCCTCTCCACGGCGGACGCCGGCATCGTCCTCCCCCACGAGGACGTCATGCCGCACGTGGTCACCGACCGCGCCGGCCTGATGCGCGCCACCTCGGCCAACCTCGAACCGCTCCTGCTGACCTACCTGGGCGAAGATCCGACGACGGGCGCGGCCGCGGTCGTCGAGCGCACCGCCCGCTCCACCCCGCTGTTCTCCACCACCACCGAGGACGGCTTCCAGCACCGCCTCTGGGCGATCACGGCCCCCGCCGACCTGGCGGCGATCACCGCCGACCTGGGCGAGCGCCAGGCCCTCATCGCCGACGGCCACCACCGCTGGGCCACGTACCTGCGCCTCCAGGAGGAGCACGGCTCCCCCACCCCCTGGGACTTCGGCCTGGTCCTCCTCGTCGACACCGCCCGCTACCCGCTCCAGGTCCGCGCGATCCACCGGCTGCTCCGGCGCCTGGCCCCGGCCGACGCCCTGGCCGCCCTCGACGGCCGTTTCCGGGTCCGCAGCGTCGACGGCCCGCTGCCGGCCGCCATGGCGGCCCTGGCCGAGGCCGCGGAGCTCAGCAACGCCTTCCTGCTCACCGGCGACGGCACCTTCCACCTGGTCACCGACCCGGAGCCGGCCCTGATCGAGCGCACGGTCCGGGGCGACCGCCCCGAGGCCTGGCGCCGGCTGGACGCCACGGTCCTCCACGCGACCCTGCTGGACACGCTCTGGTCCGTCCCCGACGCCCCCGACCAGATCTCGTACATCCACGACACCGAGGCCACGGTCGAGATGGCGGAGCGCCTCGGCGGCACGGCCGTCCTGCTGCACCCCGTACGCGAGGCGGTCGTACGGGAACTGGCCCGCCAGGGCGTGACGATGCCCCGCAAGTCCACCTCCTTCGGCCCGAAGCCGGCCACGGGCCTGGTCCTGCGCAGCGTGGACTGAAAGGTCCCCCGGCCAACAAAAAAGGGCGGTACCCCCATCGGGGGTACCGCCCTTCTCAGCTCACTCAGCCGTCGTCGCGGACTCCGGCCTCACGACGGTCGTCGTCCTCGTCGAGAACGACGATCTCGTCGGTGACGTCGACATCGGCGTCACCTTCGTACTCGTCGTCGTCCTCGTCGTAGTACTCGGCCTGGTCGGAGGCACGCTCGGCCGCCACGACCTCCGGGTCGTCGTCGTCCTCGTCCTCGTCCTCGTGCTCGTCCTCGTCCTCGTCCTCATCGTCGAACGCGTCGTCGACCTCGACGTCCGCGTCCGAGTCCGAGTCCTCGGCGGAGGCGTCGACGAACTCGACACCGTCCAGCTCGGCGAGCCGGTCGGAAGCGTCCGTGGACCCGTCCTTGTCGGCCTCGAGGGTCTTGGCGAACCACTCGCGCGCCTCGTCCTCACGACCGGCCGCCAGCAGGGCGTCGGCGTAGGCGTACCGCAGACGCGCGGTCCACGGCTGCACGGAGTTGGAGGCCAGCTCCGGGCTCTGCAGGGTCACGATGGCAGCGTCGAGCTGGTCCATGTCCCGGCGGGCACCGGCCGCGACCAGACGCATCTCGACCTGTCCGGCCTTGTCCAGCTTCTGCACCTCGGGCTCGCCGGCCATGGCCAGCGCCCGCTCCGGACGGCCGAGGCCGCGCTCGCAGTCGGCGATGACGGGCCACAGCTCGACCGAACCGGTCATCCGCTTGGCGGCGCGGAACTCCGCGATCGCCTCGGCGTACTTCTGGTTGGCGTACGCGGCGAAGCCGGCGGCTTCGCGCACGGCGGCGACACGGGAGGCCAGACGCAGGGCGATGCGCGAGTACGCGTACGCCTGCTCCGGGTCCTCGTCGATCAGCCGGGCCACCATGACCAGGTTCTTGGAGACTTCCTCGGCCAGGCCCTTGGGCAGGCTCAGCAGCTCCTGGCGAACGTCGGAGTCGATCTCGAAACCGGTGACGTCGTCATCGATCGGAAGCCGCTTGACCGGGTCCCGGTCCGCACGGAAGTCACGGTCGCCACCACGGTCGTCACGACCACGGAACCCACCACGGTCGCCACCGCGGTCATCACGACGCGGGTACGACGGACGATCGCCACCGGAAGGCCGGTCGTCACGACGCGGGTAGGAGGGGCGGTCGCCGCCACGGTCGTCACGGCCGCCACGGAATCCACCGCGGTCGTCATCACGACGGGGGTACGACGGACGGTCGCCACCGGAGGGCCGGTCATCGCGACGCGGGTACGACGGACGGTCACCGCGGTCGTTGCCACGGAAGCCACCACCAGTGGGGCGGTCGCCACGGTCATCGCGGCGGAACCCGCCACCGGAGGGACGGTCCCCACCAGAAGGCCGGTCGTCACGACGGGGGTACGACGGACGGTCGCCACCACGGTCATCACGGCCGCCACGGAACCCACCGCGGTCGTCATCACGACGCGGGTACGACGGACGGTCGCCCCGGTCGTTCCCACGGAAACCGCCACCGGAGGGACGGTCGCCGCCACGGTCATCGCGGCGGAAGCCGCCGCCGGAGGGACGGTCCCCACCAGAAGGCCGGTCATCGCGACGCGGGAAGGACGGGCGGTCGCCGCCACGGTCGTCACGGCCGCCACGGAATCCACCACGGTCGTCATCACGACGCGGGTACGAGGGACGGTCGCCACCGGAGGGCCGGTCATCGCGACGCGGGTACGACGGACGGTCACCGCGGTCGTTCCCACGGAACCCACCACCGCTGGGACGGTCGCCACCACGGTCATCGCGGCGGAAGCCGCCACCGGAAGGACGGTCCCCACCAGAAGGCCGGTCATCGCGACGCGGGTACGAGGGACGGTCGCCACCGGAGGGCCGGTCATCGCGACGCGGGTACGAGGGACGGTCGCCACCGGAGGGCCGGTCATCGCGACGCGGGTACGAGGGACGGTCACCACGGTCGTTGCCACGGAAGCCACCACCAGTGGGGCGGTCGCCACGGTCGTCACGACGGAAGCCACCACCGGAGGGACGGTCCCCACCAGAGGGCCGGTCGTCACGACGGGGGTACGACGGACGGTCGCCACCACGGTCATCACGGCCGCCACGGAACCCGCCACGGTCGTCATCACGACGCGGGTACGACGGACGGTCACCGCGGTCGTTCCCACGGAAACCGCCACCGGAGGGACGGTCGCCACCACGGTCATCGCGGCGGAACCCGCCACCGGAGGGACGGTCCCCACCAGAAGGCCGGTCATCGCGACGCGGGAAGGACGGGCGGTCGCCGCCGCCGGCCGGACGGCCGCCACGGTCGTCCCGGCGGAACCCGCCACCGGAGGGACGGTCCCCACCAGAAGGCCGGTCATCGCGACGCGGGAAGGACGGGCGGTCGCCGCCGCCGGCCGGACGGCCGCCACGGTCGTCCCGGCGGAACCCGCCACCGGAGGGACGGTCCCCACCAGAAGGCCGGTCATCGCGACGCGGGTACGACGGGCGGTCGCCGCCGCCGGCCGGACGGCCGCCACGGTCGTCCCGGCGGAAGCCACCGCCGGAAGGACGGTCCCCACCGGAGGGACGGTCATCGCGACGGAAAGGCGGACGGTCGCCGCCACGGTCGTCACGGCCCCCGCGGTAGCCGCCCCTGTCACCGCCGTCGTTGCGCCGAGGCTCGCGCTCCGGACGATCGTCGGGAGAGTTGGACATGGGTGTGACTCCTGTCTTCGGGGTACCGCTAGTCATTCTCGCGCAACCAACCCATGGCCGCGCTTCGGCGTAAAGCTGCGTGAAG
Organism: Streptomyces sp. NPDC099050; assembly: GCF_044759865.1. Taxonomy (NCBI): domain Bacteria; kingdom Bacillati; phylum Actinomycetota; class Actinomycetes; order Kitasatosporales; family Streptomycetaceae; genus Streptomyces; species Streptomyces sp. NPDC099050. Next base: position 363 of record NZ_JBIWAE010000048.1, on the reverse strand, counting down.
CTACTTAAAGCTCCGGAAAACAAAAAAGACCCCTGCTCCAGCGTTGAACGCTGGACCAGGGGTCCTTTGAAAAATTGTTCGGCGGTGTCCTACTCTCCCACAGGGTCCCCCCTGCAGTACCATCGGCGCTGAAAGGCTTAGCTTCCGGGTTCGGAATGTAACCGGGCGTTTCCCTAACGCTATGACCACCGAAACCCTAATCGGTTTCGAGCGAACAAGCACACTTTGTAGTTATGTTCTAGCTCTAGAAACCAGCAACAGTTCGTTGCTTCAGAACTAACACAGTGGACGCGAGCAACTGAGGACAAGCCCTCGGCCTATTAGTACCAGTCAGCTCCACCCGTTACCGGGCTTCCACATCTG
>NZ_JBIWAE010000047.1:0-26221 GCF_044759865.1 Streptomyces sp. NPDC099050 | reverse complement strand
CGATGCCGTAGCCATCGCCCCGCACCACAAAACGGCCCCGATCAACCCACCAGTGAAGGTCCCACGCGTCTGGGATTCCTAAGTCACTGGTATTGCATCTAGATAGGATGTCTAACATGGGGAGGGCAGGTTGCCCGCCGGGCCTGGAACCTCAGCGACAGCACGTCGAGCGAGTAGAAGCCGGAACTCCCATGAACGCCGAACGACACTCAGCCGTCACAGGCCCCCACCTGTACGACCGGTCCGGAAAGCGCTACTCATTGGACGACCCCCGCTGGCGGGGCGAGGACGGCAGCCCCCTCGCCGTCAGCGCACTGCCGGGCCTGCGTCCCGAACAGATCGACACCGCCGAGCGCTCCCTGTGGCGCTACCACGCGGCCCTGCCCGTCCCGGCCGCCCGCCGGGTGAGCCTGGGCGAAGGGTGTACGCCGATGATCCCGGTCGACTGGGCCGGCCGGCGCGTCCACTTCAAGCTGGAGTGGTTCAACCCGACCTCCAGCTTCAAGGACCGGGGCGTATCGGTGATGATGTCCCACCTCGCGGCGCACGACGCCGACTGCGTACTCGAGGACAGTTCGGGCAACGGCGGTTCCGCGGTGGCCGCCTACGCCGCCGCTGCCGGAATCCGCGCCAAGATCCTCGTTCCGGCCGCCACCTCAGCGGCCAAGATCCTCCAGGCCCGTGCCTACGGGGCCGAGATCGAGCTCGTGGACGGCACCCGCGACGAGGTCTCGGACGAGGCGATCCGTCAGTCGGAGCAGATCCCCTACGCCAGCCACAACTGGCACCCCATGTTCATCCAGGGCACCAAGACCATCGCCTACGAGATGTGGGAGTCCCTCGGCTTCACCGCGCCCGACAACGTAGTCCTCGTGGCCGGGGCCGGCAGCAACGTCATCGGGTGCGACCTCGCGTTCGGCGAACTGCTCCGGGCCGGCCAGATCGAGAGGCGCCCGCGCCTGTTCGTCGGGCAGCCCGAGCACTGGGCGACCATTGCCGACACCTTCCACGGCATCGACCCGGCCCGCCGCGACGAGCGGCTGCCGACGATCGCAGAGGGCGCGTCCATCGCCCACCCGGTCCGGCTGCCCGAGGCGGTGGAGGCCATCCGCCGCTCCGACGGCGCCGCCTACGCCGTCCCCGAGGCGGAGATCCACGCCGCGGTCCGCGCACTGAGCGCGCGAGGCTTGTACGCCGAGCCGACCGCCAGCGTCGCCGCGGCGACGCTCGATCACTTCATCGCGACCGGAGAGATCGCTCCAGAGGAGACGACCGTGGTCGTGCTCACCGGCGCGGGGCTGAAGTCCGCCGAGAAGATGGCCGCGGTGTTCGCCGGGCACGGTGACGGCGCTCAGGAATCGAGCAGCGCTCGATGACATACCCCACCGGCCGACCGGATGACACACGCGCCGACCAGCCCGCCGTGCCGGAAGACGAGCACCTCGTACGGGAAGCCGAGCGCATCGCTGTCGCCGTCGGGCGCATGTTCCCAGGTCTGTGCGAGGTAGTCCTGCACGATCTGCGCCGACCCGACAACGCCATCCGCACCATCGAGAACAACCTGTCCGGACGGCAGGTCGGCGACTCCGCCACCGAACTGGGCCTGCGCCGCATCGCGGACCCCGACTACCCCAGCGTCATCCAGAACTACAGCAACCAATTCCCGGACGGACGCCCGGCCAAGAGCACCTCGATCGGCATCAAAAACGCCGAGGGACGCTACGTCGCGGCCCTGTGCCTGAACCTGGACCTCAGCACGCTGTCGCCGCTGGCCCTGACCCTGGCCAACCTCGTCGCCACGGATGTCGAACACCAAGACGAGCCCCTGGAGACACTGCGCGACCGCAGCGGACGCGAACTCCGCTCGGCCATCGACTCCTTCGCGGCGGAGCGCTCCAGCACCCCGCGCGGCCTCAACCGTGACCAGAAGCGCGAGCTGGTGCGGCGGCTGCATCGGGAGGGCTTCTTCGAGACCCGGAGCTCCGCACAACTCATCGCCGACCAGCTCGGCGTCTCCCGGGCGACCGTCTACAACTACACGAAGTAGGGCGAGCTGGTCTCAGGGGTAGCCTCAGGCGCCTCGGACCGCGCCCGCGCCCGTATCGCTCGACGGAGTGCCGGTCGCGGGTCGCGGAGCCGACCCGGCCGAGGGCAATGGGTCGGCGCGAAGCACGCCCGCCGCCGCGGCCGCCCCTGCGCAGAGCGCCACCGGCAACAGCAGCGCGAGGTTCAGCGGTACGAGATGGGTCAGCGGGCCGATCACAGCGGGGCCGGCCAGCATGCCGAGATAGCCCAGCCCCGCGACTCTGGAGACGTGGGCGCCGGCCGCGTCCTCCTCCATGTGGCCGGCGGCACTGAAGAACTGCGGTACGCAGCCGGACAGCCCGAGCCCGAAGACCGCCCAGCCGGCCAACGCGGGCAGCACCCATGGGGACAGCGCGGCGACGGCCAGACCGATGCCCGCGGCGCCGGCGCCGTAGCGCACGACGAACACCGGTCCGGTGCGGGCGACGACTCGGTCGGTGAGCAGCCGGCCCACCGTCATGGCCGTCGCGAAGGCGCCGTAGGCGAAGGCCGCGGTGGCGGCGGGCGCCCCGAGCACGTCCTGGAGGTGCAGGGCGCTCCAGTCGTTGGCGACGCCTTCGCAGAGCATGAGCAGCAGGGCCAGCACGGCGAGGGTCCACACCCGTCGGGGAGTCCGCCGCCGTCCGGCCGGGTGCGCACCGTCGGCCGCGGTGTCCGTGCGCGTCGTAGCGGCCTTGTCCGCCGTAGCGTCGCAGCGCGCGCCGCTCTCAGCGCCGCGCGGTCGGCCGAGGAGAGCCGGAGTGGCGGTGCAGGTGACCACGAGACCGGTCACGGCAACGGCGGTCATGGTCCCCCGGAGGTCCCAGCCCCAGGTGATGAGCCGCGCGCCGACCAGCGCTGCGAGCACACCGCCCAGCGAGAACACCGCGTGGAACGCGGACATGACCGGTCGGTCGTACCGGCGCTCCACCTGGACGGCGTGCGTGTTCATGCTGACGTCGAGACAGCCGTTGCCGAATCCCAGTAGGAACAGCGCGACCGCGAGGGTCGGCGCGTCGGTGGCCAGCGCCGGCGGTACCACCGCCGCACTGCACAGCGCGGCCCCCACCGGTACGACCCGGCGGGCACCGAGGCGGTCGGTGAGGCGGCCGCACAACTGCATCCCGGCGAACGCGCCACCGCCCAGCAGCAGGAGGAGCCACCCCAGCATCGCGTGGCTGATCCCCGTACGGGACTCGACGGCGGGGATGTGCACGATCCACATGCCCATCACGAAACCGTTCACGGCGAAGAAGGCGAAGGTGGCGAGTCGGGCTGCTCGCAGGTGTCCATCCATGACGGTGACCATATCGAACAAGGAACATGTTCGATAGGTTGACTTTCGAACACGCATCACGTGCAATTTCTTCATGGTTACCACGGAACGACACCGCAGAATCGCCGCCGCCGTCCGGGAGGCGCGCGAACTGAGCGTGGCCGAGCTGGCCGAACTCACCGACTGCTCCGAGATGACGGTGCGCCGCGACCTGGAGGTCCTGGCCGAACAGGGCGTCCTGGAACGGTTCCGCGGCGGTGCGCGCAGTCTGCTCCTCCGCGGCGAGGAGCCGCCGTTCGCGCTACGGGCGCAGGAGGGGGTGGAGGTCAAGCGCCGGATCGCGGCGGATGTCGCCGCGTTGATCGCAGACGGGGAGTCCGTCGTCATCGACAGCGGGACGACGTGCCTGGAAGTCGCCAAGGCACTGCACGAGCGCCGAGTCACCGTCATGCCGCTGTCGCTGCACGCCGCCAACGCACTGACCGGCGCACCATCGGTGCGTCTGCTGTTCCCGGGCGGTGAACCGAGGCCCGGCGAGCTGGCACTGACCGGACCCCTCACGGAAGCGTCGCTCGCGGCGGTCCGCTTCGACACGGCCGTCATCGGCTGCTGCGGTCTCACCGCCGACGACGGGCTGACCGCCTACGATCTCGCCGACGCGGCCGTCAAGCGCGCGGCGATCGCGTCCGCGCGGCGCACCATCGCCGTCGCCGAGGCGGCGAAACTCTCCCGCACGGCCCTGGCGTTCGTGGCGCCCCCCACCGCGCTCCACGCCGTCGTCACCGACGAGACGGCACCGACCGGGGTGACCGACGCCCTGGCGGCTGCCGGCGTCACGGTACGAAAGGTATGAGACAGACCATGGCGCCCCAAGGCACCGTCCTCTTCGATCTGTTCGGCGTCATCGCACAGCACCAGTCGTCGGAGATGAGAACGGTGCTCGTCTCGATCTCCGGGGCGCCCGCGCCCGCTTTCTGGGACGCGTACTGGCGGCTGCGCCCGCCGTACGACCGGGGTGAGCTGACCGGTCCGGGCTACTGGCGTGAGGTGGGGGCGGCGCTGGGCACACGCTTCGGCGCCGCACGGATCGGGGCGCTCATCGACGCCGATGTCTCCAGCTGGAGCGGGGTCGAGGGGGAGATGGTGGCGCTCGTCGAGGAGCTCGCGGCAGCAGGCCGGCGCCTCGGCCTGCTCTCCAACATCCCACCTGAACTGGCCACCCACTACGAGGCGCACCACTCCTGGCTGAGGCACTTCGAGGTGTGCGGGTTCTCCTGCCGGATCGGTCACGCCAAACCCGACCCGGAGGCGTACGTGTGGTGCGTGCGGATGCTCGGCGGGCAACCGCCGGACGTCCTGTTCGTGGACGACAGGGAGGAGAACGTGGACGCCGCGCGTGCCGTCGGCCTGCGTGGTGCGTTGTTCACCGGCGTGGCCGATCTGCGCGCGACGCTGCGTGAGCACCGGCTCGACGCAGGCGGCCCGGGCACAGGCCCGACCGAAGACTGACCGCCGGGTCGCGGCCACCGCCGGAATCGTCGGTGCCAGGTGAGCCATCACGCATCCGTGGAGTCGCAGGCGAAGGCGGTGCGCAGGTACGTGGCCGCCTGCTTGAGCGCGCGGCTCCCCGCGTCGAGGGCGCCCGCCATGGCGAAGAATCCGTGGGCCACGCCCGGGTAGCGCGTGGACTCTACCGGTACACCACTGTCGCGCAGGCGTTGGGCGTACTGTTCGCCCTCGTCGCGCAGCGGGTCGTACTCGGCGGTGATCACCAGGGCCTGTGGCAGACCTGTGAGACACCTCAGCACGCTAACTCGTCAAGCCGCAGCGGCCACTGTCCTATGACAGGCGATATTGGGCCGGCCTGCCGCTCGGCGGCCGCGCGTTCCTTGACGATCGTGGGGATGGCGGCCAGGGCCTCAGCCGAGCGGTCATGTTTGATCAGCATGTCGGCCAGGTCGAAGGAGGCCCGGCGGCGGGTGGGGCCCGGCGTGTGCGGGAGGATCGCTTCGTGACCACTCTCATCCCGCCTCCCGGGCCCGACCGACACCGGGCGATCGTCAGCGAGGTGGCCCTCCTGTGGGCCGCGCACCACCCCGGGCCGTTCCCCGACGTGCCGTTTGATCAAAGACACGATCTGGCGTACCTGGACTTCAACATGGCCGGCTGCGTCACGACCTACCTCAAGAACGATGGAGTTCCCGGCCCGGACCACGTCGAGGTTCTCCGGGACTGCCTACCGGAGCTCCGTTCGGCCGTAGCGCTGCTGGCGCGTTCGGCGGAGTACCGAGAGGGACTCAGGGTCTTCAGTGGCTTGCTTGCGATGGCCGAACTGATCCTCGCCGACGGGGCGTAAGCCGGTCGCCGCCCGGCCCACATGCATCGCAGTTTCCGACGCACCAGCAGGGACGACCCGGCTCCAGTCAAGATCACCTGTCAGAGGGCAGCCACCTGGACAGGGAACGCGGTTTGTTCGTCGAACAATTTGCGCTGTTGCAGGCAGTGGTAGAGCTGGCCGAGTAGGCGGTTGAAGAGGTTCCGTTGGGCGGCGGCGTGCCAGTCTCCGTGCGCGCGGCGCCGTCGGTAGTGCGCGTCGGCGCCTGGAGAGCGCCTGAGTGATGCGAAGGCCCACAGGTAGCCGGCGTGGTTGAGGCGGTCGTTCTTGACCCAGCGGCGGGTGATGCTGGACTTCTTGCCGGATGCCCTGGTGACTGGTGAGGCGCCGGCGTATGCCTTCAGTCCGCGGGCGTCGGCAAAGCGTTTGCGGTCGTCTCCGATCTCGGCGAGCACCCGGGCGCCGAGCTGTGTGCCCAGGCCGGGGAAGCTGAGGATGATCTCAGCGTCCGGGTGCTGAGGGAACGCCTCTTCCACCGCCTTCGCTAGGTCATCGGCAGCGGTGCAGGCGGCTTCCAGCTGGATGAGGAGGGCGAGCATCTGCTTGCCGAGCGCGTCTTCGACGAGCCGGGGGTGATGGGGCCAGTCGGCGCGGAGGGTCTCGCGGAGTCGGTCCGCTTCGGCGACGATGCCGCGTTGGCGGCCGGCCCGCCTGAGCGCCGCCTGCAGCTGCGTGCGCGTCAGTCGAGCCGCTCGCGTCGGCGTGGGGGCCGCTTTGAGGAGCTCGTGGGCCTCGCGGCGGCATAGGCCGTTCTGCCAGGACTCGAAGGCCGCCAAGGCTGCCGGGTAGTACTCCCGCAGCAGCGAGCGGAGCTGGTTGGACAACTGTTGGCGGTTCCACAACGAGTCCTGCTGAGCTCGGGCGAGGACGGTAATGGCGCGGCCGAGGTCGCTGTCGTTGGGCAGTGTCCGGTGGGCGTGCATGTCGGTGCGCAGGATGTTCGCGAGCACGAGGGCGTCGCCGGGGTCGGACTTCTTGCGCGAGACCGAGTGGCGGTCGCGGTAGCGGGCGGCGGCCATCGGGTTGATCGCGAAGACCTTCCGTTTGCCCGTCCGGAGTACTGCCACGATCAGGCCCCGCGAGGTTTCGATCGCGACCGGGATCGGCGCTTCCTCGGTGTCGCCGTACTCGGTCAGCAGGTCCAGCAGGATCTTGTAGCCAGCGGCATCATCGGTGATGTGGCGCTTGGCCAGTAACTGGCCGCTGTCGTCGACCAGGGCGACGTCGTGTGTCTTCTCCGCCCAGTCAATACCGCAGTAGATCAAGATCTTCCTCCCCTTGCATCGGTTTGTGCTGGTCACGAGCTCGTGAGGGCCACGCAGCGACCTAATCCCAGGACTCAGCACGAGGGCCGGTCCGCCACCTCAGTAGCTGTCCGTGGCACCAGCTCACCCCGCGGGCCTCGGTCTATGCGGGAGCTCGAACGGCTCGGGCATATCAACAGGTCACCGTGGGGTGGGCTCGCACCACCAACACCAACGAGTGATCAAGCTTGGAGTGTTGACGTCGAGGGCGCCGGGCGCCGCTCGCTCTATAGCGGGGCGCAAGCCGTGTACTACCAAGGCGTCCGCCCGGCGCCCACGACGCCAACACTCCTCTGATCTGCGAGGTCACCGGGCGGCACCCTGTCTCAGCCTGGACCTCGAAGGTCACGCTGGCTTCAGGTGTCCGCCCGGCGCCCGGAGCGGCGTCACGTGTGCACCGGAAGCCGCCGATCTACGAGTAGGTCTGCGGACCCTGTGTTACCCAAGCGTGCTTCCGGCGCACGCGTGACGCCGCTCCGATGGTGGCCGGGGAGGCACCGAGAGGCGCACGGTCTCACAGGAGTCCTCTTGGGAACGGGCTGTGAGTAGGCGTCCTCTCGACGCCCGCCGGTCCACCACCGTCTGCCAGCGAGCCCGCGCGTTCCGCTCCGTGGCGGCGTCGTACGCCTGGACGGTCTGAAACGTCATGGGCTCGCTGTGGGAGCAACCCGGAACCACAGCTCCAGGGAACGCTCTTAGCAACGGATTAGGCTGGGAGCGCGCAGCGGGGACACGAGAGGGTTTTCCCCCTCCTCGGGTGAGCTCAGGTAGTTGTCCCAATACCACTGTACGGACTTGTCGTTGAACAGGAGCGGGTCGGTGTTCTCGCGGCGGGACCGGGTGTCCGCGAGATGGCCGGTGTTGGGATAGACGAGCAGTTGGGCCAGGATGGCCGGGCCGCCGGAGTCCCGCGCCATGAGGGTCATCACGGCGGTGAGGTTGCCGCCGGCGCTGTCGCCGCCGACAGCGATACGCGAAGCGTCGCCGCCCAGGCGTGCAGCGTGCTCGGCGGTCCAGCGCAGGGCCGCGTAGCAGTCGTGGACCGCGGCGGGGAACTTGTTCTCCGGCGCCAGGCGATATCCCACCGCGACGGTGAGGCAGCCTGCGGCATTGGCCAGACTCCGGCAGATCGCGTCGCTCGTCTCGATGCTTCCCAGTGTCCAGCCGCCGCCGAAGAAGTAGACCAGCACGGGCAGGGGGCCTGGTCCCGCCTCAGGCCGGTAGACGCGGACGAGTAATGTTCCGGCGGGCCCCGGTATGGACTCGTCGAACACCTCTCGCACGGGTTCAGGAGCACCGGCGTCGGCCTGGACGGCGGCCAGATCGGCCGCCCTGGCCTCGGCGAGTGTCATGTCGTACAGCGGCCTGACACCTTGCGCAGCGCGCTGGTCGTACAGGGCTTGCAACTGCGGATCAAAAGCCATGGTCTCTCCCGTCCGGCCCGGCTGACACCCCTAGAGGGGGTCCAGTTCGCCCAAGCCCATAACACGCAGGGTGTGGTTCGCCATGTGGAGGTGACCGGCCGCGTTCGGGTGCGCCGGGTCGTCGAGCCACGCGATCGGGTCAGCCGTGCCGTAGTGCTCCAGCCAGTGGGCCTCGTGGTCGACGAGCAGTGCGCCGGTGTCCTTCGCGATCTCGCGTGCGGCCTGGCAGTACAGGGGAAGTGCCGCGCGCCGCCCCCTGTCAGAGGAACTGACCAGCACCGGCGTATGCACGACGACCTGCGTCCGCGGGCCCGCCCCGGTGATGATCCGGCGCATCGCGTCCTGGAACTCCCCCAGCCCCTCCTCCCCGGCGAGGCAGTCGTTGGTGCCCAGGGACACGGACAGCACATCGGGCTCGAACCGGCCGATGAGGCGGTCATGGGACGCGAGTACGTCGGCCGCGCCCCACGCGCAGACCCCGGTGTTGACCACGACGTCGGTGAGCCGGCCCAACTGCCACCGAACCCGCTCGTGCAGGTGCTCGACCCAACCGCGCGCGCCATGGGTGTGCAGTGCGGCCTGGGTGATACTGTCCCCCGTCGCCACCCAGGTCATGGGTCCGTCCAACAGCCTGATCATGGCGTGCACCTCCAGTCCGGTCGCCGCACCCCCTGGCGACCGCGATGTCCTGTCAGCAGGCCATGCTGCCCGCGCAAGATCATCTGCGCAAGACGCTCCAGCGGGTGAAGGGCTTGCCCAGCAGCACGCGTGGGCCGGTCGCACTGTGCTGCTCGTATCCTGGGCAGCCACGGCCTGGCCGGGAAGGCCTGCGGGCCGTGCGGGTACCGCGCACGTACGCGGTCTCATCTACCCGATGTCCAAGGTCGTCCCATACAGCCGCTCCACCGACAACCGGATGACGAGTCGGCGCTCGGCCACCAGCTGCTTGAGGAACTCGTCCTCGTCTTCGGGCTTCGCTGCTGTCGGGATCATCGCGAGCAGTTCACGTCCGACCGCGTCGCCGGGTGCGGTGGTAGTACCGGAGGCTTCCGCCGCCCCCTCGGCGACGGCGAATGACCAGACGTCGCCGCCTTGCACATGCAGCGCCGCCCGGGGATTGCGCCGGAGGTGTTTGACCTTGACGCGGTCGGCCGTGGTGGACAGCCGAACAGTGCGCGTCTCAGGATCCCAGCTGTAGAGCATGGTGGTGAGGTGGGGATGGCCACTTTGCTTCACGGTGGCCAGCGTCCCGAACTGCTGGTCGGCAAGCAGGGCGGAGAGCGCTTCGTCGGACGGGGAACGCGGTGCTGGTCCTTGAGTCATGCCTCGGTCAACCCCCCTGCCCCGCGCAGCATTCCGCCTCTTGGCGCGCCCTTCCTTCCGGCGTGTGCCCGACCCTGATGAAAGGTCAGGGTCGGCTCAGGGCGGTGTAAGGGGATTCCCTGTGGCTGGCGTGGTGGGCGCGACGGCAGGCTGAGGGGCATGGAAATCACCGCTCAGAAACGCCCCTTCGCCGCTCGCCGCCGGACCGTAGGGCTTGCCGTCGTCGCGGCTCTCACCACACCTCTCGCCATGGCGGCAGCCGGACCCTCGGTGGCTGCCGAGGCGGCACCTCCGCCGTCGTACGACTTCAGCGACTGCCCGAACATCCCGGCCGGCGTCGATGCCACTCGCTGGAAGTGCGAAGTCTTGACCGCAACCGGGTCCTTGACCCTCGGCAGCCGGCACATTCGCGAGATCACACCCATGACCCTCACCCACGCCGAGGGCCCTATGCCCGACGGAAGCAGGGGCCAGATCTGGGGCGCACTGCGCAGCGAACCGACCCCCGTTCCCGGTGGGCTCCTCGGCAACACCCCCGCCGGGGGCCCCCACAATCCGCTGATGTCGCTGACCCTGCAGCCGGAGTACGGCGGCCGGTCCGACTTCTACTCCGACGGCAACAACCTGGGCCTGTTCACCGTGCGCTACCGCGCTGTCGGCCCCTTGCTGCCGCAGGGCTGCGTCATCGGCGCCGACGCTCCTCTCGAGCTGCGCCTGCAGCGCCTCGGCAACTCACGATGGATATCGAAGAACCCGCCGGTCATCGCGTTCGACGCCAAGGACGACACCTTCGCCGTTCCGGCCGCCACCGGATGCGGCCCCTTGGAACGTCTCGTCAACAACCGGCTCGGTCTCCCGGCCCCGCAAGGGAACACGATGGCTCTTTCCGCGACCTACACGTTCATGACCTACGACCAGCTGCCCAACCGTTGACGGCATTTGCGCCCGCTGTGGCGAGGTGACGGCCTCAGCCCTACGTCCGACGACAGGTCGCGGCCCGTTCGCCGACTACCGCCTCAGCCGGCTCCAGTCGGTGAAGGCGAGCGCCAGCAGCCAGGGCGCGGGGATGCAGACGGTCTGCACCGCGCCGACCACACGGCCCGGGCAGGCGCCGGCGGCCGGCACGAGCAGGACGGGTTCACGACGGGTTCAGACATGGCAAAGCCCCCACGAGGAGTCAGAACCGCCAGTTTTGATCTCCCGCCGTCTCGCAGTGCAGTTGCCGACCGGCGACGTCTTTCCTGCGAGGTCTCTGAGTACGGGTACTCATGCATCCGCGTACGAGGCGCGCGAGGGTGGCAGGAAGCCACGTAGACGGACGCCGTGCATCAGGTGTCGCATCCGCAGCGACTCCCGCCCGGCTGCCCCAATGTGTGTTGACTACGTCATGACCGCCTCTGAAGGGGAACGCCTTGCGACGCACCACAGGATTACGCCCGTCCCGCCGCACCGCACTCGCTCTCGGTGCCGGCGCGGCACTCTCCGCCGCCCTGCCCCTCGGCGGAACGGCACACGCCTTACCTGCCGGGGACGGCATCACCTCCCGGTTGAGGGAGCTCGAGGAGCAGCACTCCGCCCGCCTGGGCGTGTTCGCCCGCAACATGCGCACCGGCAGGATGGTGGCGTACCGCGCGGACGAACGCTTCCCGATGTGCTCATTGTTCAAGACCATCGCCGCCGCGGCCGTGCTGCGCGACCTCGACCACGAGGGCGAGTTCCTGGCCAAGCGCATCCGGTACACCGCAGAGTACGTACAGAAGTCGGGCTACTCGCCCCGCACTGGCCTGGCCGAGAACCTCGAAAAGGGCATGACCGTCGCCCAGCTGTGCGACGCAGCCATCTGCTACAGCGACAACACCGCAGGAAACCTGCTGCTCCGCGAGCTGGGGGGACCGACCGCCATCACCCGCTTCTGCCGCTCGATCGGGGACGGCAGGACCCGGCTCGATCGGTGGGAGCCCGAACTCAACTCGGCAGAACCATGGCGCGTGACCGACACCACCACCCCCCGCGCCATCGGCCGGACCTACGCGCGCCTCACACTCGGTGACGCGCTCGCACCCAAGGACCGGGAACTCCTCATCGGCTGGCTGCTCGCCAACACGACCAGCGGCGACAGATTCCGTGCCGGCCTCCCCGCCGACTGGATTCTCGCCGACAAGACCGGCGGCGGACGGTACGGGGGCAACAACGACTCCGGCATCACCTGGCCGCCGGACGGCGCACCGATCGTCATGACCGTCCTGACGGCCAAGCACGAGGAAGACGCACCGGCCGACAACCCCCTGGTGGCCAAGACCGCCGCATTGCTGGCGGCGGAACTCATCTGAAGGTTGTTGCTGGCGAGTGGGAGGACTACCACAACTACCACCGCCCCCACGGGGCCCTCGGCGGCCAAACGCCCTATGAACGCCTGAAGCAGAAGACGCAGACCGCGCTGCAATCAAGCTCCGGCAGATGCACAGCTAGCCCGCGTTGGTCTCGAACTCGGCGACCTTCGGGGTGCCGGTCGAGCCGGTGATCTCGAAGGTGACCTTGCTCAGCGAGGTCCGCGGGAAGGCGATGACGCCCGCGCCGGTGCCGGAGGTCAGGACCGCGCCGGTGTCGGCGTTGAGGACCCGCCAGGAGCCGATGGTGCCGGTGGAGCCGGCCGCCTCCCTGATGTTGATCCTGGAAAAGGAGACGGCGGAGCCCCACTTGATCCAGATCGAGCCGGTCGAGCCGGTCGGCGACCAGAAGGTGCTCATGGCAGCGTCGCGGACGTTGCCGTAGCCGCGGCGTCGAGGGTGTACGCGTAGGGGATGCTGACGGTGGTGTTGGACTCCACGTCCGGTCCTGCCGGTTTGTAGTCCGTGCCGGGGCTTGTCCACGTCACGTTGTCGAGGCCACGGCCGCGATGGCCAGCGCGGCTGGCCCGGCGGAAAGTCGCGCTGCGACTGACGTCTCATTCCCGTCTCCCGAAATCCTCGAATGGGGGTGGTGACGTGCCGCACCATGGAGATAGAAAGCGCTTTCTTTCGTGCCGACGATAGGGTCGCAGGTACGACTGGACCACGGCCAACGATCGGTGCCTAGGCCCGAGTTGCTCACCCGAAGGCGCTGGCCCGTACCTTCCGGCAGCTCCGGCCCAGTACAAGCCTCGCGGCATCGAGCGACACGTCGAGCCGGTCGCAACAGGGGCTGACACTGGAGTACGTAGACCGGTGCCGGCGTACAGCCGCTTCGGTGGATCCTGACAACGAGGCCGGCAGCACCCCACCGGCCCGCCCATCCTCTTCCGACAGCACAGCCGGGCACAAGAACCACCCCGGGCCCAGCCCAACAAGCGCGCAGTTCGCCGCGCAGCGGCGTCTCGGCCTTGACCGGCTGGGCGTCACGGCCGTCGGCCCAGACGTCCTGGTCGCGGACCTCGCCCGGCAGGTGGCCCGCTGAGGGCAAAGGCGGGCCACCGGCCGTGCGCGCTGAGGTTTGGCTGGAAAGGCAATCAGTACAGGGACTGCAGCCCGGTAGCGGCACCGGCCGCCTGGTCCCTGCACGCGCGGACACCGATTCCCGGTCGGTCCGGTGGTCGGTCCGGCGCGTCACAGGGTGCGTGCCGGCACAGGCGGTCCGCCCTCGGCGAGTCCTCCAGGCCGGTCCCGTGGACCGCTGACCGCGCACCGTGCGAGGCTGAGGGCATGAGTGCAGAATCCGCCGGGCGTCTGGTGCTGCTGCGCCACGCCAAATCCGCCTGGCCCCCCGGCGTCGCGGACCACGAGCGGCCGCTCGGCCCGCGGGGTCTGCGGGACGCGCCCGCGGCGGGCCGCTGGCTGCGCGACGCAGGCTCCGTCCCCGAGCTGGTCATCTGTTCCACCGCCCGGCGGGCCCGCGAGACCTGGGCACTGGCAGCCGGGCAGCTCGACGCCGCGGTACCCGTTCGCTTCGACGAGCGGGTGTACGCCGCCGAGCCGGACGAGCTGCTGGAGGTGGTGGCCGAAGTGGCGGAGGAGGTGGGGAGGCTCCTGCTCGTCGGCCACAACCCGGGCCTGGAGGATCTGGCCCTCAGCCTCGCCCGGGAGGCAGTGGACGTCGCGGAGGCCGCAGTGATCGAGCGGCTGTCGGAGAAGTTCCCGACGTCCGCGATCGCCGTACTCGCCTGCCCCGGTCCCTGGCCGGAGCTCGCGCCGGGCTCGGCCCGGCTGACCGACTTCGCAGTCCCCCGGGGCGCCGCCCGGTGACGTACGCGGCAGGCGCATGCGCCCGGGTGTCCCGGAAGCCCCACAGTCCTCAAGGCACCCCGCCGATGCGGGCGACCAGGAGCGCGACGTCGTCGTCTGCCGCCGCCGGAACGAGGTGAGTGATCAGCGAGTCGCACAGGTGGTCCAGCTGCCGCTGGGGATCAGCGAGCAGTTGCGTCAGCTCGGCAAGGCGCTCGTCGATGTCATGGCCCCGCGCTTCGATCAGTCCGTCGGTGTAGAGCACGAGAAGGCTGCCGGCAGGCACGTTGATCTCGGTGGGAGTGAAGGCGACGCCCCCGACGCCCAGGGGGACACCGGGCGGGGTGTCCAGGAGCCGGACCGTGCCGTCGGGGAGCACGAGTGCGGGCGGCGGGTGGCCGGCCCGGGTGATGGTGCAGTGTCCGGTGGCCGGGTCGCAGACGACGTACAGGAAGGTGGCCAGCATCGGCTCGGCAAGATCGCCAAGGACGGCTTCCAGCTGGTGCAACAGTCGTACGGGCGACAGGTCCAGGCGTGCGAGGGCCCGCACGGAGGCGGACAGACGGCCCATGACCGCGGCGGCGGAGATGCCGTGCCCCATGACGTCGCCGATGAGCAGGGCCGCCTTGCCGCCGGCGAGAGAGAGCACGTCGTACCAGTCACCGCCTATCTCGTTGACGTCGCTCGCGGGGAGGTAGCGGTGGCTGACGGCGATGCCGGGTGGTGGGCTGATGTGCTGGGGGAGCATGCTGCGCTGGAGGATGACCGCAGTATCGTGCTCACGGTGGTAGAGCCGGGCGTTGTCGATGCTCAGCGCGGCACGGGCGGCGAGTTCACCGGCGAGGGTGACGTCTTCGGACCCGAAGGGTCCTATCGGGCGGGTGCGGTAGAAGGTGGCGACGCCGAGCACCGTCTCCCGCGCCACCAGGGGTGCCATGACCAAGGAGTGCACACCCACCGCGACCAGTTGGGCGGGCTTGGCCGAATGCCGGGCGGCGGGGGCGACGGCCTGTTCGTCGAGACGGGCGGCCAAGAAGGGCTGCCGGGCCGCGAGGGCCTGCGTGTAGGGGGCGGCGGCGGGGAAGAGGAGCGTCCTGCCGAGGGGGGCGAGGATGTCGGTCACCTTGGATCCGGACAGCGGGGCCTTGCCGAGGCGCCGCAGGGCGACCCCGCCGGCCAGCCCCATGCCGGGCTCGTCCCCGCGCGCCAGCGCGTCCAGGACGTCCACGGTGACCGCATCGGCGAGGCGCGGCACGGCGAGGTCGGCGAGTTCCTGCGCGGTGCGCTCCAGGTCAAGGCTGGAGCCGACCCGGATGCTGGCCTCACTGAGCATGGCGAGCCGGCGCCGTGCGGCTTCGGCTTCGACGTGGTCGCGCTGCTGCTCGGTGATGTCGACGAGCGAGGCGATGACGCCGATCGACATGCCTGCGGGATCCTCCACCCGGACGTAGGAACACGACCACACACGATCGTGGTCCGGTTCCGCCGGCGTCCGTCCGACACGGCGACGGTCAAGGACCGGCCGCCCGGTCTCCAGCACCTGCAGCATGGCCTCCTCCATCTCGCGGGCATTCACCTCCGGAAGGATCTGGGCCAGGCGGCGCCCCACGTGTGCCGATTCCGGCAGGCCGTTCATGGCTTCGAGGGCGGCGTTGACCTGCAGGAACCGCAGCTGCGAGTCGAGGATCGCGATGCCGACCGGGGAGCGGGCGAACAAGCCGTCCCACACCGCCGAAGACCCCCGGATACGCCGTGCCGCGTGGGCATCGGCAGCGAAGACCAGCACCGTGGCCACGCCGTGCCGGCGGTCGGACACCGGAGAGGCCCAGATCTCCAGCTCCAGTGGGTGCCCGTCGCGGTGCCAGGCGGTCACCGTGCCCATCACGCCCCGTCCGGCGGCCGCGGCTTCCCAGAGGGAGCGGCCCAGACTGCGATCGGATCCTGGATGGAGAAGGTCCGCGATGTTGCGCCCCAGCATCTGCGGAGGGGTGTAGCCGAGCAATTCCTGCGCGACCTGGTTCCAGCGCACGATCGTTCCGGTCCCGCTGGTGGCCACGAGCGCGACCGGCAGCGCGCCCAGCCAGCCGCCGGCAGCCTGGGCAGCGCCGCTGATCAGCTGCTCGACCGGGATGCGCTCATTCATCTGGCACCTGTTTCCAACGCCGCAGCCTCCTTGCCCTGCGTCCGCGGTCGCCGTCAGGCCCCGAGCCGCTGAGGCGGGCCCTTCGGGGACCGGGTCCTCGGGAACCGGGTCCTACGAATCCATCGTCTGCCCGGTCGGCATGAAACCGCCTCTCGGGGCTACTCGGCCGTTCCCGCGGATCACCTCGCTGATCGCGCCGATGATCGCTTCCCTGATGATCTGGTGTGTTCAAGCGCATCAGGAGGGGTCTAGTTGAGCGAGTGGCACGTGGAGTGGGTGCCGGATCCAGGCCGGTGGGGAACGCTGCCAGCGGAGGGTGTTCTTGGGGTGCAGGACCTGCCAGAGGCGGTGGCCCGCATCGGTCTGAGGCCGGGCGATCCGGTGTACTTACGGCCGGACGGCATGGTGGACCGGAATCTCCTGGATTTCGTACGGTCTGAGGTCTTTCGGAATCTGGAACGGGAGACGAAGCGGAATTACGGAACGGATTACCGGACATTGCTGAATTTCCTGTCCTCGCGTGGGCTGTCGTGGCGTGAAGCAAGGTGAGGTGATCCCTGTGGTGTGGACACACCTGACAATGGATCTTGTTGATCCTGGAAGGTGTAGACCATGTGGCAAGGCCCTCGAAGTACAGTGCGGAGTTCCGGTCCGACGCGATCGCGTTGTGGCGGGCTTCGGCCGGCAGGCGGACGTTCAGGAACGTCGCGGCCGATCTGAATGTCAACCCCGAGACGCTGCGGACCTGGGTGCGTGACGCAGACGGCCATCCGGCCGCAGCCGGCGCGCCGCAGGACACCGAGGCCGAGCTGGCCCGGCTGCGAGCGGAGAACACCCGGCTGGCCAAGGCTGAGAAGGAAGGGCAGCTCGAGCGGGAGATCCTGCGCCGGGCAGCCGCCTATTTCGCCCGGGAGATGAAGTGAAGACCGCCGCTTGGGACTTTGTCTCCGCCCACGCCGGGATCTTCGGCATCAAGCGGATATGCCGGGCGCTGGAGGTCTCCCGTTCGGGCCACTACCGGTGGATCGCCGGTGCCGAGGTGCGGGCCGCCCGGCAGGCGGACGAGGATGCTCTGGTCGCCGAGATCCGCGACATCCACGCCGAACACCACGGCAACTACGGCGCGCTTCGCGTCCATGCCGAACTCCGCGGCTTCGGTCACACGGTGAACCGCAAGCGGGTCGCACGGCTGATGCACAAGCACCAGATCGTCGGCCGCCACCTGCGCAAGAAGAAGCGCACGACCGTTCCGGACCGGCTCGCGCCGCCGGTGCCGGACCTGGTCCAGCGGGACTTCACCGCCAGCACGCTGGACGAGAAGTGGTGCGGCGACATCACATACGTGCAGGTCGCAACCACATGGCTCTACCTCGCCTGCGTCATCGACATCCGCTCCCACCGGGTACTCGGCTACTCGATGGCCCCGCACATGCGAGCCGGGCTCGTCATCGACGCGCTCCAGGCCGCGATCGCGGCCCGTGGGGGTGAGGTCACCGGAGTGATCTTCCACGCGGACCGCGGATCGCAATATACGTCCGCCGCGTTCGCCCAGGTCTGCGACCAGTACGGCATCCGCAGGAGCATGGGCAGAGTCGGCTCGAGTTACGACAACGCCCTCGCCGAGAGCTTCTGGCAGGGCCTGAAACGAGAAACGATGCACGGGAAGCTGTTCTCGACGATGCGGCAGGCGAGGTTGGCGATCTTCGAGTGGCTCATCTACTACAACGCCCTCCGACGCCACAGCGCGCTCGGCTACCTTTCCCCGATGGAGTTCGAACAGCAGCACCACAAGACAAGTAAACTCTCACTCGCAGCATGAACCCCTGTGTCCACACTCCGGGGGTCACCTCAGCCTGCAGTTTGTTGTGTGAAGGAGACTCGCTCTCCCACTTGCAGATGCGGCAGGTCGCCACGTATTTCGTGCGTCCGGGACAGCGTGGGTCGAGCGGACGCTGGGTGTGGCGGCCCTTGCCGGTGCGGGGGCAGCGGGTTCCGTCGTCGTGTACCGCCCGGATAACACCGTCGAAGTAGGTGTACGTCTCCTCTGTCCCGTCGGCGCGGAGCAGGGTGCTGCTGGGCATGGGCGTGACCTCGTTGTCGCAGTTGACCTGCCTAACGGCCCACGCGGCCTGCTGTCACACGGCCGATGTCAGCGTCCCGTCGGCTTCTTCGATCACAGGAGCCACCCCGCCACGCCCGCCCCCACGGCGCACAGGACGGCGCCACCAAGGGAGTCCGGCACGGCCCGGAACCCGCTGGTGAGGCAAGTGACGAGCAGCAGAATGAGCAGGGCGCGGAGCCAGGGCACTTGCCAGGACAGGAGTACCCACGCTCCCATGTAGGGCTGCCACAGGTGACGGAAGGCCGCCGCTGTGGTCAGCAGCACGACCCAGACGGCCACAGTGATCAAGAACCGTGTCAGGCCGCTGCCACCGAAGACGGAGCCGGCCACGACCGAGGCGGTCAGGAATGCGACTGCCGAGCCTTCGAGAGCCCTGAGGGCTCGGGCGGCACGCTGCGGGTCGAAGCCGCAGAGTGCGGTGCGCGCCGACACCACCGCGTCCGAACGCGCGCCGGGATTGCTCGCGGTGAAGTCTTCGACGGCGGTGAGCGCCTGCTTGCGGTGGGCCGGCTCGTTGAGAGCGATCGAGACCAGGGCTCGGACGGACTGGCTGTGCGTCTGGTCCGGGCCCGTGGCGAGCGCGTTGACGGCGCGGTCGAGGGCCTCGCAGGTGTCGGTCATGGGCGAAGTGAAGCAGAACTGCCGAGCGCCCTGCAGCGGCGCTCGACGGCATCACCCTTGCGGACAGATAGAGGTTGACGTGGTGTCCGCGGGCAGCCTGAGCTTCATCGCGCGGGCCGGTTGCCTGCCTCGGGGTGCGCGTGGGCAAGGCCTGGCACGGTTCCGCCCGGAAGGGATAGACGTGGTGACCGTCGGGCGAGCGGGGCGCGGGGCGGAGGTTCGGGTGAGCCGGGCCGGTGCTCCCGAAGGGGTGGGGGCACCGGCCCGGCAGAGCCGCAGCAGTCCTGAGCGGCCGGTGGCTACTGCGGCGGATCAGTCCGCCCGGCTCGGGCGGGGGCTCACGGGGCGGACCGCTCGGCTGGTGGGACCAGGGCGCAGCTGCTTATGGGGAATCATCTCGACCTACCCGAGCCTGCAGTTCAGGTTGACGCTCGCTCCCGGCACTCGTAGTGGCCCATCCCGCCGGAGGTTCTCCCCGTCCCTATGGCCTTGGTGGCTACTCTGCGCGTACGCCTTCGCCACTGAACCATTGGTCTCCGTAGAGGCCGAAAGACCTGGCGCTGATCAGGGTGCTGCCTGCGGGGGTGGGCCCGTTGGTGCCGCCCGGCAGGGACCATACGGCGCCTTCTCCGAGCGCGCCGATGAACAGTTCGGGTCGGCCGTCCTTGGTGACGTCGGCCGCGGAGAGGGTGCTGCCGAACTGGTCGCCGGTAGCGGAGGTTCCGGGGATGCCCGGTGTCCCCTGGGTCAGGTTGTAGGCGCCCGCGCCGGGCTTGCGTGAGGCGATCCCGGGGATGACGGTGACCGAACCCGCGTCGGCGGCTTCGGCGATGTCCTCGCCCGGGGCTCCGATGATGATCTCGGCCTTGCCGTCCCGGTCGAGATCGGCCACCGCTACCGAGCTGCCGAAACGGTCACCCTTCTCGTTGACGCCCGGGATGCCGGCGGCACTCTGGGAAAACTGCACGGGCATGGTGCTGACATCGATGCCCTGGGCCGATCCGTACCAGATGGAGACCCTCCCGCCGATGTTCACCGTGTCGCCAGCGGTTTCGGGTTCGGCCGGGTGGCCGAGGACGACGTCCTTGTGGCCATCGCCATTGACGTCCCCGATCGCGGGCATGCCCCCACGGGCGGCCGACGGCTCCCAAAGGTGTTCCGCGTTGGACTTGTGCGGATCCACATACACAAAGCCGCCACCCCACCCGCTGGAATGACCCGTGACGACGACCGATTCCGGCGTACCGTCCTTGTTCAGGTCTCCGAAGGCCACCTGCTTGGGGTCCACCGCGAGGGTCTGCCGACGTCCCGCCTCGCCCGTGCGCCGGAACGGCCCGGTGAAGCGCAGCCCGGTGCCCCCGTCCGCACCGACCACGACCAGCGGCTTGCCGCCCAGAGTGGTCGCGGCGACCTCCTGTCCGTAGGAATTGATGGCGATGCCGGGCGTGGTGAGGTTGCTGCCCGAGACGAGGCCGGATCGGCTGCCCCAGAGCACGGTCACCACTCCCGCGCTGTCGTGGCCGCCCCAGCTCTCGTTGGGAGTGCCCACGACGAGGTCGGAGAATCCGTCGCCGTCGAGGTCCGCGGCAGAGACGGAGGAGCCGAAGAGGTCCCAGAACTCCGCCTCACCGGGAACACCCGGCGAGTTCTGCGTGATCACAGCCCGCCGGGCAGGGGAAACCCCGCTGGCCGAGCCGTACAGCACGACCACGGCTCCTGCCGCCGAATGATTACCGACCGCCACGTGTGGCGCCGGAATCGCCAGGTCCCGGTACCCGTCCCCGTTGAAGTCGCTGGCGACCGGACCGGTCGCGGCCTGCGCCACACCCGCGGGCAGCACCGTGCCGATCGCGGCCGCGACAATGAGCGGCGCGGTCAGACGGATCATTCTTCGCATGTACATATGAACCCCTCCCCAACGTGCCCCATTCGCGGGGCGCGTATTTCGACCACAGCGTAGGGGCACCGCTCTCCCGCTCCCGAGCCGAGTCGATCATGGCTGTCTCGTCCATTCGCTGATCACCACGGTGTCGAGCGGCAGTCCGGGGTCCGCGTCGATGTCGCTCACCACCTGAAACGGATGGGCCTGCACGCGTACGGTCACGTTCCCTCCCTTGGTCCGGGCCTGGCCGGTCCTGCTGAGCTCCAGTCAGAACCCTTGCTTCGGACCGTAGAGGCAGGTGCGGGATGCAACGAGGACACATCCAAGGACATCTCGCGGGAGTACCGTCGTGGGTCACTGCTTCCGCTCGGGCGCGCGCTGTTTCGTCCGCAAGCCGTCATGGGGGTCGCGATGTCGCAGAGTCCGGGGAATCCCGCCTTCCGTGCCGCGCGTCTGGAGCGGGGCTGGCACAGCCAGAGCGACGTCGCGCGGCATGACCATCGTCGCGGAAGCCGCCGCCCGCGCCCTGAACCTGACCGGGGTGAGCGCAGCCGACACGGTCGTGATCAACGGGGCCAGCGGCGGAGTCGGCTCACTGGCCACCCAGCTCGCGGTTGCCCGCGGCGCCCGGGTGATCGGCACCGCGAGCGAACGCAACCACGACTACCTGCGCGCGATCGGCGCCATCCCCGTCACCTACGGGGCCGGCATGGCCGACCGCGTCCGCGCGGTGGCGCCCACAGTCGACGCCGCGGTGGACGCCGCCGGCCGGGGCGCCCTGCCCGACCTGGTGGAACTGGCCGGCGGCACCCAGCGGGTCATCACCCTCTCCGACCCCGACGCCGCAGCACACGGTGTCCGCTTCACCGGCGGCGGCCCCGGCGAATCAGTGCCCCTGCCCGACGTATTCGCCGAAGTCCTCCCCCTGTACCGGACAGGAAAGCTCCAATTCCCCATCGCCCAGGCCTACCCACTCGACCAAGCCGCCCACGCCCTCACCACCAGCGAGAGCGGACAAGCCCACGGGAAGCACGTCCTCATCCCCTGAACCAGGCGGGCAGGCAGCTGTTCGTCCCGCGCCACGGCACAGACCGACCACAAGCGCTCCGCCCGCCCCCGCGTCCGTAGCCGGGACCAGGCCACTCCCGGCCGCCCACCATCACGCCGCGAGCGGGGTGGGCTGTTGGGCCGGCTGCGCAAGCGTCGTCGTTGAGCGTCGTACGCTCGGCGGCGGGGAAGGTCTGGTGGCCGGCGACTCACCGTCCCTGACGGACCAGGTGTTGCCCCGGCCTCCGCTCGGCCGGGTCGTGGCCTACGGGGTCGTGGCGACTCCGACCCGAGGCCCTGGCGAGTACTGTGCGTAGGTATGTCGTGGGATGTGAGTGGTCTTCCGCATCGGCTGGCGAAGCGTCGGTCCGGGGTGAGCGAGCTGGAGCCGGACCGGTTGCCGGAGGTACGGGAGCTGGGACAGTGGGGCTGGTCGCTGGCACCAGATGCCCCGATGTGGGTGTTCTTGCCCTACGTGTGGCCTCCGGATGCGCGTACCTGGGTGCCCGATCGGTCGACCCGGTGGCAGATCGACACCACCCTGGACGCGGCTTGCCGGTTGCTGGACGTGGCCTGCCACCCGGTCTCCCAGGCCGAGCGGGAGACACAGGAAAGGGATGCCAACGCGGACCTGGCCCGAGTCGGCATCCCACCTCGCCCGGCCGGCCGAGTGTGGCTGCTGCGCCCCTTGGGTGGATTCAAGGATGTGGAGGGCGTACTCGACCACCTGTGCGCCGGCGCGGAGGCCCAAGGGGTGCCTGTGGGCCTTTCCGCTGAATTCGCAGAGGTGTGTGCGGGTGAGCTCAGGGGCCTTGCCGTAGTGGACGATCCGTCGTCTGCCTGAGGCGTCGAGAGGCTTGGGCTGGTACTAGGGCTTCCAGGGCACTTGGTAGTACTGGCAGCCGGTGCGTGAGTTGCACTTGGCCCAGCGGCCGGTGTGCAGCACGCCGGCTTTGAACAGCTGCCGGTACCCGAAGGCGGTGAACTCGCCTTCATGGTCGTCGTGGTAGTTCCCGCTGCCCGTCAGCCGCTGGTCGTTGTAGGCCCACCGTTCGCCGCTGGGCCACCACGAGCGTGGCGCCTTGGCATTCACCGAGGCGAGGTTGACTTCATTCTTGCCGCAGTAGTCGTCTGGTCGGCCGGCGAGGTTGACCCGGCAGTTGTTCCGCCAGATACCGGGGTTGATCTCGGGTCCGCTGTCCCAGTCGATGAGGGTGCGCCAGCGAGGTAGGTTCCCGTCGAAGGACTGCCTGTAGACGGCGTCAAAAGTGCCGATCACCCCCTTGCTGTCCCCGTAGGCGCCGTTTCCCTTCACCTCGGCCGTGTAATCGTTGATCTTCCGGCCGCAGATCGTGCCGTTTTCGCACCACGAGTCGTAGTCATTCTTGGCCAGCGCTGCCGTGCGCGGTGCCGGCGTCACGGTGACGTCCTCGGTGACTACATACGCGGCGTCGGTCGGCTGGCCGCTGCTGTCCTCGGTGACCCTGAGCGTTCCGCCCATGCAAGTCCACGCTTCTGACCGCTTTTCCTGTGCCTCATCGACACATGCCTGCAGTCCGTCGCCTTGGTCCTGCGCGTGGCTCAGTGTCCTCCAGGGAGCCCTGTCACTGGGTTGGAAGGCGGCGGCCGGGGGCGCCTGGAGTGCGGCAACGGCCAGACACGCGGCCAGGGCCATCGGGATACTTCGAGCCGTCTTCATGCCGGCCTCTCTCAATTCGTCATCGTGGTAATGGTGGGACAGTGGGCGGACCGTCGGTTCAGAGGGCGACTTCGTGGGCGACCGGGATCAGGTCGACGGCCTCGACCAACGACAGCAGCGCCCGGAGCACCCTGCTGGCCGGGGTGCCGGCGACGGACACCCGCGGGGATCCGGCTGCGCACGTGGTCGCAGAGACAGCGAGGAGGGGTAGGGCCGCGCGGGCTGGCCGCGCTGCAGCAGGTGGTTCTTGATCATGCCCTGCGTTGTAGCCGTCCCGCCGCTCTGTCCGGGAGGAGTCCAGACGGCGGATCACCCGGGTGGGCGACTGATTTCACCGGGGAAACGGCACTTCAGTCCGGCGACCATGACGCTCTCCTCATCTCCGACCGCAGCGTTCGCACCAGACCTGCGGGTGCCTACACGGATCCGGCTAAACCGCGCTCCGGCCGGTCTCGCCCCGCCGGAAAGTCCGCTGGCCGCTGCCAGGTGCCGCTGCCCTCGCTCCTGGGCGAGGCGGTCGTCGCCGTGCACGACCCCGTAAAGCGGCACGAAGACCATCGCGTGGTCGACGTGCTCCCGACCCGCGAGGGCGGACCGCTGGCCGCCTGGTTGATCCGCCACCCTGGCGTGGAGATCATCTGCCGGGACCGAGCGGGCGCCTACGCTGAGGGCGCCCGCCGCGGTGCCCCCGATGCCCTGCAGGTCGCTGACCGGTTCCATCTATGGCAGGACCTGGGCCGGGCCGTGGAGACCTGCGTCGCCGCCCATCGCGACTGCCTGCGCAACCCGATGCCCAGCGGCACGCTGTCGCAGGACCCCCCACCGGCTTCCGATCGGCCGCAGAACGGCGCGGAGCCGGCCGGCCGGCGAGCCGAGCGGAAGAAGGCCGCACACGCCCTGGTCCAGAAGATGCTCGCCCAGGGTCACTCACGTCAAGCGATCGCCCGGCACCTGGGCTGGGGCCTCAACACCGTTCTCCGGTACGCGAACGCCACACGCTGGCAGGACACCATCCGCGACAACCGGGCCCGGCCCCGGCCCCGGCCCAGCAGGCTCGACCCCTACAAGCCCTACCTGGAACGGCGCTTCATCGAGGGATGCACCAGCGTCACCCGCCTCCACGGTGAACTCCGCGCCGACAACGCGCCCGTCACCTACCAGATGGTTCGCGCCCACATCGCTACCCTGCGCACGGCTCCGGCCGGGGCGCCACCCCGGCCGCCGACAGTGCGGCAAGTGACCGGCTGGCTCACCCGGCACCCCACCGCACTGAGCGAGGACGACCGCGCCAGTCTGAAGGAGGTCCTGGCCCGCTGCCCCGAGCTGGACACAGCCGCCGGACATGTTCGGGACTTCGGGGAGATACTCACCGGCCGCCTCGGCTCCACACTCCCCAGCTGGATCGACGCAGTAAGCCCTTTTCAACCTGGCGGTGGGGCTGTGGTGTTGGTCGGTGTGGGCTGTACGGAACGACGAAGCTCCTGGTAGACGGGTTCTCGACCAAGATCACCCGTGCCGCCAGGAGCTTCGCGTGCTTGTCTACCCGTCCTCGATCGATCTGTCCAGCAGAACCCTGCGGCACCTGAGCGAGCAGCTCGCAGTTCGGTAACGGGAGATCGGTACGCGGTGGCGACGACTGCCCGCCGGCCGTCAGGCCCTGCTCGCCCTGGCCCACCTACGGTGCGGCGACACCTACGCCCAGCTTGCCGCCGGGTTCGGAATCGGCATCGTGGCTTTGTTCACGAGAACCGGGTTCTGGCACACATTCCGTGAGGGCGATCAGCGCCGTTCCGCCACGGTGACGTCCCGTCATCTGGGACCGTGGTGCGGTGTGATGACCTCATAGCGGTGCTGTTTCCGCGCTTCAGCGCGGTGCTGGTGGAGCGGGTGTTCCTTGAGTGCGGGACGGTACGGGTCTCGGCCAGGACGCGGAGCCGTGGTGTGCCGTGCCCGGATTGCTCGGTTCGGTCGAGCCGGGTTCACAGCACCTATGAGCGGCGGCTGGCCGATACGCCGGTCGGCGGTCAGCCGGTGCTGGTCGAGCTGACCGTGCGCCGGCTCTACTGCGAGAACACTGACTGCCGGCGGCGCACGTTTGTCGAACAGGTCGAAGGGCTGACCGTCCGGTATGGCCGACGGACACCGGGGTCGCGTCGGATTCTGGAAGCGGTGGCCGTCGCGCTCGCGGGCCGGGCAGGTAGCCGATTTGCCGGGGTGCTTGGCAGCGTGGTCAGCAGAACAACCCTGTTACGGCTGGTGATGGCCCTGCCTGACCCGCACTGGCCGGAGCCGAGAGTGCTGGGCGTCGATGACTTCGCGACCCGCCGCGGACAGCATTACGGCACCGTGATCATCGACTGCGCGACCGGCCAGCCTCTTGACCTGTTGCCGGGCCGAGATGCGAAGACGCTGGCGAGCTGGTTGGGCAAGCACCCGGGCGTGGAGATCATCTGCCGTGACCGAGGCGGCTCCTACGCCGATGGCGCCCGCACCGGCGCGCCACAAGCAGTGCAGGTCGCACACCGCTTTCACATCTGGCAGAACCTCGGCACCGCGGTCGAGACCAGCGTCCGCCGGCACAACGCCGCTCTCAAACCGTCCACCGGACCGGACAGAACCGCAAATATCTTTTGATCCGAAACGGTTCGGGTTCTGAGTCGTTGTAGTGGTGTGAGCGATCTGGTGGGGGACGCGCGGCATCTGTCGCCGTCGGCGCAAGAAGCGT
>NZ_JBIWAE010000046.1:0-33637 GCF_044759865.1 Streptomyces sp. NPDC099050 | reverse complement strand
CGACGCGTGTGGATCAACGATCCGGCCAAGCGCAGGGAACCCGCACAACAAGCTTCATAGCACCCCAACCGTCTCACTTGACTTGAAATCTTCCGCCGCCCTGGTCAGAGCGTCGCAGGACGGAGTGTCACCGGGCTATGGCTCTCGGTGGAACGGCCGGTAATCGACAGGGTGGAGGGAAGGCACCACCGCGTACCGGTGCGGCTGCGTGCACTTCCACAGGCGCCCTGGGGTGTCGGCCTTGACGGCGGCGCCGATGCCGGCCCATGACCGTCCGCCCGCCGGTGACGGTGGCGGTGGCGGTGGCGGTGGCGGTCATCGTGGTCACGCCCTCGGGCACGGTGAACTCGTAGCGGCCCGGCGTGGACCACATCTGGGTGGCCTGGGCGGCCGCGGAGGCGGGCGTGCTCACCGTGTCGTCGCACACCAAGTACACCCAAGGCATCCGGCCTCTCACACGGACGTCTCCACCGTGACTGTCGCGAAGCCGCTCGTTCCTGCTCATACAGAGCGTCGCTCAACAGGTCAGGACTTGCGCCGGTCGATGGACTGGATGGAGATGTCGTTGAGCGGGCGGTTGCGCCCGTCGGTGGGGCTCTGCGCGACAGAATCGACGACTTCGTGCCTGCGCCGAAGCTCGTTGCCGAGTGGTTCAGGTGTGGTTGAGGTCCTGTTGGCCCGTGCGGAGTTCGGCCAGGAGGCGCGCGGCGTCCGTGACGAGGGTCCCTTGCAGGGTCGGGGACGCTGGCCGGCTTTCAGGGTGCGTCTGGGAGTGCGTCTGGACCTGAGCGAGTTTGGATGCGGCATCTTCGATCAGCCGGGCGAGGTGGCTGTCGTCGGTTCGGGGTGTCTGCCCTATCTCTTGCATCGCGCTGGCCGAGGTTCTCAGCACGGAGCAGAAGCCGGTGCGGAAGGATGGAGGAAGGTTCTCGATCTCCTGGCTGTCGATGGCGTAGTCGAGGGTGCGCGTGATGGAGCGCAGGTGGTCCAGTGAGCGTTGGGCGATGGTGATCGACGCGCGGGTCCGTGGCAGGGCCCGGGCGGCGCCTTCGAAGCTGCGGCGGGGGTTGAGGAGGCTGTTCTCCTCCTCGGTGTCGATGTTCCGCTGGAGGGTTTGGCAGTCGCGGGCGAGGCGATGCCAATCGCGGCGCCACTGCCGGACCCGGTCGGCATCGGGAATCGTCGCCTCGAAAGTGTCGGCCAGACCGCCGACCCGTTTGCTCATCTCCGCGTAGAGGTCCGCGGCTGCCGTCTGCCGGTGGCGGGCGTGGCGGGCGGGAGCCAGGACGAGGTGGGCGGCGAGTCCGCAGACGGCGCCGATGGCCACCGAAGCGGCCAGGTGGCCGATGTAGTCGATCCGGCCCTGACCGGAGGAGAAGGCGAAGAACCCCACGATGGCAACCTGGTTGCCCTGTTGACCCAGCCGCAGCACGTGGCCGAGCCAGAGCGCGGCCAGGGTGAGGAGACCGAAGGTCCACCCGTGGATGCCCGCGCCGGCCGCCAGGGCTGCGGCCAGTGTCGCGCCGAGCGCCATGGCCAGTGCGTACTGGGCACAGTCGCGCAGTGAGCGGTACACAGTCGCCTGCAAGGCCACCATCGCCGTGTACGGCGCGAACGTGGCCACGGCCGCGGGCAGGAAGTAGCGGGCCAGGGTCCACGCCACCATGGCTGCCACGACCGTCTTGGCGCCCAGAAGCAGAGCGTTCCGTTCACTGCCCGGCGTCCGCACGCCACGCCACGCGTGCGCGGCGGCCTGCGCGGCCGCCGACTTCGCCCTTCCCGGAACACTGAACCACCTCGGCACGACGTATCACCCCCCGGGGGACCGTCTGCCCGTCCGGCGACGACAAACGCGCAGGACCGGCCGGGCGTGCAAACCCCTGCGCCCGGCGTCACCCGATGTGCGGAGATGACGATCAGGTGTTCAGGCGCCCTCAACCCTCCGCGATCTGGCATGCAGGGCTTCGGAGACGGGACGCAGCGGATCACGGTGGCGGGGAGCGAAGGCACCGCATGTGACTATCGCAACTATGATAGTTGGGGTAGGTTGGGTGGATGGAGACGAAGGCGTACACGACGATCGACCTCCGCAAGCAGATGGGCGAGATCCTCGACCGCACCCGGATCGCCGGTGAACCGGCCGCGATCACCCGCAAGGGCAAAACCCTCGCCTACCTTGTGCCGGCCGAATGGTTCGAGCAGTACATGGCACAACACCCCTCGACCCCCGCCGAGCAGGACGCGGCCTGAGGCCGGACCACAGCCATACCAGGAGCCCCTTCGCCATGACAGCGCAGCCCATCCACTTCGACGGCCCGGACGGCGACCAGCCCCGCCGGGTGCCGCTGATGCCCGAACGCACCCCTCAGGCTCTGCGCCTGGCCATCCAGGAACACGCCCCGCACTTGCTGCCGGATTTCGAGGCTCACTGGCGTCGCGCCATCGGGGACGCGTTCAACCTCACCCCGGTCCCGGCCTTCATGCGGCTGTGGTGGACCCAGTACGCCATCGCCCGCGACCCTGGCCTGGAAGCACACCTGCGCGACCTAGAGGCCCGCGCCGCGAAGTCCGAAGACCCCGAGGAATCCGCCCGGCTCCTGGCCGAGTACAGCCGACTGCGCGCCCAGGCGGCCACCGTGGAGCCTGGCCGGTGACCGACGAGCTCCCACGCCCACCCTGGCAGATGGACTGGACGGCAGAGCCGCTCCACGAATTCGAGAGCATGCCCGAGGACGGTAAGCAGCTGCTCCTCTCAGCCCGGGCAGAGCTGGTCACGGCCATCGACCCCTACTAACCGGGGTATCGACGCCGACGTATCCCTGCCTCACTGGATCACCGTCCGCCCGCTGGCCTCGACCAGCCCGGGCGGCCCGCACATCGCCGACCTCGCGGGCGGCCGCGGCTGGCTTGTCTTCACCTTCATACGCCGCAACGCCGACCCTCAGATCACCGTCACCGACGCGTTCTGGGCCTGATCCGGGTGCGACTGACCGCGCTTCCGTGATGACTACGGCTGGTTGAGGTACGGATCCAAGCAATGACGCGATTGTTTGTCTGCCCCCACGTCACACTCCGGGGTGCTGACCAGGGTGACTCGCTGTCGGTCATCTGCGGCGATGTTGACGCCCATGAGGCTGCCACCCTCCTCCTGGCCAACTTCGACTCTCAGCGGTCATGTAATTCGGCTCTGTCGAAGATCTTGTGCTGCCAGGTCTGATCGGGGTAGGGGGCTACGCCGCCGGCTTCGACGCTGATCTCCACCTAGGCGCGCCATCGGCACTGTCGGGGATCGGTGGCGCGATTTCGAACAGGACTGGTAAGTAACCCATCTGTAGATAGGCGGCGCCGTCTTCCGTGAGCTGGAGGCGGCCGCGCAGGAGCAGCCTGTCCGCATCCACCTCCAGAGCCCAAGGCGCGCCCGTGGAGGGCAAGCCGTCCACGGCCGGGCCTGGGCGTCACCGTTGGCGCCCGTCTGGGGCGGTTCGGTGGTCAGGGCTGGGGCGTAGGGCTGGTCGGGTGGGGGATCAGGTCGGTGTCGAAGGTACCGGTTGCGATCTCGCGGGCCAGTTGGGCGAGTTGGTGCTGGTGAGTGCGCGCGTAGGCGCGGAAGGCGGTGAATGCGTCGTCGACGGTAGTCTGCCAGCGCTCGGCGAGGATGCCCTTGACCTGTTCCAGGACGATTCGGCTGGTGAGTGCGGACTGGAGCTGGCCGCGCTCGACCTCACTGTTGTCCAGGGTGCGCTGCTGCTGGATGGCGATGGTCGCGATGTCGGCCAGCGCCTGGGCGAGCGTGAGGTCCGCGGGGCCGAGCGGGGCCGGATTGGTCTGGAACAGGCCGAGCGTGCCGATCACCCGGCGGCGCAGGCGCAATGGGATGGCATTGGTGACGACGAAGCCGGTCTGGCGTGCGCGGGTGGCGAACTGCGGCCACTCCTGGGTGATGTGGGGGTCGGTCAGGTCGATGTTGAGGCGGGGGCTGCCGGTGCGGTAGCACTCGACGCACGGCCCCTGGTCGTGCTGCAGCGCGAAGAGCTCCAGCAGGCGGGTGTGCTCGTCGGACGCCGCGATGGTCTGCAGTTCGTCGTGCTGGTCGGCGAGCAGGATGCCGGCGGCCGCGACGTCGAGGAGTTCCACGCAGCGTTCGGAGAGTCGCTGGAGGAAGTCGATGACGTCGAAGTCGTCGATGAGGGAGTCGGCGACCTCCACGAAGACTTCGGTGAGTCGTTGCTCGCGGGTCATGTCGATCAGTCCTTCTCTGCGTGGGGCGGGGGCGTCCCGTTGTCGTCGTGCTCCAGGCGCAGCCGGCGCTCCACGACGTCCTGGCAGACGTCGGTGATGGGGCGCCCGCTGCTGTAGGCGTGGGCGCGCAGCCGCAGGAGGGCCTGCGGCAGTGTCAGGGCGAGCTGGACGCTGAGCATGCCGGTCGCCTGGTGGACGACCGCACGCTGCAGGGTGTGGGGTGGATCGAGAGGGGCGGGGACGCCGGCGTGGGGTTCGCTGTTGCCCAGGAGGCGGGCGGTGAGGGCGGCGGCGAGTACCAGCGCGTCGCCTACCTGGTGTGCGGTGAGCGCGCCGGGGGTGCGGCGCACGGCGGTCAGCACACCAACGCTGATGGCGCCGATCCCCATCGGGAAGCAGAACACCGCCCGCACCGGTGTGGACTCCGCGGCCAGGGCGGCCCAGCGGTCAGGCCGGACCTGGGCCAGGTCCGGCACCAGCACCATCGCTCCGCTGCGCAGCGTGTCGGGTCCAGGGCCCTCGCCGAGGGTGAACTGCAGGTCCTCGAAGTGCTGGGAGGTCTCATCGGAACACCAGAGCGGTTCGGTCACGTCCCCGGTCAGCAGGGAGACCGCCAGGGCGTCCACGCCCAGCGCGGCGGCGCCCGCCGCGGTGACGTCGGCGACTTGATGGGTGCCGTCCCGGCGCTCGAGTCCACGCAGGACCTCGGCCATACGGTCACTGATCACCGGGCACCGCCGGGCGAGGCTGGTAGCGAAAGTGAGCGGACCCGCATGGTGTCGTGATCCCTTCGCGCGCGCGTCGGCCACGGGCGACTACAGCCCACCCTAGTTCCACCGGATGGCCCCGTCACGACGCCAGGGGCAGAGCGAAGGGCGCCCCGTGCGGGGGCGGGGGACGCACGACGGCGGCCGGAAGGCCCGGCAGGTCTTGGAGGAGGAAGCCGGCACCGGTGAGGTCCAGCAGCCGGGCCAGTGCCCGCCCGGGGTGGTGCAGGCGCAGCGAACCGCCGGCCGCAGCAGCGGCCCTCGCGGCCGCGAGGAAGACGTTGAGGCCGCTCACGTCGCAGAACGTGAGCGCGCTCACATCGACGTCGATGGTGTGGATCCCCTCGCGCGCACAGCCCTCCAGCGCCGCGCGCACGAGTGGGGCCGTAGCCAGGTCGAGCTCACCGGCCAGGATGATCGACGCCCGGACCCCTCGGTCGTGCCGATAGACGTTCAGGCTCTGCAGAACGGGCATGATGCCTCGGTTCACGCGACCAACCGGCGCAGCGCCCCAAGGGCGGAGCCCGGTGTGCGGATCCCGCCCGGCACGCTCTCCATGCGGTCAGACTCTTCGACAGGGCACGGAGCCCTCGGAAGACGCACACAGGCGGTCGGACACGTTCATCCGTCCCCCGCAGGCACCTGTACTACAAGCCAGTACTGGCCACGTCGGGGTCTGGGACGCTTCGCGCAGCATAGCCCGCAACCCGCACTCGGCGTAACCACTTCACATCAGACCGTCCTCCCCAGAGCTCACCCCTCCCTGCTGCTGCGCGGGCTGCCCAGGTGGCGGGGATGGGCCGCTGAGGAATGACGTCGGGAACGGGGTGGAGCGGGGGCTGGATGAGGGGGCGGCCGTCGCCGGTCAGTGAGTGGGCGGTGAAGCCGACGGCGTGGAAGCCGTTGGCCGACTCGAAGGTGACCAGGGTCCCCACGGGCTCGGCGGCGGCCTGCTCGATGACGCGCCGGAGTTCATCAGCCCAGTCGACGCGGGTGCCGCTGCGCCGGTGCGCTCCGCGCCGACGGGGAGGTGGAGGACCAGGCCGTCCGGGACGCCGGTGACTTGGAGGTAGAGGTGGTCGCCTCCGGGGGTGACGGCTGTGACCTTGTCGGCACGGATACGGGTGGTGGGGCCCATACGCAGCCAGACTCGGGCCGTCCGGCGTTCACCATGTCCGGGCCGGTGTTCGCAGGGCCGCCGGCGGGTGGCCGGTGCTGGTTGTGTTCACACGGCCACGATCCCAGGGTCTGTGCGGCACGGGTGGTGCTTCGTCTCTTCTGCAGCATCGGGGGAGACGCGGGGGCTACCAGGGGAGGCAACCGTGGGGGACTCATGGAGGGGAACCGGGGGGAAGCGGCCTTCGGGGATGGATGACTGTCATTACCGCCTGCCCAGGCCTCCGCCTGCCGGCCGGCTACTGCCGCGAGGCGGCCGGATTTGCCGGGGCGGCAGGTCAGCGGGGACCGCGCCTCAGATGCCGGGACTGCCTCGTTCGGGTGGAATCTTTCCCTCCACGGGGGATCTGTGCTGGTCACATGGGGTGAAAGGGCTGCGTGACGCGTTTCCTGCTCCGTGGTGGCGGGCGTTGATGGGGTTGTGAGTACATCGAGCACCGTCCCGATACTGCCCGGCACTCCCTCGGTATCGGCGGGTCCTACCCCGCACGACTCGGGCGCGGACACCGCGCCCGGCGCCATAGTCGTCCACTCCCACACCACCCTCGACACCACCCTGGTCCTCCACCTCACCGGGGAGATCGACCACTTCAGCGCCGCCCCGCTGCGGGCCCTGTTGGCCTCGGCCGTCTCCGACGGCTACACCGGGCTCGTTCTGGACACCTCCCGCGTCACGTTCTGCGACTCAGGCTTCCTGGCCGTCCTGCGGTGGTGGCCCCAAAGCGGGCGCCGCCTCAGGCTGGCGAACCGCTCCCGGGCCGTGGAGCGCCTCCTGCTCGCGGCCGCCGCAGCGGCACAGCAGCCGGCCCCGGCCGGCTCACTGACGGCGGTGGCCACGTCATGACGTTCATACTCCTGACCTGTGTCCCGATGCTCGCGGCGGTACTCCTTGCGTACTGGGAACCACGCGAACCACGCCGCCACCGGGCCGCACAATCTCCCCGGACCACGCCTCACAGGACCCTGATCCACTGCCCCCTGGCGCCCCCTGTCTTGAGCTCCACGGCATAGACCAGGGCAGGTGGGGCCCGCGACAGCCGCGTGGGCCCCACCCTGCCCCGTCCCGGAGGGAATCCCGTCCCGTGTCGCTGACCCCCCGGGCGTGCGGGCGTCGAACCCACATGACGACCACCACAACGACGATGCGGCTCACCCCCGTCACCGGTGACCAGCCCCACGGCGGAGAAACGATTCACCGCCACAGGCTGGAGCCGATCTTCGCCGAACTCGCGCAGCGGTGGGAAAGCGCAGGACACCTCGTCCCGGGCCGGCACGACGAGGAATGGGCCGTCCTCATCCGCCGCTACACCTGGCCCCGCCGCTGAGATCCTCCGGTGCGGATCGCCCCCGGCACCGCACCGCCCCACGGGGAGTCTTCGCACCACCGGCGCCCGGCCCGGCCGCCGGAGCGGCCGGAACGTACCGGGGGACAGCCGCGATTTTGCGGGGCTGTCCGTTGCTGATCTCCACTGACGGCAGTTGATCCCGGGGACAGTAGTCAGCCGAGGGAAGGAACCCGCTCCGTGTCCGCCGAACTCTCCGAGGACCTGAAGAAGCTCATCGACGACAGCCCGGTTTTCGCGACCGTCGCCACGATCCAGCCGGACGGCAGCCCGCAGCTGTCGATCACCTGGCTCACCCGGGACGGCAACGACCTGCTGGTATCCACGACCCTCGGCCGACGCAAGGAGAAGAACCTGCGCGCCGATCCGCGGATCACCGTCATGATCAACCCGCACAACGCGCCCTACACCTACGCCGAGGTCCGCGGCACGGCCACGCTGACCACTGAGGGCGGGCAGGAACTGATCGACGAACTGTCGCGCAAGTACACGGGCAAGGACTACGCCGACTTCAACCCGGCGTCCAAGGACGACACCGACCGGGTCGTCGTCCGCGTCACCCCGCGCAAGGTCGTCGGCTCGATCTGACACACGCTTCCGGCACCCTCCTCTGAACGGACGCCGGACGGGTCCTCAGGAGATTTACCTGCGGGCCCGTCCGGTCGCTGAGACGCGGCACCCCGAATCCGAGCGGGACCCGACAGCAGTTCGCGCGGTGAGCTCTACTTGGCCCGCGCGGCTTCCCGGTGTCCTCCTGGACCGGGCGTACGTCGGTGCCGGGCACGGCCGCGGGTGGGGAACATGCGCCGCCGACGTCCTGCGGATCGCGTTCGAGGAGTTCTGCCTGCTCCTGGACTTCGCTACCGCCCGCACCGCCCTCGACGAATCCGGCCCCGGACCTGGGTAACCGGCCGGGCGGTCGCGTGTTGAACCGGATATGACCACGACGACGATGCGGCTTACCCCGGTCATCGGTGGACGGCGAGGAGGCGGAGAAACGGTTCCCCGCCCCGACCTGGAACCGATCTACGCGGCTCTCGTCCAGGAGTGGCAGAACACAGGACGCCTCGACCCGGGCCGGCACGAGGAAGAAGGGGCCACCCTCGCCCGCCGCTACCCCTGGCCCCACCCCTGACCCACCCCCCGTGGTGCCTGTCCCCGAGCCGGGCACCACCCTCAGGGGAGCGAGCCCCCGCGTACCGGCGCGCATGCTCCCCCGACTGCCGGAGCGGCGCACCGTGGTTGGGCCCGCCGCTCCGGCAGCCCCCCGCCCAGGTCAGCGCAGCCGCTCCGTGTCGAGCCGCTCGCGCAGGTACAGCAGGGTCGCCGCGTCCGCGACCTCGGCCAGCACCACCAGCAGGGACCGGATCCGCTCGTCATCATCGTGGCGGACCGTCTCCACGATCTCCTCCACCGTCTCCCTGGCCCGCGGGGGAACAGCCGCTCCCTCGCCCGGCAGGTGGGTCATACGGTTGTCCGCGGCGAAATCCACCGCAACAGCAGAGCACAGACCAGCGGCGCCGAGTGCCTGTGCGGGCAATGACGACGGCCCCTGACGCCGGGGGTGGGTCAGGGGCCGTCACGCAACCCGGCCCGTGGGGGAGGAGGCCGGGGCGCCTGTCGCCGTCTCCAACGGCAAAAGGTCCGGCCAGGTCACGCGGATGGGGCCATCGAGATGCGCAGCCGGCAGGTGGGCCGTCAGCAGGCGAGGGCATCCAGTGCGAGCACCGAGCGGGCGGAGCCGGAGGGCCGGCGGCGCGCGCAGGGCCGGCTCGGCCGGCTCTCGGCCGGTACTGAACCCGCTCGGGTGGCAGCTGTGGCGTGTGGCGTAGTCCCGTGCTGGCTTTGGCCCGGTAGCGGGCATGGATGGCGCAGCCACTGCCCCTGATGTGAGGAGCTGACAGTCGATGTTGGAGCGCGCCCGGCGTAAGAAGCAGACCGAGATCACGTTCGTCCTGCCCGCCGGCCATCCGGCCGGTGAGGTCAGCGTGGTCGGCGACTTCAACGACTGGCGGCCGGGCGCCCACCCGATGCTCGAGCGGCCCGATGGCAGTCGTGCGGTCACGGTCACCCTGCCGGTGGACCAGCGCCACGGCTTCCGCTACCTCGCCGATGGCGGCCACTGGCTCGATGAGGACGGCGCTGACGGCCATGACGGCCGCAACAGCCTCCTGCACACCTGACAGCCCGCCTCACCCAAGAAGGAGAGTTCACGAACGTGACCGACATGTGGAGCTACAACCCCGCCTCGCACTACACGCCCGGCACCAGCCTGGTCGGCTTCAAGGTCGAGGCCACCGACGGGCACATCGGCAAGGTCGACGAGGCCACCGAGGAGGTCGGCTCCTCCTACATCGTCGTCGACACCGGCCCCTGGATCTTCGGCAAGGAGGTCCTGCTGCCCGCCGGCACCGTCGTGCGCGTCGACGTGAAGGAGAAGGAGATCCAGGTCAGCCTCACCAAGGACCAGATCAAGGACTCGCCCGAGTACGACAAGGACAAGCACCGCGGGGATGCGGCCTACCGCGACCAGCTCGGCCAGTACTACGGGCGCGGCCACATCTGAGCCCGGCCCGCCGGGCCGCGGTTCCCCCACCACGTACGGGAGCCGCAGCCCGGCAGGTGATTCGTCGAGGTCGCCTGCCCATCGGGCGGCCAGGCGACAGCGCCGCTGACGCACAGAGCGGCCCGACGGGACGCTCTCCGCCGGCCTGCGGTCACACCACCGTCGCGCCAGGCGCGGGGCAGCCAGCCGGTCTCCAAACAGACCATCTCCACGATCACCGATTCGGTGATGGAGGGCATGGCCGAGTGGCAGGCCCGCCCGCCCCGCCCACCTCCTCAGGCGACGCCCGGGGCACGGGGACACGCGGCCCGGCCAGGAACGAGGCAATACGCGCCGCCGAGATCCCCAGACCACTGGGACCCGACAGAGCGGCAAGACCGGACACGGCCACCACAGGCTCCTCCTCCACGCTGCGCACTCCGTTCTTCCCATGACCTGCCGCTGCGGCCGGCGGGTGCTCCGCTGCGCGAACGACCGCGGAGGCCGAAGGTCACTGGCCGGTCCGATTTTCAGGAAAGCCCGCGGCCGGTAGGCCACGGGCTTCCGGCTCGCCCTTGAACGGCCGGGGCGCCGGTCGTGGCCCGGCCGGTCAGCCCCTGGCCGCGCCCAGGCGCGCACCTTCGGGTGCTCGGCGATGTCCAGGTGTCCGTCGGCGCGCCCGACCGGGGCCGGGTGCGGGGCTGTCCTGGCTGGCCCCGGGTGCGGGGCGCGGCCGACCCTGGGTTGACGGGCCTCACTGGAATTCCCCATCGCCTGCTCATAGTCTCCCCAGACCTGCTCCCCGCGTGGTTCCCCAGTCCAGGCCGAGTTGTCCATGGCACCGGGCGTCACTCCTCGTACTGGATGCCGTAGGGGGCGGTCGTCTGGCCGGGGTGGGCTGCTTCGACGTCGGGCGCGGTGTCGAAGTCTGTCGAGCAGTGTCTCGCGTTCGTCGGGCTTCGCGGTGGTGAGTGCGAACGGGACCGGCCGGCCGCGGAACGTGTACACCGGGGTGCGGCCTTATCGCGGACCTGCACCGTCCGGGTGGACGATCCGCTGCTGCTCCTGGCGGACTACGTGGAGGGGACGGACCGTCCTGTCTGGCTGGGTGGTGGAGGGGTCTGCCACATGCGGCAGAGCCGTTTGGCGGACAGACCCCTTTCCCGTGTTCCGGGTGTCCTTAGGCGAGCTTGCCGAAGAGCCAGTTGCCGGCGGCGTTCTGGTCGGGGCTGGTGTAGTACTCGCGCTGGGCGGTGAGGAGCTCCTGGACGCTCAGCTTGCCGCTGCCGTCGCGGTCCAGGTGGCGGAAGGCGGCCTCGCGGTCGTTCTGGGAGGTGCGGAACACTTCCTGCCAGGCCAGGAACTCCTTCTCGTCGACCTCGCCGTCGCCGTCCGTGTCGAGGAGTCCGACGATCGCCTCCGTCAGGGGGCGGAAGGCCTGGTCGAAGCCGGCGGACGAGGTGATGAACGCGCTCTCCATACCGGTCCGGTACTCCTGCGGGGTCAGGCGCTTGTCGCCGTCGGCGTCGGCTGCGGCCGAGAGGGCGTCCCAGAACCGGGCCAGACCGTCCATCAGGAGGGTGCCCTTGGGGGAGGTGGCCGACTCTCCGAACTTTGCCAGCAGCTGCGCGCCCAGGGTCAGGAGGTCCTCGCGGTCCACCGAGCCGTTGCCGTCGGCGTCGATGTGACCGAAGCAGACGTCGAACTTGCGGTGGAGCAGGGCGGTTCCGGACAGGCTGGTCATGGGGGTGTTCCTCTCGTAGTGCTGCTCGGGGTGGTGCAAGGGGTCCCGGCCGGCCGCTGTTGACGGCTGCCGGGAGGTTTGGGGGCGGCCGAAGCCCACAGCCGCGAGGTGGTCGAAGCGCTCGCCGTCCGCAAGGTCCGGGCCGGCGATGCTGATTCCCTGGAGCCGGGTCGTGCGCATCCAGGGCAGGTTGGCCTCGCCGAACACCCCGCCGGACAGGCCCGTGCCGCCGATGAGCGGCAGTACGGGCAGGGTGCCGATGTGGCTGTCGTTGACTTTGAGGAAGCCGCCGTTGGACACCTCGTCGGCGAAGCGGTCCACGACCTCAAGGTCGCGGGCCCACAGGGAGTTGCGCAGCCCGTACGGGTTGCCGTCGACGAAGGCGAGGAGGGTATCGAGCAGCTCACGGTCCGGCGCCTGGTCCGGCACGACCACGCACATCAGCGGGAAGAAGGTCTCCTCCGTCACCGCCCGCATCCGCGTCGCCCGCTCCAGGCCCTCCACACGCAGCAGCACCGGCCGGACGAACGGCCCACGCGGCGTGGGCCGGTCCCGTACGTCGACCAGCTCGCCTCCGCACAGCAGCTCGGCCCCCTGGGCAATGGCGTCCTCGAGGACCTCCGTGCACTGGGCCCGCTTGACCACGGGACTCAGTACGACCTCCGGGTCCTCGGGCGGACCCACCCGCAGGCCCTCGACGCGGGTGCGCAGGCGGCGCGTGAACTCCTCGGCCACCGCCGGGTGCACCAGGGCGAACTTCGGCGCGATGCACAGCTGCCCCGAGCCCCAGTACCGCTCGACGGCGGCCTCCACGGCCCCGCCGAGATCGGCGTCGCGCCAGACGACCAGGGCGTCGTTGCCCGCCAGTTCCATGACCGGCTTCTTGCCGTGGTCCAGGCAGTCCCGGGCCAGCCCGGCGCCGTGCGTGGAAGCCCCGAAGTAGAAGATGTCGTCGCACTCGGGGGATTCCAGCCAGGTCCGCAGCATCGGCCGGGAGGGCGCGCACAGAACGCTCAGCGTCCCGTACGGGGCCCCGTGCTCGGCGAGCAGCGGCGCGACGATCTCGTGGAAGACGTACGCCACCCCGAGCGGCACGGCAGGAGGGGCGTTGACGATCAGGGTGTTCCCGGCGGCGAGGGCGGGTACCCCGCAGAGGGCGGCGAGCACGGAGGCGTTGCGCGCCGGGTTCAGGCACACCACCCCGTCCGGCTTGCGCACCAGGCGGACCAGCCGTCCGGCCTGCACGCCCTCCCACACCATCGAATCCCGGGCGTGCCCCAGGGAGTCGGGGTGGGTGAGGGCCAGGGCGGAGGCCAGCGCCCAGCGGGCCGCCGTCACCGGGTGCCCCTCCGCGACGAGGACCCCGGTGAACTCCTCGGCGCGCTCGCGCAGCGCGTGGTGGACGGCTTCGGCGAACTCCAGGCGCCGCTCCAGGGGCACCCGGGCCCAGCCGCGCCGGGCCGTCCTCGCGTGCTCCAGCGCGGCCCGGGCCTGGGCGGGGGTGGAGAGCGCCACCCGTCCCACCAGGCGCGGGTCCTGCACGTCCCCTTCGGCGGCCCGGCCGCAGTCGAGCCGGGCCTTGAGCGCGAGGCCCTCGTACAGGTCCTCCAGCAGTGCGCTCGACCGGG
This sequence comes from Streptomyces sp. NPDC099050, assembly GCF_044759865.1. Classification (NCBI taxonomy): domain Bacteria; kingdom Bacillati; phylum Actinomycetota; class Actinomycetes; order Kitasatosporales; family Streptomycetaceae; genus Streptomyces; species Streptomyces sp. NPDC099050. Next base: position 20,195 of record NZ_JBIWAE010000046.1, on the reverse strand, counting down.
GCCAGTGCACCCAGCCGTCGCCGGGCTCGCCTACCCCGCCGAGGAGGACGGGGTAGGAGGGGTAGCCGAGGGTGGTGGGCGGGCGGTGATCCATGGCCCTGATGCTGGGGGCTGGAGGCCATCCGGACCTACCCGGTCCCGGCTTGTTCCCCGGAACGAGTGATCTTCCAGCTCGGGAGGATTCCCCCCGGCCCGTTCGGATGACGCGTCCTCAGGTGCTTCGCGAGCTCCGACACGGCCATCAGCACGTCCCGCATCTCGCCGGCTCTCTGCTCCGGGCGGGGCGTCAGAGCGAGCCCCGAAACGGCTGCGGCCGGCGCCGTCCGGACCGAATCCGCACCCACCGACCCCAGCCGGTTGTGCACCGTTTCGGGAGGCAGTCGGGTCGGTCCGGGGGCGGAGCTCACGAGAACGGGAGGCACCCCGTGGCGACCTCTGCCGTCCGAGTTGGCTCAGGGAGACTCAGGTCCGGTCGCGGGGCCAACCGCGCTCCGTGGCCACCGCGGCCCTCTGAAACGCCTGAGGAGCGACGAGCCCAGTTCCCACCGAGGCCTGACGGCAGGGTGAAAGGGGCTGTCCCCACAGCAGTTGGTGGATCGGCTCGGGGTGCGGCTCGTCCTGATCGGAGCGCACCCCTCAGGACGAGCCGCACCCTTCTTTGATAGCTGCGGGCACCGGCGGACATCTCGCAACACGGTTGTAGCCGGGCGGGCTTCGAAAGACGTAGCGGTCGTTACGGGGTGATGAGTACGAAATCACCTGCGAGGGTGGCGCTGGTGGCGCCCTGGGTGCAGGGGGAGTCGAAGGCCACGGTGGCCAGGCTGGTGAAGACCGCGGGGGTGACACCGTTGTGGAACCGGCCGCCGGTAGTGGCACCGGTGATCTCAACGGCGGAGAGACCGGGGCCGACTTGGGTGACCGCTGCGGCGGCCCAGGCGACGGTTGTGGTGGCGGGGCCGCTGCCGCCGCTCCAGGTGACCGTCAGGGTGCCCGTCGCGCCGGCGACGACGAAGCTATCGACTACTGGGAGGCACAGGGCCGCCAGCGCGGAGCCGGTGGCGGTGAACTGCGCGTCGGTGATCCCGCCGCCGGAGCATCCGGCAAACCGCACGGGACCGGTCGTGCTGACGTCGATGTCCGCCGGGAGCAGGGTGGGCACCGCACGGCTGAAGCCCACCGTGCCCGAACCGCCCGTGCACGACACCACCGTCGCGGCGTGGGCGGCGGGTGCGCCCGTCAGCAGCGCGGCGGGCACGATCGCGAACGCCGCAAGTGCCGACACGAGACGGCCACGGAGCCCCTTTCAACCTGACCGTGGGGCTGTGGTGTTGGTCGGTGCGGGCTGTACGGAACGACGAAGCTCCTGGTAGATGGGTTCTCGACCAAGATCACCCGTGTCCGCCAGGAGCTTCGCGTGCTTGTCTACCCGTCGTCGATCGATCTGTCCAGCAGTACTTGCGGCACCTGGCCGGGCAGCTTGCAGTCCGGCGACGGGAGATCGGTACGCGGTGGCGACGGCTGCCGGCCGGCCGTCAGGCCCTGCTCGCCCTGGCCTATCTGCGGTGTGGCGACACCTACGCCCAGCTTGCCGCCGGCTTCGGAATCGGCATCGCGACCGTCTACCGGTACATACGCGAGGCCGTCGAAGTCCTGGCCGCTCGCGCACCGACGCTGGCCGAGGCGATGGAGACGGCCCGGGAGAAAGCGTTCGTGATCCTGGACGGCACGCTGATGCCGATCGACCGGATCGCCGCCGACACCCCCTACTACTCGGGCTGTGAGTATGGGTGTGCCGCCTCGACGCGGGGTCTGACTCGTACTCTGGCTGGCCCTTGGTGCCTGGTGTTTGATCTGTCGGCCACCGCGTCGGGGCGGTGCGTGCTGGCACCGGGCAAGGCGGAATGTGTCCCAATAGAGGCTTTGTCTCCTTCCGAGGCGTCGTCACAGTCCTGACCTGCGGCCCTGCACGGTGTCAGCGCATCTCACCGCCGCTGAGCACTGAGGAGAGCCCGTCGTGAGCCCTATACAGCCTGGTTCTGAGCAGCAGCCTCACCAGATGGTCGTCCTCGGGGTGGACACGCACAAAGACGTCCACGTCGCCGCCATGATCGACATCACGGGCCGGCTGCTCGGCACGGAGGCCTTCGCCGCTACCACGCACGGGTACGAAGCCCTGTGGAGTTGGGCGCGGTCGCACGGGCAGGTCAGCCAGGCCGGCGTCGAGGGCACCGGCTCTTACGGGGCCGGCCTGGCACGAAAGCTGTGCTCGCTTGGCGTCGCGGTCATCGAGGTCAACTGCCCGGACCGGTCGATGCGCCGAAGCAGGGGGAAGACCGACGCGGTCGATGCCGAGGCCGCGGCCCGGGCAGTGCTCTCCGGCCGAGCCACGGCCGTGCCCAAGTCCGGCGACGGTGCCGTCGAAGCGCTACGCGTCTTCAAACTTGCGAAAGACTCAGTGGCTGTTGTCTTTCCGGTCGTGGCCGCGGTGTTTCCGCTGGTCAGGAATAGGAGCGGTGACTCGGTGGGAGTTGTGGCCTGTCGGGTTGTTGTTCTCCGGGAGGTCGCGGATGCCGTCTGTTTCTGGGTTGCTGGAAGAACGGGAGCTCGCTGCTCGTCGTCGTGTGGAGGAGTTGCGAGAGGAGGCCGATCGCGTCCAGGCCGAGCTGGTGGTGGCCGAGCAGGACTGGAACGAGTGGGTCATTGCCCGCTCGCGGGTCGGCGAGGTCCTGGCCCTGGGCGGTGCTGGAGATGCCGCCCCGGATTCCACCGAGGGCCTGCGGGAAACAGATCCGCAGCCCGAGCCGGCGAAGCCGAAATCGGTGGTGCCGGTGTGGCGCGCGGGACTGGCCTGGTCGGCACTGTCGGTGGACTACCAGCGCATCCTTCGGGTCCTGTCCGACCAGGGAGGTCTCGGCCAGGGACCTTTGACCTGCCAGGAGATGGCCGCCGCGTTCGGCATCGACCCGGTGCCTGCGAAGGTGGAGACGCTCCGCTCGAAGGCGAAGAGGCTGGTGGCCCGGGGCTGGCTGGCCGAGTTGACGCCGGGGCAGTTCACGCTGATGCCGAACGCGTCCGGGCCAGGCGGCGGGTCATGAGCAGGGTCATCGACCAGTAGACCATCGCCTCGGCGCTCGCGGTGCGGCGTTCGAAGTCGCGAACGAGGCGGCGACTGCGCATCAGGTGAGCGAAGAACCGCTCGACGATCCACCGCTTGGGCAGCACGACGAAGCCGCGCATGTCGTCGCTGCGTTTCACGATCGCCAGGACCAGCGCGAGCGTGGTGAGGCAGTGCTCGATGAGACTGCCGGTGTATCCGCCGTCGGCCCAGATCACTTCCAGCCGGTGATGCCCGTCGGTGACCTGCTCGAGAAGTACCCGGGCGGCAGTACGGTCGCCGGTGTCCGCGGCGGTGACCATCACGCCCAGCAGCAGTCCCAGCGTGTCCACCACCGCGTGCCGCTTACGGCCGTTGATCAGCTTGCCGCCGTCGAATCCGCGGCTGTCCGCGCCCACGACGGCGTCCGCTTTCACCGACTGGGAGTCGATCACACCCGCGGTCGGCTCCGGGTCCCGGCCGGCCTTCTCGCGGACCTTCCCGCGCAGCCGGTCGTGGAACTCGACGATCAGACCGTGCTCGCGCCAGCGCCGGAAGAAGGCGTAGACCCGGTCCCACGGCGGGAAATCGGCCGGCATGGCCCGCCATTTGGTTCCGTTGTCGACCAGGTAGTGGAGCGCGTCCAACATCGTCCGGTGGCAGTACGCCTCCGGCTGCCCGCCGCGGCCCTCCAGCCAGCCCGGCACCGGCAGCAGTGGACGGACCACGGCCCACTGCGCGTCCGTCATGTCGGTGGGGTAGCGCCGCTCACGCGTCCCGTTGTCCGCGGCGTTCCCGAACCGGTGCGCGAGACAGTCACACGACGGGGTGAGAGGACTGGACCCGACCCGCACGAAGGCGTAGAACTGCGACAACAGGGCCTCCTGGAAAACTCGTTGGCGTAGACACCTACCGAGCTACCAAGAGGCCCTGTTCTCACGCCAGCAACCCACCGCGATCACCCGAACGGGACCCCCGTTCGACCAACACCCCACAAGATCGGAACGACAACAGCCACTCAGCGGTCAAGTCGCGAACCCAGGCCATCAATCAGATCAAAGCCGTGCTGGTCTGCGCAGATCCCCAACTGCGCGAGGCCCTCGCGGGGTTGACCAACAGCGCACTGATTGCTCGGTGCGCCGAACTTGCCGACCCGACGTCCCCCACCGTCGCCCGGCCCGTCGAGCTCAGCCTGTGCCTACTGGCGCGCCGCGTGCAGAGCTTGTCAGAAGAGATCCGCCAGTTCGGGCGCTTGATCAAACAACGGGTTCAGGACACTGCTCCCGACCTGCTGGAACTCCACGGAGTCGGACCGGACTCGGCCGCGGCTCTCCTGATCGCGGCCGGGGACAACCCGCAGCGCTTCTCCAGCGAGGCGTCCTTCGCCGCACTGTGCGGAGTGAGCCCGGTCGAGCGGTCGTCCGGCAAGAGCCAGCGACGTCGACTGAACCGCGGAGGCGACCGCCAGGCCAATGCAGCTCTCTTCCGCATCGCCCTTACCCGGCTTCGCGACCACCCCGAGACGCGCGCCTACCTTGCGCGACGGACCGCGGAAGGCCGGACCAGAAGGGAGATCATCAGATGCCTCAAGCGGTATCTCGCCCGAAAGATCTTCAAGATCGTCAGCACTTCAATGGCGACCAGGGCAGCTTGACGAAACATAGAGGCGTCAAACACAAGCGGCACGGCATGAACGTGCAGGTCCTCACCGACCCATTCGGCCGACTGCTCTGGGCTTCCCCGGCCCTGCCAGGAGCCACTCACGACCTGACCGCGGCACGAAGCCATGGCATCGTCGACGCGCTCGCGGTCGCGGGACTGAAGTGCTGGGCGGACAAGGCCTACCAAGGCGCCGGCCGGCACATTCGAGTCCCCTTCCGGGGCCGCCGGCTCAAGCGCTGGATGCGACGGCACAACAGCAGTCACGCCAAGATCCGGTGCGTCGGCGAGCAGGCCATGGCCGTGCTGAAGGGTTGGCACCTCCTGCGGAAGCTCCGCTGCAGCACCAACCGGATCACCGACATCGCGAAGGCCATCCTCGTCCTCCACCACGCCTCAACATGAGGTTGGAAAAGGCTCACTGTCTAAACCCCGAAGGACCCTCCGCGGAGCAACACTGGGCTGACCGGGTTGCTCATGCGGACAGGGTTTGTCATACGTCAACCGTAGGTTGACGCCGTGACGGTCTCTGGCACGGTCCCACAACAGTCCCACAATCCCGGTCAACCCTTGTGAGTGATTCAGAGCTTGATTTGACTGTCCTCAAGGGTCGGACAACCGACCACGAGCTGTCTTTGAACAGCTACATCACTATCTGGAGCTCTCCTTGAAGAGATTGACCCGGATTCTCGCCGCCCTGTTCTGCGCGGTGGTGGTATCGCTGGGGATGGCCACTCCCGCGAGCGCGGTGCCCCCCGGCACCGGAGCCTTCAACCACCTTCTCAACATCGACTCCGGCATGTGCGCAGCGGTGGGCGACGACTCGAGGGCATCAGGCGCCGGTCTGATCCAGTACGAGTGCAACGGCAAGGACAACAAGCAGATCAGGAGCCTACCGGCCGGCGGCAACCTGTTCGCCCTCCAGATTCGGTCGACCGGGATGTGCATCGTTCCGGCGTCCGGGAACGATCACGCGATTCTCATCCAGATCGACTGCATGCATGCCCCCGCACTGCTGTGGGCGGCTGAGTACACGGGCAATGACACCTACCGCCTCAGGAACCACACCACCGGCTTCTGCATGAACCCCGCTTACGGAAAGATGTGGACCGGTCAGCCGCTCGAACAGGCCACGTGTGGCGCCTGGGCCGGCCAGCGGTGGCACTTCAGGGACCTGTCCCCCAGTGGCGGCGGTGGCGGCGGTGGCGGTGGCGGTGGCGGCGGGGCCGGCGATGTGCCCATCGAGGTGGAGTAGCACCCGCTTCTCATGATGCTCCGACCCTGCATGGATCCGACGTCGGCAGTCGGATCCATGCAGGCACTACATTCCGGTTGTTTCGACCACCGCCGCCCGGAACCGTCCGGTGAGCGCCTCCAGCCCCTGCTGCCGCCGGCGGAAGTAGGTTGACCGTGTCAGGTGCAATTGCCGGGCCACCACGTGATGGGCGGGCGCGCGGTGCAGGTGATACTGCAGAAGGATCTGTCCGGCCTCGGCCTGCGCCGGATTGTGACTGGCGGCGAGGGCCTCCACGGCGGCTCTGAGCCAGCCCCTGAGATGGCTGACCGTCGGGGTGTGCTCGAAGGTCAGCAACGGACTGCGGGCCAGAGCCTCGGGGTCGTGAATATCCTCGAGGGCGTCGCCGACCAGGTCTCCAAGCCCCCGGTCCGTGGATCGTGGACCCGGAGTCGATCGGCTGAGCGCCTCCAGCCAGCCGGGCAGCGCGTCGGGGGCGAAATCCTGGCTGTAGATCTCCGGCGATCGGCCGCAGCGGTACACGTCGTCGCGGGCCGCGCCGTGGTGGGCGAACCCCAGGGCCTCGACGAATCTCTGATAGGCCGGGTTCGGCGTGCAGACCACGATGCGCCCGTGCTGGACACCCAACGAGATCATGTGGCGCAGGATGGACGCGTGGACCTCAGGCTGTTCGCAGAACGCGCTGGCGACGAGCACCCCCGCCGCCTGCCCGGGCCCGGCGAGCAGGCTCGCCGTGTGCTGCTGGAGCAGCGGCTCGATGCCGGCGACCGTCGCCTCACCGAGCGGGATGGCCGTGGCGACCCCTATCGGGCGGCCCTCCGGGTCGCGGGCGAGGTGGAAGGCCTCCGGCGCGTACTCCAGCCACCGGCCCACGATCCGGTCACTGCGCTTCAGATCGAAACCGCCCTGCCGAGCCCACCGGCGGCCCAGGCGCTCCACGTCGTCGGCGTCGCCCGGCCCGGCCTGCTCGATGGGCGTCGGTTGGCGGGCGGGCGGGAAGAGCATGTCGCGGATGGCGGGTTCGTCGGCGAGGAACAGCCCGTGCTCCACCAGTTGGGCCTGTTGGCGGCGGTCCCGGGTGACGCTCAGCAGCCTGCCGTTGCGTGCGGCTGCCCGGGTGAGGGCGGAGCGGTGCTCCAGAGGCCGTCGCCAGCGGTGGGCGAGGTCCAGGATCATCCGGTACGGCTCCGCCACCCCTAGGCCCAGTTCGGTATGGGTCACGACACTCAGCTCCGCCAGCGTCGCGAACACCTCCGACGGGGCGGCCAGCAGCTCCTCGTCGCCCGGGCCGACCGACGCGAGCAGGCTCAGTGCCCGCTGCCACTGCTGGCCAGCGGGCCGCTCCCGCGCTAGCCGGTCGTGCACGACCCGCGCCACCCGGTCAGCGACCGGTCCGGCGGGTACGGCCGGGGACCCGGCGTGCAGCGCGCGGCACGCCGCCCTGGCGAGGAGCGGGATCCCCATGGCCAGACGCACGACGAGATCACGATGCGCCGGATCGGTGACCTGACACCGGACGGCCAGAGCATCGATATCGGCATCGGATCGTGGCCCAAAGCCGACGGCAGAGACCTCGTCGCCCGTCCACTCGTCCCACGACAGCAGCGGGCGACGGCTGACGACCAGGACCGGGACCTCGGCCCGCCTGACACTCCAGGCTGTGGCGGCCACGGCCTGTGGGCTGTCGACGCTGTCGGCCGCCACTATCCCCGCCCCGGAGGACAGTGCGTTCCGGAGCTCGGACGACGCGTGACGCTGAGACATGTCCACGACCACCGCCCCGTCCAGCCCGGCGGCGACCTGTGTCTTACCCACCCCGAGCGGGCCCACCAGATTGACCAAACGCCCCGAGCCCAGGGATGCCAGAATCCGCGCTTGCACCCCAGCTTCCGTGGCCGCATCAGACTGTTTCATGAATCGTCATCATGCGGGAGTGGGCCGGCAACACGCGAGCCGCTGTACAGAGTTGGCGAAGAGTTGCGCTTCCCGCCGGTGGCGGAGGCTGCCGAAGAGGCCGGCACTCTTTACGCTCGGCACGTCCCGTACGTACGTGGCCGACTGAACCCGGTGGGGCGGCAGCGGAAGGGCACCCAATGCAGCAGCAATCCGCGCGGCCGCAGTCTGGGCCTGGTCCACCTTCAAGGCCTGGGCCTTCGCGGAGTTGGCGTACTTCTCAGCCGGCGCGATCTGCCCGGTGATCCGGGTCCGGGTGTTTCCCACAGCGTCGGTGGAGGACTTCTCATCTCCGGTCTCGTCCACCACCAGCACCGCCTGACCGTCGGCGAGATGATCCACTACCCAGCGGGCCAGCTGCTCGCGTACCGCCTTGTGGTCCCACACCGCCCGGGCCAGAAAGTGCTGCAGTCGATGCGGACCGGAGTGCCCCAGCGCCTCTGCCAGCGTCCAGCAGTTCACCCGCTGCAGCCCCATCAGCAACGCCTCGGTCATCTCCCGCATCGTCTGCCGTGTTTCCCGGCGCGGGAAACAGCCCGTTACCAGGCCCATGACCGCCCCGAAACCGTCCTGCCACGCCGCCTGCGTTACCGTGGCCTCCACGGCCACCGCGCCCTGATTCGTCGTCACAAACGGTCATGATCGCGGTGGCCGTACGCATGCCCGCAGACACCCCTGTCGGCCCCCTGACCAGCGCCGACGAGCTAACGATCACGAACTACAGCTGCCGTGTCTGACTCCGCATAGGGGCGTCAGGAGCAAGATCTGAATGTGGGAAGTGAATCCACTTTGGATCTCTGTGAGCGGCCGTTTCGACGGATCTCGGTCGGGGCGGAAGGAACCTCGTCGTTGAGTCGCTGGGGCCGGCGACGGCATCAGGTACGGGTGGTGCCGCAGAGCTCGGCGAGCGCGGCGTGGACGGTGGTGCGGTCGGGGGCTTGGGTGCCGGCCAGGCCGTGGAGGATCATCCCGCTGAGTGCGGCGGAGACGGCATAGGCGCGGGCGGGCGGCAGGTGCCGCTCCAGTGAGGTCCGGCCGGCGGTGATGGTGCGGTCGGCGACCGGCCGCAGCGCGGGGCGGCGCATGGCGGCGAGGAAGAGCTCGTACTCGACGACCCAGTGCGTCGCGTTGTCGCCGGTGCAGGCGGTGACGACGGCGTCGGTGAGGCGGTCCACGAGGTCGGTGGTGGAGGCGACCGGCTGCTGTTCGTCGAGGTGTTCCAGGTAGGCGAGGAACTGGTCGACGGAGCGTTCGAAGGCGAGGTGGATGAGGTCGTCGCGTGTCGCGAAGTGGTAGGTGGTGGATGCGACCGGCAGGCCGCCCTCTTCGGCGACGGAGCGGTGGGTGAGGCCCTCCAGGCCGCGGGCGGCGATGACGCGCTCGGCGGCCTCGATCACTTCCCGCTTGCGCGCCTCGGGGTCGCGTCGGCGGCGCGGGGGCTGCGCCGGGGCGGGCTGGCCGTCGTTCGTTCCGGCATCCACCACAATCACTCCTATTGCTTCAAATCGGACATTCCTGCTACGGTACAGAACAACAGTACCGTTCATGTGAAGGCAGGACGCAGACTTTCCGGCGGGCGCCGACCCCGGCGCCCGCGAGCTGAGCCGAAGACGGGTGCATGAGCCCCCAGGTCGGCCAGTACTGCACCTGCCCAGCTGACTCTCGACAGGAGAACCCTATGAAGATCGCTCTGCTCGGAACCGGCGCCGGCGCGCGCTGCCACGCCGCCAAGCTCACCGCGCTCGGCCACCAGGTCACCGTCGGAACCCGCGACCCGAAGGCCACGCTGGCCCGCACCGAGCCCGACATGATGGGCACCGAGCCCTTCGCCGGCTTCCTCGCCGCCCACCCGCAGCTGACGCTGGCCACCTTCGCGGACGCGGCCGCCGACGGCGAGCTCGTCATCAACGGCATCGACGGCGCCAACGCCGTCGCCGCCCTGACCGCCCTGCCCGCCGGCGCCCTCGCGGGCAAGACCCTCATCGACTACGCGGTCCCGTACGTCTACCAGCAGCCCGGTGACACCGAGTACCCGTGGCCCACCCCCTGGGGCGCCATGCCGCGTCTGAACCCCGTCGACAGTGACAGCCTCGCCGAGCAGATCCAGCGCGCCCTGCCCGACACCCGCGTCGTGAAGGCCTTCGTCACCCAGGAACAGGAAACCGTCGTCAACCCCGCCGAGTTCGGCGGCGGCGACCACACCATGTTCCTCGCCGGCGACCACCAGACCGGCAAGACCGCGGCCACCGAACTCCTGAACGCCTACGGCTGGAGCGACATCATCGACCTCGGCCCCCTCCAGGCGGCCCGCGGACTGGAGATGTACGCCCACTTCCACACCGCCCTCGGCCTCGCCCTCGGCAGCCGCTTCGGCGTCAAGATCGTGCGCTGACAACGTCTTCCCACCGACCCGACGACAAGAAGCTTCCCCCATGCAAGCCACCTCGTTCGCCGCACTGGCCGTACGCGACGTCACCGAGACCATCGCCTTCTACGAGCGACTCGGCTTCACCGGCCCACCCGCAGAGGTCACCGATGGAACCGACGGAGTGCACATCATCATGAATGGCGACGCTCCGCTGTTCATCCTGTCGTCGGAAGCCGAGTTTCAGCGGGACACGCCCGCTCTGGCCGCCCAGCCACTGGGAGCCTCCTGCGTCTTCTGCGTCGGCGTCGCCGATTACGACGCCACGGCAGCCCGCATCCGCGACCAGGCCGAGGTGCTCCAGGAGTTCACCGCTGAGGGCGTCTTCCGGATGCTCACCTCCCGCGACCTCAACGGCTACGCCGTCGCCATCAGCGAAATCCGGGTGTGACCCCCGTCCGCCCGGTGGGCCGTAGGACGGTCTACCACCGCAGTCCCCCCTCGCGTTCTCCCACCGGCGGGCCCCAGACCCGCGCGCGGCCCCCGCAGCGCACTGGGGCCGGCCGCACCCGCCCGTACGCCCCGGGCAAGGCATCCAGGCATCACCGGGCGGGGAGCGGTGGCGCCGGGAAACGACAGGACCGCCGAACCCACACCCCGGAGCCGCCACATGCACCGCCCGCTCGTCATCACCGCCTTGTGCCTGGGAACGCTCGCGACGGCTGTTGCCGCCTCCACGTTGCTGCCAGGCCTCCCGCTCCACGACGCCGTGAACGACCGCGTCTTCAAGGAGAAGGAGCGGAGCTACCCCACCGCAGCCGACGCCCCCCAGAAAGGAGACCTGGCCTTCGTCCTGCCCCGCTGGATCCCACAGGACGCAAGGGAAGTCAGGGTGAAAGTGAAGACCACCGGCTCGGCCAAGCTGATCCGGTTCTCTCTCGGTGCCACGAAACTCGGAAGCGACACCTGTGGGCACAACCGCCCCTCAGTGGGCGCACCCCGACTCGACGCTCCCTGGTGGCCTTCGGACGTGCCTGAAGACAAAGCCGTACCCCGGTGCTCGGACTACTACCTGTACGGAGTGGAACAGCGTGGTGAGGAGGTCTTCGCGTGGACCAACGGCGGCGTCTCACCACAAGGCCCGGAGCGTTCCAACGAAAGCGCCGCGCCGCCCCCGGCCGTATCCACGCGCAAGCGTGGCGGCTCACCATCAGCTCAGTGTCGGAGCAGGACGCCCAGGCAGCCCGGAGGACCCTGCAGGGTCGGGGGCGTGACGGCCACCGTCATTCGAACGGCCGCGTAAAGCGCGCGCAACCACCCGGCTGGGACGAGAAAGAGATTCCAGCCGCTCAACCACCCAGGAGAACACCCATGCCGTTCGTTCCGTGCATCAGCGTCCCGGACACCACTGCCAGCGTGGCCTTCTACCAGAGCATCGGCTTCACCGTCGACTCCTCCAGCGCAACGGCCGGAGACGACCTGCACATGCTGCTCTACCAGGGCCAGCTGGCCGGAATGCTCTACGGGAACACCGACCTCAAGACATGGCTGCCGGTCCTCAAGGACCAGCCCATCGGCTTCGCAGGCATGTTCTACCTCTCGGTCAGCGATTTCCAGGCCGCCTACGACCGCGTCAGCCGACACGCGGACATCGTGAAGGAACCGGTAACCGACAACAACGGAGTGCGCGAGTTCTACTTCCGCGACACCGACGGATACGTCATCGGCATCAACGACCACGCCGCACTCAAAGCCAGCGACATGGGCAGATTCACCTGACCCCTACCCGCCCTGCCTCAAGCCGCCCTGCTCGACCGTACCGGGCCTGTAGGGCGCCGGCCGCCGCCCGGCCCCGCACACCCGGACGCGCTGTGTCCTGCGGTTCACACCGCGAGCCTGGCGGATGACGGCATGGACCGCGCCAACACCACGAGGGCGACGGGTTATCCCATGCGCCTCGGTCGCTGCTTGCGCGGAGCGTCCAGATCCGCCCGCAGCATCCCGTCGATGGCCAGCTTGTACGGGTCCAGGCGCGATCCCTGGTGTGGGGGAGCCGTTCCGCTGAGTGAGCTGACCGTATCCTGGAGCACGGACGGTTCCACCCTGGTCAGGGAAGAAGCTCCGATCTGGATTGCGGCCGCGCCGCCGCCTCGCTAGCCGCGGGGCAGCCATCCAGCAGCGAAATCCGCGAGGTCCCGTGCGCGCTGCGCCCGTTCCTCGACCAGCCGACGGAAACCCGCCAGTGCGTACCGCTCACCGGTGGCCGATCCGGGCCCGCGGATGCCGGCGACCTCGGTATGAGTTGCTGTGGCTGGGGCTGCCAGCCGATGACCAGGACTCGCAGGCCCAGGTGCTCCGCGCGCCGGTGCAGGTCCAAGAGGTGCAGCAGCCCGTCGGAGTCCATGGACACCACGCCGTGCAGATCGACCATGAGGTCCCGCTCGTCACTGGTGACATCGTCCAGCGCGTGCTGGAGCGCCGCGCCCGCGTCCACGTCGAGTTCCCCGGTGACGCTGAGCAGGACCGAGCTGCCGCAGTGCTGGACGTCCATGGTGATCAAGGCGTTCTCCTCCCGGCCGGAGGCGCCGGGCCTTCGGGACCCCATCCTGGCCTGGCGTTCCCCCGGACGGGTACGAGGCTCGCTGAAGCTCCGGCATCAACCCGGCCAGGTACGGATCACCGCCTCACCGGAGCAGGCTGCCCCGCCTGCGGGCCGGCGGTGGGCGGGGGCGTGACAGAGCCCGGCCGGGTGACTACGGGCCTCGGCCGGGCTCTGCGTGCGTGGGGTGCCGCTCTGCTTCAGAAGTCCTCGTCGCGCAGGTCGCGCTCTTCGTGGAGCGGGTCCTCCTCGCGGCGCCGCTTGATCTCGTCCGGGCTCTTGCCGCGGGACGGGGTGCCGGGCTCGGGGTGGACCGGGTCCTGGCCGGGCCGCTGCGGGCGCTGCTGCTCCTCGCGGCCCTTGCCCGGCTCCTGGCGCTTGTCCTGCATACCGCCCATGACGGCGACTCCTCTTGATGCGGGGGTAAGGATTCCTCCCAGTCACGCTCACACGGACAGTCGCGGCCCGCACCATTTCGGCTACGGATCGTGGCGGGCGGGTGATGTCCGCGGCTCACCGGGGGCGCCGGAATGCGGGCTGCGGGTCCGGTATCGAGGATGGACGCACACCCCACCCGCCCGCGCCGTCAGGAGCCGATCCCCATGCTGGAGCGCACGCTGCGCAAGGACCGCACCGAGGTCACCTTCATCCTTCCCGCCGACGCCCCGCTGGGCCCGGTCAGCGTGGTGGGCGACTTCAACGACTGGCAGCCCGGCGTCCACACCCTGCGGCCGCGCGAGGACGGGAAGCGGGCAGTGACGGTCGAGCTGCCCAGCGAGAGCACCCATTCGTTCCGCTACCTGGCTGCCGGTGACTACTGGTTCAACGACGACAGCGCCGGCGACCAGGACGGCCCCAACAGCCGCCTCCACACCTAACGGCCCAACCGCCGTGACGTGGGGCGGCCCCAGGCGTTGAGTCCGCGACACGTGCCCCCGGCCCACCACCCCCACGGGCCGGAATCCGTGTGACGGCCCTGCCACCTCGCCCGGGACCCTGTTGGCCAATTCGATCGGGGTTCTTCGCCTGTCGCTATGCGGCGGGGCGAAGGGCTGCCAAGGGGCTGACTCGCGTACTCGCGTGTGGGATGCCAGCGAGCCAGGCATCGATCCGGATCAAGTTCACGGCGGCGCCGATTAGCTGATGTTGGAGGCTTGTCTTCTTCAGGCCCCGGTATCGTGATCTGCGCAGGCCGCACGCTTGCACGGCCTGCGAAATCGTCCCCTCGACACCGGCGCGGATCTTGTAGCGGGTCTTCCACTCGTCGGTTTCCTGGAGCTTCCGCGCCTCTTTCATGGCCTCGTACTCCTCACGGGGCCGCAGGTTCAGCTCCCGCCGTTTCGCCGTGGGTGAGAATACGCATTCCCGCAGCTGGGGGCAGGGGCGGCAGTCGGCTGGGGAGAATCGGACTCGGATGACGGGCAGTCCGTCCTGGCTGCGGTAGTGATGCCACTCCGTGCTCGTGGCGCCGTTCGGGCAGACAGCGCGGTCGTTGTCCCAGTCGATAGTGAAGTCGTCCTGGCCGCCGAAAGTGCCCTTCTCACGGGTCCACCGAGGATTCACGGGCTTCAGCGGCCCGTGCAGGGCGACATCGTGATCTCGGCGGGCGGCCGCCAGGGAGCCCGCGTTGGCGTATCCCGTGTCAACCCAGTGCTCTTCTGGCAGCAGGTTCCGTTCGGCCAAGCTGGCATGGACAACAGCGGCCATCCGATCGTCAGGGACACAGGAGACTGTGGTGGTGACGTTGGTGACAAGGTGGACCGAACCGACATCGCACGTCTCGGTGAAGTGCGCTTTGTAGCCATCCCACTTGACGTCGCCATGGACTGAGCATCGCGCCTGCGGATCATGGGGAGTCACCAGCCGCATCGCGCCAGGCGGACGGTCGCCCCTCTCCCGCTGACGCACCACGTCACCCTCCAGATGGAAGTGCTGGACCCATGCCTGCCGCAAGAGCTCGACTTCGGGAAGACGCCGCAGCTCAGGAGGCGCGCTGGGAGACCACACGAGCCGCAGAAGCTCCATGCCGTCCGTGCCGATCCGCTGTGCCACTTCGGCACGCCTATCACGCTTCTTCGGGAACCTGGACTCGTCGATCTTGGTGCTGTAGTGCCTGAACCAGTCCGGCCTCACATGCTCACCCAGCCAGTCTGGCGCGCCCTGGGCCACGGCGTTCATCGCGAAGCGCAGGGTCTCCGCGATGAACTCCAGCAAGTTCAGTGCGCGGGCCGCAGAGGCCACGTGAGTGGAGTCCGTCCGCGCCTTTCCGCCGGCTGCCAGCAGGCCGCGCCCCTGGGCCGCGATGAGGATGCTGTCGAACACTCCCCGACCGCCATCCAGGGTGATCAGACGGTCACGGAACTCCGACAGAACGGAGAAATTGAAGCCGGAGTCCGTGAGCTCCAGCCCGAGGGCGTACTTCCAGTCGATGCGGGCACGGACCGCCTCCGCGGCCTGCCTGTCCGTCAACCCTTCGACGAACTGCAACACCAAGACCATGGCCAGCCGGCCCGGTGACCAGGCCGGCTTCCCCCGTGCAGGAAAAGCGTCCGAGAACTCCTCGTCTCGGAACAAGGCACCGAGCTCATCACGGATACGGATCGCCAGGCTTCCCACGGGAAACGCGGCGCGAGCCACCCTGGCCGTCTCCTCGGGAACCCATCCAGGCTCATTCGCATTCATCGACACCCCGAGCACCCCACCCACACGACGACGGTCTCCAACAAGTCTCAGAGACCGCCGTCACCCTCCGCAGTCGATTGAGAACAATTAGCCAACAGGGGCCCTCGCCCAGCTGCGGGGCCGTCGTCACCGCCCGGGACTCCGCCGTTGAGGACCTCGGGTTCATGACGGAACGGTCACGCCCCGCCACGTCGCCCGACCGGGTTCGTTGGGGGCCCGGCCGGCGTGCGGCGCTCCCTCTGCCGCCGCACGCCGGACCGTCGATCCAAGTGGCTCCTGCAGGCTCTCAGTTGCACCGGAGACGGCGCGGTGCGCCGACCCCAACCCCACGTCCGTTCCCGCCCCCACCTGCCTGCCACGGCCATGCCCTCATGAGCATCACCGTTTCACTGCCGGGCGAGACGTACGAAAGTCCCGGACGACCGATGCTGTTCCCGTCCTCGGCAGGTATCGTGATTACACGTGTAATCACGCGCGCCGGACTGGCGTGGAAGAGACCTCGGAGCAGGAGAATCATGAAGCTCAACGTCCACGAGCGCGGCGAAGGCGACAAGGTCGCGCTGCTCATCCACGGTGGCATGTCCGACCACCGCACCTGGCACGCTGTCGAGGACGAGTTGATCGCCCGGGGCTACCGTGTCATCGCACCTGACCTGCGAGGGCACGGTCTCAGCCCCCGCGGCGAGTATGAACCCGAACTCCTGGCCGACGACCTGGTCGAGAACGTGCCGACGGGCGTCGACGTGGCCATCGGCCACTCGATCGGAGGTCTCGCCCTCGCGTTCGCCGTCCAGCGCCTTCGGCCGGCCCGCGCGATCTACTCGGACCCTGGGTTCCGGCTGGAGAACAACCCGCCGGGCATCGAGAAGTTCATGCTGGCCATGGTCGAGAACGCGACCGCCGAGAGTGTGAGCGCCAGGAACCCGCGCTGGTCGGCTGCGGACGTCGAGGCGGAGCTGGCCGGATTCGCACTGTTCGACCATAAGGTCCTCGACCTCACGGTCGGGGAGACCGCCCTGCGGTACCTGCCGACCGAGGCGGTGGTCCCCTCTCTGGTGCAGCTGGCCGACCCGAGCCTGGTCATCCGGGACAAGACTGCGCAGGAGCTGCGCGACAACGGCTTCGAGGTCCGGAGCGTCAAGGGCGCGGGGCACTGCATCCACCGGGACGACCTCCCGGGCTTCTTCAGCTCGCTCGACGGCTGGATCTGACCGCCGGGTCGGCCGGTGGCGATGGGGAGGGGCGGGACAAGAGGTGAACTCCTGTCCCGCCCCTCCCCATCTCCACCGGCGCGGTCAGCGGATGCCCCTGATCCGGTACACCGAGACCGCGCCGGCGATCGCGAACACCCCGGCGAAGGCGAACAGGGTCGTATAGCCGCCCAGGTAGGCGATGAGCAGCGAAGCGACAAAGGGCGCGGTGTGGACGGACCGTGTACGGGCGCGGGCGGGCCGGTGGGCGCCCACCGGCCGGGAGCGGATCGGCGTGGAGGGGATGCTGATCGCCGTCCCCATGCGGGTGCTGGGCCGGCGGGCAGGTCAGGTCGGTCTGGAGCAGGCGGACTCTGTCCTGACCGCCTTGAGCGGGTTCGTCGCTCTGGCCACCGTCTACCGGGCCCTGGTCTACCGGCGGCCGGACACCGGGCCGTCTCCGGCGGGGCCGCTGGTGCGGCCCTGGGAGGAAGTCCGGCGCCACGCTGCCCGCGAGGCGGGCACCGGGTGCGGGGTCTGAGACGGCGGGCGGCGCGTGGCGGGTCCGCGCGGCCGGGAGAACCCGATGGCGGGCAGGCTCGTTGGGTTGTTCGTACTGATCACGAAGTGAGGAGTTCGGGTATGAGCAGTGGAACCGCCGTCGAGGACAGCTGTGTGACCGCGTTCAAGGAGCTGGCGACGCGGAAGGTCAATACGGTGCTCTACCGGTTGAGTGATGATTTCAGCGCGATCGTTCCTGACAGCAAGGGCACGATGACCTACGAGGACTTCGTGAAGGCCCTCCCGGAGAACGAGCCCCGGTACGCGATCCACGACTACGAGTTCGCCACTACGGACGGCCGGAAGACCAGCAAGATCGTCTTGTTCAGCTGGGTCCCCGAATCCAGCCCGATCAAGCACAAGATGGTCTACGCGTCGAGCAAGAGCACCCTGCGCGCGACCCTGTCCGGCATCGCCGTCGAGATCCAGGCCACCGACCCCGGTGACCTCGACCGCGAGGAAGTGGATGCCCGCGTCATCCTCTGACTCCTCGCCTCCCGCCCCCCACAGCTTCGGGTTCCCGCTGCCCGCTCGCCGCCACCCGCGCACTGCGCCCTCCGCACCCGCGAGTCACCGTGCCCACGGGCCGGTGTCCCGCGGGGCCTGATCGCGACGCACATCACGGTCCGGCCCAGTCGACGCCCAGCTCGGCGAGCACGGCGAGCTGCTCGGGGGTGAGCCGGTCGCGGCGCTGCTTCTGGTTGACGATCCACACCCCCGTCCGGTGCTCACCGCCGTCGGGGAGCTGCTCGACGTGACCGCGCCCCGGCATGCCGCCACCCTCCCGCTCCACGTACTGCGCAAGGGCTTCAACGCCTGCCTGGAAGGCCACTGCGCCCCGTCCGGACGTGGAGGTCGAAGGCGTCTTCGCGGCGGTCTTGCGGGCCCGTAGGCTGCCTTGACGCCGAGTGCGCCGAGCCGTTCGCGCTGCTCGTTGCCCAGCCGGTTCCAGTCGCGCCGCTGGGTGGCGAGCCAGCGGCCGACGTCCTTCCCGTGTCGGGTCACGCCGGGGATGATCGCGGTCAGGCGGGCGCCTTCGGCGAGGAGCTGGGCGAGGTAGGCGTAGTGGCGCTGCCAGTCCACCGTCCACCCGTGTTCGCCTTCGGCCGGGTTCCAGTCCTCGTCGATCGCCGCGAGCGCCTCGGCCCGCCGGCGGGCGCGTACGGGGTCCTTGCCCAGTCCGCCGGGGCGGCGGACGTTGGTGAGCCACTGTCCGACGGCGCGGTCGAGGGCGGAGGCGTGCCGCGGGGCGGCGAGGGTGCCGTGGAGCTCGTAGTAGGCGCGGGCGGCGGCGAGGTTCTCGGCGAAGACGGCATCCGCGGTGTCCCACACGATCCCCAGCTCCTCCAGCTCGGCCGTGTGCTCCCCGTTCATGGCCCCGGCCCGGAACGTGCGGCGCTGGTCGAGAGCCACCGCCCGAGTGGGTACGGGCCCTCGGTGTGGCCGTAGGGGACCTCCAGGTCGCCCTCGCGTTCCCGGTAGCGGAAGGCGGCCTCGACGCCCCGGAGCCAGTCCTGTCGTTCGGTATTGAAGATCTGGTAGCTGATCCATTTCGCGATCAGGGCCGGGTCGCGCGGTGCGGCGAACTGGAGCAGCAGCCGGGCCTCCTCAGCGCCGTCCGAGGGTGCTTCACCGATCAGCGGCGACGGCGCTACGATGCGCTTCTGCTGTTGCGATGCGCCGGAGGGGACCATGACGGGATGCCTCCCGGGAGAGGTCGGAGCCGCACGGGGAGCAGCGCGGCCCGGGTACGGCCACAGGGGCCGCCGATGTGAGCCGGTGACCGTCCTGGAACACTCCTTCAGCGCCACCAGATCCGCCCGCACGGGCGGATCTGGTGGCGCTACGGCCATCAGGGATGGCAGACCCTGGTCGACGCCCTCGACAACCCTGATGACGTCCGCGCCTACACGGTCAGCGAGGAACAGCGCCATACCACTGAGCGGGCCGTGCGCGAACATGAGGACAGGAGCGGGAAGAGAAGTGCCGGCGCCGGGAGGCGACGGCCTGGCCCTGCCCGTCCTGCGGAAACAAGGTCTACCCCGCCGACCCAGACGACGGCGGGGTCACGGGAGCCGCGCCCGGCGGCTCGAGCCCTGACGGGCCGGACCTTCCACCACGGCCTACGGGGCCCGCTACCGGACGTCGAGGAGGGAGTGGGCGAGCGCCCTCTCGGAGGCGTCGAGGGTGAAGCGCAGGTGCTCCAGGCGCGCGGTCCATGCCGGGGTGCGGAAGGAGGTGACGCAGAAGCGAGTGGGGTGGACCAGGGCGGTCGCCCCGTAACCCTCCTGCTCCGTGTGGCGCAAGCGGACGCGCAGCATGCCGTCCTCCTCGCCGACAGGGTCGGCGTCATCGACGATCCAGTCGTCGCCCACCCGGCCGTGGATCGCGGCGTATCGGGGGAGGAGGAGGGCGAGCGGGGAGGTGAAGGAGGGGGTGAGGGGTGCCTCGGTGTGCCATTCACCGTCGGGCCCCGAGTGGCTACTGCGGTAAGGCGTGCTGACGGTCCGTCCGCCGTGGTCCACGTCGGTGATCCAGCGGTCGCGCGACACGTAAATCAGGGACCCACTCTCGCCGCGCTCACCGTCGGCGAAGTCGGTACGGAACTCGCAGGCAGCCTCCTCGGGGTCGGCGCCCAGGAGGCGGCCGATCAGCTGGACGTGGCTCAGTGGCACGGCGCTCCTCATGGTCGGGCGGAACCTGCTTGGGTCGGGCCCCGCTCAGGTCGAGCCCTTCTTGAACTGGGCTTGCTTCGCTTTGACGGACATCCGAGATAAGGGGCTTGGGCCCCGGAAGGATGATGTCCATCATGGAGAGCATGGCGAAGAAGAAGGTGC
>NZ_JBIWAE010000045.1:0-39143 GCF_044759865.1 Streptomyces sp. NPDC099050 | reverse complement strand
CCCCCCCCCCCCCCCCCCCCCCCCCCCCCCCCCCCCCCCCCCCCCCCCCCCCCCCCCCCCCCCCCCCCCCCCCCCCCCCCCCCCCCCCCCCCCCCACCCGCAGCCACCGAGCCCCGACACACCCCAGCCCCGCCGGCGCTTGAGGCGCAGGGGCCCGGGGACCGGTCCCCGGCAACGGCGCCGCACCCAGCCCCCGGCACCCGCACACCCTTCCCTCCCCGCCCCCCACACCGTAGCCTGACGCCCCGTCAGATCCACCGGGCCGCCAGGAGGACCGCACCATGTCACCGTCGCCGCAACTACTGCAGGGCAAGACCGTCATCGTCTCCGGCGTGGGCGCCGGTCTCGGCCACCAGGTCGCCGCCACCGTCGTCCGCGACGGCGGCAACGCCGTGCTCGGGGCGCGGACCGAGGCCAACCTCGCCAAGTCGGCCGCCGAGATCGACCCCGACGGCACGCACACCGCGTACCTCCCGACCGACATCTCCGACGAGCGCCAGTGCGAAGCACTCGCCGCCCTCGCCCAGGAACGCTTCGGCGGCGTCGACGCCGTCGTCCACGTCGCCGCCTGGGACTCGTACTTCGGCGGCCTCGAAGACGCCGACTTCGGCACCTGGCAGCAGATCCTCGACGTCAACCTCCTCGGCACCCTGCGCATGACCCGCGCCTGCCTGCCCGCGCTGAAGCGAACCGGCGGCTCCGTCGTCATCATCGGCACCCAGTCCGCCATCGCCTCCCCCAACGAGGTGCAGCAGGCCGCCTACGCCGCCTCCAAGGGCGCCCTGACCTCCGCCATGTACTCCATGGCCCGCGAGCTCGGCCCGCACCGCATCCGCGTGAACACCGTGCTCCCCGGCTGGATGTGGGGCCCCCCGGTCCAGGCCTTCGTCACCTTCACCGCACACACCGAAGGAATCCCCGAAGCCGAGGTCCACGCCCGCCTCACCGACCGCATGGCGCTGCCGGACCTTGCCACCGACGGGGACGTGGCGGACGCCGCCGCCTTCCTCGCCTCCGACCGCGCGCGGGCGATAACCGGCCAGTCTCTGCTGGTCAACGCCGGGGAACTGATGCGATGAGCCCCTCCGTGCGCGCGCGAGCTGATCGTATGCTCGGGCCATGACCACTCCGAGTGACGCTCCGACCGAGAACTCGATGCGCCGCGCGCTCCGCCGCGCCCGCGACGGCGTCGCGCTCGACGCGACCGAGGCGGCCGTACTCCTCCGGGCGCGCGGCGAGGCCCTGAAGGACCTCGCCGCCTCCGCCGCTCGGGTGAGGGACTCCGGCCTCGAGGCCGCGGGCCGGCCCGGCGTCATCACCTACTCGCGCAAGGTCTTCATCCCCCTGACCCGGCTGTGCCGGGACAAGTGCCACTACTGCACCTTCGTCACGGTCCCCGGCAAGCTCCGCCGCGAGGGCCACGGGATGTACCTGTCCCCCGACGAGGTCCTCGACATCGCCCGCAAGGGTGCGGCCATGGGCTGCAAGGAAGCCCTGTTCACGCTCGGCGACCGGCCCGAGGACCGCTGGCCCGAGGCCCGCGAGTGGCTCGACGCGCACGGCTACGACGACACCCTCGCCTACGTGCGCGCCATGGCCATCCGCGTCCTGGAGGAGACCGGCCTCCTCCCCCACCTCAACCCCGGCGTGCTGTCCTGGTCGGACCTCCAGCGCCTCAAGCCCGTCGCCCCGTCCATGGGCATGATGCTGGAGACCACCGCCACCCGCCTGTGGTCCGAGCCCGGCGGCCCCCACCACGGCTCCCCCGACAAGGACCCGGCCGTCCGGCTGCGCGTCCTGGAGGACGCGGGCCGCTCCAACGTCCCCTTCACCACCGGGGTGCTGATCGGCATCGGCGAGTCCTACGAGGAGCGCGCGGACGCCTTCTTCGAGCTGCGCCGGATCCAGCGCAGCTACCACGGCATCCAGGAAGTCATCGTCCAGAACTTCCGGGCCAAGCCCGACACCGCCATGCGCGGCATGCCCGACGCGGAGCTGGAGGAGCTCGCGGCGGCCATCGCCGTGGCCCGCCACATCCTCGGCCCGAGCGCCCGCATCCAGGCCCCGCCGAACCTGGTGGACTCCGAGTACGCGCTGCTCATCGGCGCCGGCATCGACGACTGGGGCGGGGTGTCCCCGCTCACCCCCGACCACGTGAACCCGGAGCGCCCCTGGCCGCACATCGAGGAGCTGGCCGAGCGCACCGCGGCCGCCGGCTTCGCGCTCCGCGAACGCCTCACCATCTACCCGGAGTTCCTCCAGCGCGGCGAACCCTGGCTGGACCCCCGCCTGCTGCCCCACGTACGCGCGCTGGCCGACCCGGAGAGCGGGCTCGCGGACGAGTCCGCGACCGTGGAGGGCCGGCCGTGGCAGGAACCGGACGAGGGTTTCACCGCCTACGGCCGCACCGACCTGCACACCACCATCGACACGCAGGGCCGTACCGGCGACCGCCGCGACGACTTCGACGAGGTCTACGGCGACTGGGAGGCCCTGCGCGAGGCCGCGGCCCCCGGCATGGTCCCCGATCCCGAGCGCATCGACACCGACGTACGGGCGGCGCTCGCGCAGGCCGCCGACGACCCGACGAAGCTCACCGACGAGCAGGCGCTCGCCCTGCTGCACGCGGACGGCCCGGCGCTGGACGCCCTGTGCCGGATCGCGGACGACCTGCGCAAGTCCGTGGTGGGCGAGGACGTCACGTACATCGTGACCCGCAACATCAACTTCACCAACGTCTGTTACACCGGCTGCCGCTTCTGCGCCTTCGCGCAGCGCCGCACGGACGCGGACGCGTACACCCTCTCGCTCGACCAGGTCGCCGACCGGGCCGCGCAGGCGTGGGAGGTGGGCGCGGTCGAGGTGTGCATGCAGGGCGGGATCCACCCGGATCTGCCCGGGACGGCCTATTTCGACATCGCGCGGGCCGTGAAGGCGCGCGTCCCCGGCATGCACGTGCACGCCTTCTCCCCGATGGAGGTCGTCAACGGCGCGACGCGCACGGGGATGTCGGTACGGGACTGGCTGACCGCGGCCAAGGAGGCCGGGCTCGACTCCATCCCCGGTACGGCGGCGGAGATCCTGGACGACGAGGTCCGCTGGGTCCTCACCAAGGGCAAGCTGCCGACGGCGGACTGGATCGACGTGGTCTCCACCGCGCACGAGCTGGGCATCCGCTCCTCCTCCACGATGATGTACGGCCACGTGGACCAGCCCCGCCACTGGCTGGGCCACTTCCGCACGCTGGCGCGCATGCAGCAGGAGGCGCGGGCCAAGGGGGTGGAGGGCTTCACGGAGTTCGTGACCCTGCCCTTCATCCACACCAACGCCCCCGTCTACCTGGCGGGCATCGCCCGGCCCGGCCCCACCGTGCGCGACAACCGCGCGGTGACGGCGATGGCCCGCATCCTGCTGCACCCGCACATCACCAACATCCAGACCAGCTGGGTGAAGCTGGGCTCGGAGGGCGCGGCCGAGATGCTCCGCTCGGGCGCCAACGACCTGGGCGGAACCCTGATGGAGGAGACCATCTCCCGGATGGCCGGCTCCAGCTACGGCTCGTACAAGTCCGTCCAGGACCTGATCGCCGTCGCCGAGGCGGCCGGCCGGCCCGCGAGGGCCCGTACGACGCTCTACGGGGAGGTCCCGGAGGAGCGCCAGGCCGCGGCCCGCGCCTCGGACGGCCACCTGCCGGAGCTGCTGCCGGTCCTGGACTGACGCGGACCCCGCACACGCGCGTGCGGGCCCGGCCGGTGGGACAGCCCGGCGGGGCCCGCACGTCGGGTCGGCTGCGTTCAGCCGACCAGGAGGTCCTTCTTCAGCTGCTTCAGCTCGCGGCCGTCGATGCCGAGGCCGTCCTTGAGGTAGTTGTCGAAGCTGCCGAACTTCGCGGTGACCTCGTCGTACCCGGCGTTGAGGTACTCGGCGCGCACGTCGAGCATCGGCTTGTACACGGCCGCCTGGGCGGCCGGCAGGTGCGAGAGGATCGCGTCGTTGGCGGCCTTGCGGTAGTCGTTGCTGGCCAGGTAGTCGGCCATCACGGTCTCGCTCGGCACGCCGAGGGCGGTGAGCAGGGAGGCGTTCGCCCAGCCCGTACGGTCCTTGCCGGCGGTGCAGTGGAACAGGACGGAGCGGCTGCGGTCCCGCTCGATGCCCTCGAACACCTGGGTGTAGGCCTTCTTGCCGCCCTCCCCGCTGACCATCGCCTTCTCGGCGTCGACCATGGCCTTGACGGCCTCGTCGGGGGTCTTGGGCATGGCCTGGAAGGAGCCGGAGCCGGCGAAGACGTCGGCGACGACGTAGTTCGCGCCGGCCGGGACCCTGTCCACGTCCTTGGTGCGCTCGCTCTCCATGCGGAGGTCGAAGATCGTCTTCACCCGCAGGCGCTGGAGCTTGGCGAGGTCGTTGTCGGTGAGCTTGTTCAGGGCGTCGGAGCGGTAGATCTCGCCCATCTTCACCCACTGGCCGCTGGTGGTGCGGTAGCCGCCCACGTCGCGGAAGTTGGCGGTGCCCTCCAGCTTGATCAGCCGGTCGGCCAGACGCAGGCCCTCACCGCGCTCGGGCTCGAAGTCGAACCACTGCCGGTCGGCCGCGGGCAGCCCGCCGACCACGGCCTCGCCCTGGGCACCGCCCCGGGCGACGACCTTGCCGTTCGCCTTGATCTCCACGCGCTTGGTGCCCTTGGCGTTCCACTTCAGGGTGTACGCCCCGTCGGCACCGGCGGTGACGGTGGCCTCGGTGAAGGGGATGGAGTTGCCGTGGTGGTTGCCCCAGGGGAAGTCCCACCCGTGGGCGGAGGCGGCGGGGGCCGCGACGATGGCGACGGTGAGCGTGGAGGCGACGACGGTCGCGGCGAGCAGTGCCTTCTTCATGCCCCCGAGACTCTTGGCCTCCGAATAACGGCACGTGAACATGGCGTGGCCGAAACCAACCGGCGGGAAGGCAACTGTCAAAACGTGCCATGCGCCGGGGCGGCAGCGGGTCGATGACCCGTACGCGCCGATGGCGTCCGGGGAGAAACGTCACATCTGGGCGCCTAAAAGAGAGATGCCCGCTATGGGCCGTAAGAAAGGCTTGTTCTCGCAGTCGACTCCCGGCATCCAACTGCTCTAGTGGAGGGAAGGAATCCACATGTTCCCAACCAAAGGCGGATCTTGTGATGTCAGCACGACGCTCCCTCCTCACCTTCACCGCTGCGGCGGGCCTGGCCATGTCCGCAGCGCTCACCGCACCGGCGGCGGCGGCACCCGCCGCCGAGACGCCCTGGCGGAACTGCGAGGTCGGTGAGTTCTGCGTCTACGAGCACGACAACGGATACGGCGGAGCGGCGTACTTCCGCAGCGGCACCAACAACCTGGGCGACTACCGCCTGAACGACAAGGTCTCCTCGGTATGGAACAGGACCGGCAAGACGGTCTGCACGTACCTGGACACCAACAAGCAGGGCTCCACATGGCCGGTGGGCAACTGGAAGGGCAACACCTCCCAGTACAACCGGAACGACAACATCAGCTCCCTGTGGGTGACGGTCTGCTGATCACCCCGCCCGGCTAGAACACGCGGCTGGAACACCCGGCTGGCACACCCGGCCAGAACAACCGGCCAGAACCCGCCCGTGGGTGCCGAAGTACCGCGCCCGCGGGCTTCCGGCGGTGCGCGGAGGCATCCGGGGCAGGTGCACCCCGGTACCCGTGCAACCCCTGCACCCGAGCAACCCTGTACCCGAGCACCCGTGCCCTCGTGCCCTCGTGCACCCGTGCACCCCTGCACCCCTGCACCCCTGCACCCGTGCCCTCCCCAAGTACCGGCGTCCCCGCGTCCTCGCGTCCCCGCTCCCCCGGAGGACCGGCGGAATCCAGCCGTTCCCCGGTCCCACACCACCCTCAGGACCGACCACTTCCGGACCCGATCGGTACTGTCCACTACAGTGCCCGCCAGAGCACGCGCGTGCAGTCCGGGGGGATCGACATGGACACGGCGATGGAAACGTCCGGGGAGCAGCAGAGCAGGCCCGAGGCCGCCCCGCCCCTCCAGGCAGCACCCGCACCCGCCGGCGGAGCCACACCCGCACCCACCGGCGGAGCCACAGCCGGAGCCGCCCGCGGAGCCACCGGCCTCGGCCCCGCCACCGGCCCCGCCGCCGGCGCCACCCTGGGCGGCCGCGCCGCCGTCACCACCGGCCTGTGGGGCCGCACCGAGCAGCAGGACTTCCGTAGCCGCGTCAGAGGAACCCTCCTCGGCTCGGCCATCGGCGACGCCCTCGGCGCACCCGTGGCCGCCCTCTCCCTCCCCGAACTCCTCGAGACCCACGGCCCGGCGGGCCTCACCGAACCGACGGCCCCCCGCACCCGGGTCACCGCCGCCACGCAGCTCGGCCTCTTCACCCTGGACGGCCTGATACGGGCCCACGTGCGCCGGGACACCGGCGCCTGGCACCCGCCGACCGACGTGCACCGCGCCTACCTCCGCTGGGCCCTCACCCAGAGCGACTGGGGCCCCGACGAGCGCCGCGAGGACAACGGCTGGCTCGCGCAGGAGGAGTGGCTCTACGCCCGCCGCTCCCCCGCCCGTTCCTCCCTGACCGGCTTCGCCGACGGAGTCCTCGGCACGCTCGCCCAGCCGAAGAACCCGACGGCCGTGGACCCCGGCGCCGCCACCCGCTCCGCCCCCTTCGGGCTGCTGGTCGGCTGGGAGTCGTCCCTGGTCCTGCAACTCGCCGTCGAGTGCGCCGTACAGAGCCACGGGCACCCCACCGCGTACCTGTCGGCCGGCGCCCACGCCGTCATCGTCCACGGCCTGACCCGCGGCGAGTCCCTCGACTCCGCCGTCCAGCGCGCACTGGGCCTGCTCGGCGTCCGCCCCGGCCACCAGCCCGTCACCGACGCCCTGCAGCGCGCCCTCGGCGCCGTCACCACGGGCGTCCCCGCACCGCGGACCGTCGAGGACCTGTCCCCCGGCCAGGGCCGCTCCGCCGAGGAGGTCCTCGCCGTCGCCGTGTACTGCGCCCTCGTCGCCGAGAACGTGGCGCACGGCCTGCGCCTCGCCGTGAACCACGGCGGCGACTCCGCGGCCACCGGCGCCCTGTGCGGCTCCCTGCTCGGCGCCCAGCACGGTGAAACGGCCCTCCCGGCGGCCTGGCTCGCCGGCCTCGAGGGCCGGGCCACGGTCCTGGAACTAGCCGACGACTTCGCCCTGGAGATGACCCAGGGACCCGCCCTCCACGGCCCGGCGGCCCCCTCCACGGCCTGGCTGACGCGCTACCCGCGGGGATGACCCGGGGTTGGCCGCGGGTTGGCCGCGGGTTGGCCACGGCTTGGCCGCGGGTTGGCCACGGAGGTGACCTCGGGCGGGCCGCGAGTGCCGCGCCCACGACCGTCCCGGCAATGACCACCGCCATGGCCGTGGCCACGACCGTCCCCGCAATGACCACCGCCACCGCCATGGCCGTGGCCGTCCCCGCAGTGACCACCGCCACGGCCGTGGCCGACGCGCGCCCCTGCCCTCCGCACGCGCGAAGCCGTACTTTGGCCCTCCCACCACCCCGGAGGTGTCAGCGCCCATGCGGATCGCCACGACCGTCTTCCTCACCGACCGCACCATCGCTCCCGTACCCCTCGCCCGCGCCCTGGAGGAACGCGGCTTCTCCGGCCTCTACCTCCCCGAGCACACCCACATCCCGGTCAGCCGCGTCACCCCGGCCCCGATGGGCGGCGAGCTCCCGGAGATGTACGGGCGCACTCTGGACCCCTTCGTCGCCCTCGGCCAGGCCTCCGCCGTCACCGAGCGGCTCCACCTCGGCACCGGCATCACCCTCGTCGCCCAGCACGACCCCATCGACCTCGCGAAGCAGGTCGCCACGCTGGACCACCTGTCCGGCGGCCGCGTCACCCTCGGTGTCGGCTACGGGTGGAACGTGGAGGAGGCCGCCGACCACGGAGTCGAGTGGCGCACCCGCCGCGAACTGGTCCGCGACCGCATGGCCCTGATGCGGACCCTGTGGTCCCCGCACCCCACGGCGTACGTGGGCCAGTTCTCCTCCGTCCAGGCCAGCTCGGCCCACCCCAAGCCGGTGCAGCCTCCGCGCGAACTCGCCCCGGGCGTCCCCCTGTACGGGCCCCGCACCCTGATCGGCGGCCAGGCGGGCCCGAAGCTCTTCGCAGCCATCGCCGACCACAGCGACGGCTGGCTCCCGATCGGCGGAGGCGGCCTGACGGAGTCCCTCCCGGCGCTGCGCCAGGTCTGGGAGGCCGCGGGCCGCGACCCCAAGTCCCTCCAGGTGGTCCCGTACGCCGTCCAGCCGACCCCCGGCAAGATGTCCCACTACGCCGACTTGGGCATCGAGGAGGTCGTCCTCCAGCTCCCCTCGGAGGGCGAGGCGGAGATCCTGCGGATCCTGGACGGGTTCGGGCAGTACCTGTAGCGGGGCCGGGGGCGCCCCCGGCCCCCTGAAACCCGCTGGCCCCGGGGAGCCGTCCACGGCGAACATGAACCCATGCCGAGGCAACGCAAGCGCGCACGCGCACGCAGCAGGATTCGAGCCACCCAGCGGACGGCTGACGCCCGCGGCCGCTGGGAGCCGATGTTCTCGACGACCGAGCAGTCGGAGGTCCGGGCGTACGTCGGCCGCCTGCGGGCCGACGGCACCTTCACCGACCCGTCGCAGCTCCGCATCGACCTCCTCTGCGGCCGCCTCGTACACCCATCGACCTATCAAGTCAGCCTGTTCGTCCCGGAGGAGTCGGCATGAGCGAGGACCTGGACGGCACGGCCGAACTGTGGGAGGGCCTCCCGGAGGGCATCCGCCGCCAGGTGGACGGGTACGTCCTCCAGGACCGCCTGATGTACGCCGTCCGCCTGGTCTGGGAGGCCCGCCGCGCCCAGGGTGTGGGCCTCTACGAGGCCCAGAAGCTGGTCTCCGGCCGCTACGTCCACTTCGGCGACAGGGTGGCCCGCACCCCCGACTGCCCGCTCGACCTGGAGTCACTGGCCGCCATCGCCTCCGGCATCCGGGCCCGGGTGGTGGCGATCGAGGCCGTCTGGGACGGGGACACGGTCCACGACTGGTTCGTGCGGCTGCTCGCCGTGACGGAGGAACCGGCCGGGGAACACGGACTGGCCACCGTCTACTGGGGCACGGGCACCCGCGCCCTCGAAGCCGAAGGCGCCGACCGCGGCCCCCTGGGCCCCCATGCCGCCGCGGCCACCCTCTCCGGCACGGCCCTGGCGGCCCACCTCGGAGTCCCTTTCCACTTCGCGAGCCCGGGCGATCCGGACGACGAGGCGCCGCGGTGGCGGGCTACACCGTGACGGGGCCCGTGACCGTGCCCGTGAGGCGTAGCTCCGCCCAGACCGTCTTCCCGACCAGCCGGTCCCTGACGCCCCAGTCCGTGGCGACGGCGTCGACGATCCGCATGCCGTAGCCGGCTTCGGCCCCGTACTCGTGCGGCCGCACGGCCGGGCGGCGGTCCCGCCGGGCATCGGACACCTCGATGCGGAGGGTCCCGGGTGACCCGGGCGACCCGAGTGACCCAGGGAGCAGGCTCAGGTGGAGTTCGAAGTCCCGCCCGGGGACCCGCCCATGGGCCACCGCGTTGGCGGCGAGTTCGGCCACGAGGAGCCCGGCATCCTCGGAGAGTCCGCTGCGGTCGGGGATGCCCCAGTCGTGCAGCTCGACCAAGGCCAGCTGCCGGGCCAGGCGGGCGCCGCGCAGGGTGGAACTGAAACGCTGAGTGAACGTGGGTGCGAGGGTCCGGGCGAGGCCCGAAGGTGTGGTCATGGGAGCAAAGTCCCGTGTGGGGTGGGGTGTTCCCCAGCAAGCGAACCACTACTTTTCATCTGTACGAGTTCGCGCTCTGGACAGTCTCGGTCACTGACGGTGAACATGTTGCCGGGGAGGTGACCTCCATGGCGAGTGTCGATGACAGCGGTGACAACGAGGCCGGGCCGGACCCCGACCTGCGCAACTTCGGCGAGACGGTCAAGTCCTTCAGGAAACGCGCCGGCCTGACCCAGGAGCAACTGCACCCACTGATCCGGTACTCCGTGCAGTACATCGGGTCGGTGGAGCAGGGGCGGCGGCATCCGTCCACGAGGTTCGTGGACCGGGTGGAGGAGGTACTCGACGCCTTCGGCGTCATCCGCATCGCGGCGAAGCAACTGACCCGGCGGAGGGGGCTGGCGAAGTGGTTCAGGCGGTGGGCGGAGCTGGAGGAGGACGCGGTCGCCCTCAACACGTACGAATGCCGGTCGATTCCCGGCCTGTTGCAGACGGAGGCCTACGCCCGAGCCCAGATCCGGGACGTCCCCCCACTGCCGACACCGGAACAGGTGGAAGCACGCATCATCTTCCGGCTGACCCGGCAGGCCGTGCTTCTCAAAACCCCGTACGTCGCCTTCAGCTTCATCATCGAACAGCCGGTGGTCGAACGGCGCACGGGTGGGACTGAGGTGACCCGCGAGCTGATCGACCACCTGTTGGAGATGGGGAGGCTGCCCAATGTGGATCTGCAGGTCATGCCTACGGTCAGTCCGGAGCACGCGGGTCCCGGCGGCCCCTTCTGCCTCCTCGAAACCCAGGAGCACGAGTGGCTGGGCTACGGCGAGGGGCAGCAGACAGGACGCGTCATCTCCGACCCGAAGGACGTCAGCGTCCTCCACCAGCGGTATGCCAAACTTCGCATCCAGGCCCTCAACCCTGCGGACAGCGCGGGCCTGTTGATGCGAATGCGAGGATCCCTGTGAACAGCTCCCAGCTCCGGTGGTTCAAGAGCAGCTACAGCAGCAGCGACGGCGACAACTGTGTCGAGGTCGCCCTCTCCTGGCACAAGTCCACGTACAGCGGCAGCGAGGGCGACAACTGCGTAGAGGTCGCGAGCTGCGCCGACTCCGTCCACATCCGGGACTCCAAGCTGACGGCGAGCCCAGAGCTGGCGGTCTCCCCCCGGACCTGGGCCGCGTTCGTAGGCGGGGTCACGGAGGCCTGAGCTGCGCCCTAGGCGTGGCGTTGACAAGGTCCGGTGGGAGCCCGGCAGTCCAGTGTCCTTTCGGTGCGGCCCGGTCCCTCAAGGGCGCTCCCTGCGGTCGCGTCGCTCCGCGATGGCCTTCGGCCACCCTTGACCGACCGACCCACCCCGAAACGCCACAAGACTTCCGGGATCCCCCCGGGGAACGGCCGGGAGGGAGGAGTGGGGAGGAGCGGGCCTGTCTGAGATGCGCAGCCCCCTTAGGCCGGCGGACATCAGCACACCGCCCCGGCAGGACAGTGACCTCAGTCGGTACGGAGGCGCGGGGCGATCAGAGCATCCAGGGACGGGCGCCCGAACACCCTTCCCGAGACCGTCGCCCGCTACTACGAGCAGGAGGGGGACGAGAAGGACTTCGGAGTCGGTGGGCGCGACAGATCGCTACACACTCCCACTCGGCTTAGCGACCACCGACCGTCCCTGGCTGATCAGGAGGGGTGGGGATGGATCCCTGGCTCAGGGCGAATGGCAGCCGGGTGCTTTAGTTAGGCCCTTCAAGATCTTTTGAAGGACTGAACGGAGCACAAAATGAAGGCCGTTGCATGGAGGACCGTGTGTGCGGTGGCGCTGGTGGCGGCGCTGACCGGCTGCGGGAGTGACGCGGATCCGGATGCGGCTGCGGCCGTGGGCGTGGTCGGAATCGACGGCGGCAAGGGGAAGACCTCCGGCGCTCTGTCAGCGGAGCAAGTCCGGTCCGCACTGCCGACCAACGAGAGACTCGGGGGCGTCTTCGTCGGTGATGACCTGGTGGCGTTCGAGGGAGAGCCGGCGCTCCAGGCATGCGCCGAGGAAACCGGCACCACGTGTGACGGTGTGGTGGCCGCCGGCCACAAGGAGGCTGCGGTCAGGGGGGACGCGAGCGATGACAGGGTCGAGTTCACCCTCTTCTCGTTCGACTCCCAGCAGGCCGCGAGTGCCGCAGCTAAGGGCCTGGCAGTCAAGCGGCGCAGCTACGAGCCCGCACCCACGCCGACGCAGCTCTCAGTCGGTGCGGACGAAACCGAGGCGTTCACCCGCGGCAAGGGCAGCACCGAGGTTGTCATGCGCGTCGGCAATGTCATGGCGTACGTGAAGGTGGGCATGACCGACATCGATGACGCCAAGCACATGGCCACGATTCAGGTTGACCTGATCAAGAAGGCCTGACGGTCTTGATGGCTCACCGCCCCGAAGTGTCCTAGGCCTTCGGGGCCGGCTTCCAGTCCTGGGCCAGGAGGCCGAGGAGGACCTCGTCCAGGAACTCGCCCATCACCCAGGCCGAGGAGCGCAGGACGCCTTCGCGGACGAAGCCGTTGTGCTCGGCGGAGCGGAGCATCGGCTCGTTGTCCGCCAGGGTCTCGATCTGCAGTCGGTGCAGGCCGCGTACGGCGAATCCGTAGTGGCACAGGACCGCGACCACGTCGGTGCTGTAGCCCTTGCCCCGTGCGGACGGCAACAGCCCGAGCCCGATGTGCGCGGAGCGGCTGTGGTTGTCGAGGCCCCAGAGGGTGGCGGTGCCGAGCAGCGCGCCGCTCTCCAGGTCTACGACGGAGAACGGAACGTGGCCCTGTTCGGTGTCGTCGACCGTGAACGACAGCGCCTCCGAGCCGGCCATGAGCGGTCGCCACGGTTGCCCGGTGGCCCGGGAGGCGGTGGCCACGTCGTCATGGAGACCAGCGTGCAGGATCGGGATGTCGTCCTCGTGCCGGGCCCTGAGCCCAACCGTCTTGCCTTTTAGCATGCACGCTTCCTATCCGACCCCGCCGCTCGCCAGCAACCGAATAGACCGTCGGCGTACATGCCCGAGCCGGGGCGCTCCTCCGGGTGGAGGGGCGCCCCGGCTCGGGTTTCAGCGGGTCAGTACTGGTTCGGGTAGATCTGGTAGTTCGTGCCGATCTTGACGCGGCTCTTCAGCTTGCCCGTGCTGTACGAGTCGTAGCGCCACAGGACGCCCGCGGAGTCGGTGCCGACGAGGTCGGCGCGGCCGTCTCCGGTGAGGTCACCGGTGACCACGAGCTGCTTGTAGATCTGGTAGTTCGTGCCGATCTTGACGCGCGACTTGAACGGAGCCGAGGGGACTCCGGTACCGGCGTACAGGTAGAGGTTGCCGGAGCCGTCGCGGGCCAGCAGGTCCGCGCGGCCGTCGCCCGTCAGGTCGCCGGCGCCGGTCAGCTTGTTGTAGACGCCCCAGCCACCGCCGATCTTGATCTTGTTCATGGTGCCGCCGACCCCGTTGCCCTGGAACAGGTACAGGTTGCCGCTCGTGTCGCGGCCGAGGAGGTCGCCGGTGCCGTCGTTGCTGAGGTCGCCCGGAGCGGCCAGGGCGTTGTACGAGCCCCAGCCGAGGCCCTTGTAGTCACCGTTGAGGTAGAGGGCGCCGTCGGAGCCCTGCTCCAGGATCGCGCTCTGGTTGCGGTTGGTGAAGGAGGAACCCCAAGTGATCTTGGCGCCCTTCCAGCCGCCCGTGTCGCTGATCTTGACGCGGCTGCTGAGGGTTCCGTTGTTCTTGGAGTAGTACCACCACAGCGTGCCGGTGGAGTCGCGGCCGAGCAGGTCGTTGCGCCCGAAGTCGGGGTTGCCGCCCTGCTGCGCGAAGAGGGTCGCGACGTTCGCGCCGGTGAAGCTGGTGGCGCGCGGCTTGAAGGCGCCGGCGCCGTTGCCCTTGTAGACGTAGGTCTGGCCGGAGACGGTACGGGCGATCATGTCGCCGTTGCCGTCGCCGTCGTAGTCGTCCAGGCCCACGATCTGGTTGTACGCGTTCCAGCCGCTGCCGATCGTGCTGCGGGGCTTGAACGGGGCGCTGGTGCTGCCGGTGCCCAGGTAGGCGAAGAGGACGCCGGAGAAGTCGCGGGCGACCAGGTCGGCGATGCCGTCGCGGTTGATGTCGTTGGTGCCGACCAGCTGGTCGTAGACCTGCCAGCCCGCGCCGACCTTGATGCGCCCCTTGAGAGGGGAGCTCGGGTTTCCGCTGCCGGGGTAGAGGTAGAGGATGCCGTCCGGGGTGCGGGCCAGCAGGTCGACGTAACCGTCGCGGTTGATGTCGCCGGGGGCGAACACCTTGTTGTAGATGCCCCAGCCGCGGCCGGACCAGGACCAGCTGTCCGCGCCGCCGCGGCTCTGGGAGCCGAAGAAGGCCAGTTCGCCGTCGGCCGTGAGGGCCAGGAGGTCGGTCTCGTTACCGCCGTCGACCCGGCCGAACGGGATGACGTCCTTGTAGTCGAGGTAGTCGCCGGCCTGGCCCACCTGGTACGTGTAGTTGTCCTCGGGAGCGCCCGGGCTCACGAAGTACTTGTCGCTGATCGCCTGGTACAGCATGTCGGGGATGTTGTCGCCGTCCGCGTCGAGGCGCGGAGCGAGGTTGGCGGCGGCGCGCAGGCCGGTGGCGGCCTGCTTGCCCTTCCCGGGCAGCGAGCCGAGCTGGCCGTCCGCCTTCGGGGCCGGGCGGGCCACGGAGCCGTGGGACGGGTCGCCGGTGGCCGAGGCGGTTCCGGTCAGGGTCATGCCGGTGGCAACGACGATGGCCGTGCAGACCGCGAGACGGCCCGGGCGCAGGTAGCGCGAAGAGTTCAAGGTCCCCCCAGGGACATAAGTGCTGGTCGGAGGGCCGGCGCGCGCGATGGGCGCTCGGCGGACGTAGTGGACGCGGCGGCGCGACTACGTCATCCCCCCGGATTCGTGCGTGCAGTGTACATCCGCGGTAGGGGTGCTGTTCCGGCCCCCCGGACCCCTACTGGAGCACACCTGAATTCGAAGGTCCGTATGTCGCCCTCTCCCCCGTTTTGGCCGTCGACCGTCTCGGGAAGGGTGTTCAGCCGCCCGTCCCTGGATGCTCTGATCGCCCCGCGCGTCCGTGGTTCGCAGCCCGGGGCCAACCCGCAGCTCAGGCCACCGTCACCCCGCCCACCCGCCGAAAACCCCTTCCCCTCCCCCCACCCGTCCGGAACGATGAACCGCATGGTGTCCACTGACCGGCTGCTCGCGTTCGCCGCCATGTCGTTGCTGCTGATCCTCATCCCCGGGCCGAGCGTGCTCTTCGTCATCGGGCGGGCGCTGTCCCAGGGGTGGCGGGCCGCGCTGCTCACCGTGGCCGGGAACACGCTGGGGGCGTACGTGCTCGTCGTCGCCGTGGCCTTCGGGGTGGGGTCCGTCGTGGAGCGGTCCGTGCTCGTGTTCACGGCGCTCAAGCTCGCGGGGGCCGCGTACCTCGTCTACCTCGGGGTCAAGGCCTTCCGGCAGCGGCATTCGCTCCGTGCGGAGTTCGGGGCGGGCGGGGCCCAGTACGGGAACTGGCGGTCCCTGTGGGAGGGGTTCGCCGTCGGGGTGGCCAATCCGAAGACGATCGTGTTCTTCGCGGCCGTCCTGCCGCAGTTCGTGGACCGCGAGCAGGGGCACGTCACGGCCCAGATGCTCCTTCTCGGGCTCGTGTTCAACCTGATCGCCGTCGTCTGCGACAGCACCTGGGGCATGGTCGCCGCGACCGCGCGCAGCTGGTTCTCAAGGTCGCCACAGCGGCTCTCCGCCGTGGGCGGGGCCGGCGGGCTCGCGATGATCGGTCTGGGTGTGACCGTCGCCGCGACCGGGCGCAAGGACTGATCCGAGGCCTGCTCCGGAGCTGCTCCACGAGCTGATCTCCCGGCACCGGCGGCGAAGCCGGAGGCACGGCGAGTCGCTGTAGACCTGCGACGGACCCGCGACGGACCTGCGGTCAGCGCCAGAACTGCGCCAGTGCCGCGTCCTTGAACGGCGCCGGGCTCACGCTCAGTTCTCCGGCGAAGGGCCGGTCGAGGGCCATCACCAGCAGCAGGCTGAAGCCGATCAGCCCCGCCACCGCCGAGACGAACAGCAGCTGCATCTTCAGGCTCCGCAGCCCGAAGAGGAAGGTGAGCGGGAGGATCACCAACGCGCCTCCGTACACGAGTACTTGGAGCAGCGGCGGCAGTGCGGTCTCGGCCATCGTGATGCGCGCCCGGCGCTGCGCGGCCACGTCGTTGAGGCGGGCGGCCGCTTCCGCGTAGAAGGTCTCGGTCCGGGGGCCCGTGGGCTCGTAGGCCTGGAGTGCCGTGTACAGGGCGTGCGTCTGGTCGGCGGTGGCCTCGTAGCTGGGCCGGCCCTCGCGCATGAGGGGCCACTGGATCTCGACGACGGCGTGCACGTAGTCCCCCACCGCCCGGTCCACGCGGGCGCGTTCGGCCGGCGGGAAGACCTCCGCGCTGCGGACGATCAGGGCGAGGTCGGTGGCCTCGGTCGCGACGATGGTCTGGGTGTTCTCCAGTTGCGTCCACAGGGTGACGACGACGAAGGCGAGGATGATCCCGTAGATCGCGCCGAACATTCCGAGGGCCACGCCGACCATCTCGTTGTGGTCGCCGTTGGCGAGGTGCGGGAAGCGGCGGCGCGCGGCCACGCTGCCGCCGATGGCGAGGGCGACGAATCCGCCGACGAGGAGGACGCCGAGGAAGAACGTGCTGAGGTGATTGAGCAGCCAGAGGATCATGCCCTGCCCAACGACCACCCGGTCGGGAGGGACCGCCCCGAATTCAGCGCGAGCCGCTCGTACCGGGTGGGGCCGCCGCTGCCGCCTCCTGGGCGTCGAGCAGTTCGTCCCAGTGTTCCCGCGTCCAGTCGCACGCCGCGTCCAGGGGGCCCAGCAGTCCGCGGCCGAGCGGGGTCAGGGCGTACTCGACCCGGCGCGCCGGGGTCTCGTACTCCGTGCGCGCCACGAAGCCGTCGCGCTCCAGCCCGCGCAGGGACTGGGTGAGGGACTTGGCGGTGATCTCGCGCAGCGGGACCTTGAGCTCCGAGAAGCGGCGGGGGCCGTCCTGGAGGCAGCGCAGGATCAGCGTGGCCCATTTGTCGCCGATCCGGAACGGCACCAGCGGTGAGGGGCAGACGGGGTCGAACATCTCGGGGTCGAGGGGCGGAGGCGACGACGACGGCTGCTTCTCGGTCATGATCCACACGGTAGGCCGGTATCCGATCGGTAACCACCCATCCTCCTAGGGTCCGTGGCATGACGAACCAGGGGAACGAAACCATGACCAAGGCCAAGATCATCGTCTTCGGCGCCGGCGGCCGCGTCGGCCGGGCCGTCGTCGCCGAGGCGCGGGCGCGGGGCCACGAGGTGACCGGGGTCGGGCGGGGGGACGGGGACGTCACCTCGGCGGCGGACGTGGCGCGGCTCGCCGCCGGGCACGACGCGGCGGTCGCGGCGGTGTACGACGCGGGGGCCGCCCCGGGCGAGTTCTTCCCGGCGGCCTCCCGTGCGCTGGCGGCGGGGCTGAGCGGGGCCGGGGTGGGCCGGCTGGTGTCGGTCGGGCTGGCGTCGGTACTGCCCACCCGGTCCGGGGCTCCGCTGATGGACACCCCGGGCTACCCGCAGGAGTGGCGGGAGTTCTACGTCGGCCACGGCGCCGGGACCGAAGCCCTGCGGGCGGCCGCGCCGGCGGGCCTGGACTGGGCGGTGCTGAGCCCCTCCGGCGACTTCGCCCCGGCGGGGTCGTCCGGGAGCGGGAGCTACGCCTTCGCCCCCGCCGACGCCGGGGCCCGGATCCCGCACGCGGACTTCGCCCGGGCCGTCCTGGACGAACTGCTGGCCCCGACCGTGCACCGCGCGCACGCGGGGGTGACGGGGGCATGAGCGGCGCCACCCCGACCGACAGCCCGAACCCGTGGGTCGCGGACCACATCCGCCGCTTCGAGGAGACCGGCGGGGTGCCGCGCCCGGGGATCCGCGATCTGCTGCTGACCACGCGGGGGCGCCGCTCCGGGGTGCTGCGGCGCACGGCGCTGGCCTACGTGGCCGACGGGGAGGGCGCGGACGCGGCGTACGTCCTCACGGCGTCCAACGCGGGGGCCGGGCAGCACCCGGCCTGGTACCTGAACCTGAGCGCCGACCCGGCCGTCACGCTCCAGGTCGCCGCGGAGACCTTCCCGGCGCTCGCCCGCCCGGCGACCCCGGCCGAGACGGAGCGGCTGTGGCCCCTGGTGGTGGCCGCGATGCCCTCGTACGCGGCCTACCGGGACGCGGCCGGGCGGACGGCCGGCCGTGAGGTCCCGCTGGTGCTGGTCACCCGGCGGGACGCCGCCACCCGCGGCTGAGCCTCAGCCGCGCACCTTCGGCGCCTTCGGCAGCCCGGACGACAGCGCGGACCCGGCTCCGCCGAGGGAGGCGTCGGTGGCCTTCGAGGCGGTTCCGGCGGCCGAGGCGGTGATCTCCACCGCCGTCTTCGCGTCCTTGACGGCGCCTCCGGGGTGGTCGACGATGTCGCCGACGCGCTGGGTGATCGGGGGCCCCTGGATGGCGGGCTCGTCGGCGGCGTGCGCGACGGCGGGGCTGAGGGCGAGGGCCGCTCCTCCGGACAGGACGAGGGCGGCGAGGCTGCGCTTGATGGCGTTCATACGCGGCCCAACGACCCCGAGCGGCTACGGGTCACCGGTCTCCCCCAGCCGATCCGCGAACCGGGTCAACCCCGCCTTGCCGAGCCTGGCCAGGACGTCTTGATACGTCAGTGGCGGCCTCCGCTTGGCCGCCGCCAACCTGGTCAGGGTGTCAGCGACCTCGTGCGGCCACTGTTCGTGCAGTTCGGACAGGTAGGTGTCGGGGTCCAGCACCCGGACGCCGAGCCGCGCCATATCCACGGCCGGGAAATCAGCGAGGTTCCAGGTGATCAGCGCGGCCGCACCCGCCGCGCACGCCGCTGCAGCGTGGTGCCGGTCGTCCGGGTCCCCACCGGGCATCCGGTCGACCAGAGGTGCGTAATCCGACTCGGCAACCTCGCAGTCGCCGAAGTAGTCGCGGATGGCACGCGTGATGCCCGCCGCCGACTCCGCCGATCTCCGCTCCTCACGGACGATGACCCGTTCCCACTCGGCCAGTAGTCGCTCCGACCAGACCACTTCGTGTACCGAGTCCTCGGTCAACGCCAGCATGAGGTCCATGACGGAGAACGGGAACAACACGTTCGTGTCGACGAAGACGCGCATGGGTCCCCCCTCGCTCACGCGGCTCAGTACGGCAGTCCGGCGTCTTCTGCGGCCTCTGCGATCCGCCGACGGCCCTCTCTGCGCCGTGCCCGCCGTTCTTGGAAGGCCAGGACGTCTTCAAGGCGCACGATGCGGTGGCGACTGTCCGGCAGGTGGCTCGACGGGATATCGCCCGAGTCCAACAGGCGGGCAACGAAGGGCCTGGACAGGCCGAGGAGCTCAGCGGCCTCGGCGGGTGTCAGGTGAGTCTCCGCCGCGAGGACGGTGACCGCGTGTCCGATCGCCAGTTCACCTGCGGAAGCCGCGAGGATCCGGACCAGTTCCTCGGGCAGCACGCACTCGCTGCCGTCGGCGGACCTCACTATGACGTCGACCTCGCCGGGAACCACTTGCCCCGCCTTCGCGAGGGCGTCCTGGATCTCCGGGCTCGACTCCACGGTCGTCACCTTCGCGAGCACGCTCGTACGCGCCATCTCAGCTCCTCGAACTAGGGCAACTGAAATAACTGTAACCCGCGTGGACGTGTCTCGCGCGAACGCCCGCGGCCCCGGATCGGAGGATCGATCCGGGGCCGCGGGCGTGCATGACACAGCGGGGGTGTGGGGGCGCGGGGCCCCGGGGTCAGTCCTGGACCACCAGGGCCGGGGTGGACTTCGTGAGGACCTCGCCGCGGAAGAAGGCGGGGCTGCGGCGTTCGGTGATCAGCATGACGACCACGCCCAGGAGCAGCAGGCCGACTCCGATGATGAAGACGCTGCCGACGCCGAAGAGCGAGGAGCCGGAGCCGTAGGCCGGGTCCCACATGTCGATCAGTGTCTGGAAGAAGACGGCGGCGAGCATCAGGCCGCCGACGGCCGGGAAGACGCCCTTGACGAACAGGGTGCGCACCGAGGAGCGCAGTTCGGAGCGGAAGAACCAGACGCAGGCGAACGCCGTGATCGAGTAGTAGAAGCAGATCATCAGGCCGAGGGCGTAGATCGTGTCGATCAGCACGTTCTCGCTGATCACGGTCATCACCGAGTAGAAGGCGCCCGTGGCGATGCCCGCCGCGACCGTGGCGCGGCCCGGGGTCTTGAAGCGGGGGTGGACCTTGGCGAAGGAGGACGGCAGCGCTTCGTAGGTGCTCATCGACAGGACGGTGCGCGCCACCGGGATGAAGGTGGTCTGCAGGCTCGCGGCGGCGGAGGCCACGACGGCGAGGAAGAGCAGGACGTCGAGGCCCGAGCCCATGATCGGCTCGGCGAGGGTGGCAAAGACGTTGTCCGCGGTCTCCTCGTTGCCGAGGCCGTTGCCCTCGGTGCCGACGCCGGCGTACATCTGGGAGGCGATGGCGACGACCATGTAGGAGGCGACGATGACGACCATGGCGAGCATCGCGGCGCGGCCGGGCGTCTTGGCGCTGCCGACGCTCTCCTCGTTGACCGACAGGCAGGCGTCCCAGCCCCAGTAGATGAAGATCGACAGGGAGAGGCCGGCCGTGAAGGCGGCGAGGGACTCGACGGCAAAGGGGTTCATCCAGGACCAGGAGAAGTCGAGGGCACCCGCGACCTCGTCGGCCTTGGTGATGGCCATGAAAGCGAAGATCGCCAGCACCGTGAGCTGCAGCCCGACCAGGACGTACTGGACCCACTTGGTCGCGGTGATGCCGCGATAGCTGATGGCGGTGGCGACCGCGATGAAGGTCAGGGTGGTGGCGATGTGGATGGCCTTGTTGCCGTCCAGGGCCGCGAGATCCTCGCTGCCGCTGACCCTGCCCAGGAGGAGGTAGAAGTAGTTGGTGGCCACGCCCGCGAGGTTGGAGAGCACCACGACGGTGGCGACGAGCAGACCCCAGCCGCACATCCAGCCGACGCGGGGCCCGAAGGCCTTGACCGTCCAGGTGAAGGAGGTGCCGCAGTCGGGGACCGCCTTGTTCAGGGCGCGGTAGGCGAAGGCCACCAGCAGCATGGGTATGAATCCGGCCAGGAAGATGGCCGGCATCTGCACGCCGACCTCGCTGACCGTGGGGCCCAGGGTCGCCGTCAGACAGTAGACCGGGGCGACCGTGGAGACGCCGATCACCGCGTTGCCGATGAGACCGACCGAGTTGCCGCCGAGGCCCTTGCCGCGCACGCCCTCAGCGGCTCCGCCTACCGTGTCTCCGGCCGGGGGCCGAACATCCGTCTGTGTCATGGGTAAGGACGTTAGACGCTGCGTTTTCCACATCTGGAGGACCAAGGTCCACTCCACGGCACGCCCAAAGCCCTTGGAATCTCAACACTTGGAGAGTTCACGAGGATGCAATAGAAGGTTCACGAGCCCGCCGATCATCGTTTCGACAGGCCCGGACCTTCTCTTTCGCCATGCGAAAACCGCAGCACTGTCCGTTTTGACCGGTTTCAAACTTTCCAGGTCAATTTTTGGTCACGCCCGTGGTCACGCCCATACGATCGACTGGATCTCGCTGTACGCGTGCAGTGCGTACGAGCCCACGTCCCGCCCCACGCCCGACCGCTTGAAGCCGCCGAACGGCGCTTCCATGTTCCGCCCGATGGTGTTCACGCCCACCCCGCCCGCCCGCAGCCGCCGCGCCACGCGGAAGGCGCGGGCCGCGTCCGCGGACCACACGTAGCTGATCAGGCCGAAATCGCTGTCGTTGGCGAGCGCCACCGCCTCGTCGTCGTCTCCGGCGGCTCCGTCGAAGGGGACCACCACGACCACCGGCCCGAAGATCTCCTCCCGGACCACGCGCATGTCGTTCGTGCAGTCGACCAGGAGGGTCGGGGCCACGTAGAACCCCTTCCCCTCCGTACCCACCACCGGGCGCTCGCCGCCGAAGGCGATCCGGGCGCCCTCCTTCCTGCCCAGCTCCACGTACGACTCCACGCGGTCCCGGTGCGCCGCCGAGATGACCGGGCCCACCACGGTGCCGCGCACCGCCGGGTCGCCGACCTTCATGAAGGCCAGGTAGCCCTGGAGCTTCTCCACCAGCTGCTCGTACACCGAGCGGTGGACGATCACCCGGGTCGGAGCCGTGCAGATCTGCCCGGAGTAGAAGGAGAAGGTGGTGCCGATCCCCATCACCGCCGCGTCCAGGTCGGCGTCCGCGAGGACGATCGCCGCGCCCTTGCCGCCCAGTTCCATCAGCTGCCGCTTCATCGTGCGGCCGCAGACCTCGGCGATGCGCTGGCCCACGCCCGTGGAACCGGTGAAGGACACCATGTCCACGTCCGGGGAATCCACGGCCGCCTCGCCGACCTCCACCGAGGTGCCGGAGACCACGTTCACCACGCCCGCCGGGACCCCGGCCTCGTGCAGGGCCTCGGCCATCCGGAACACCGACAGCGGGTCCTGCGGGGCCGGCTTGACGACCACCGTGTTGCCCATGGCCAGCGCCGGGGCCACCTTGCCCGCCGGGTTCGCCCACGGGTTGTTGTACGAGGTGATGCAGGTGACGACCCCGACCGGCTGGCGCACCTCCAGCGCCCCGAGGATGCTCGCCGCGCCCATCGGGCCCGCCTCGGTGACCTGCGGCGGCAGCCCGCGCTCGACCGGTTCCAGCGCGCCCTTCGCGTACCGGCGGAAGCGGGCCGCGCCCACCCCGACCTGCATGCCGCGCGCGATCCCGGTGGGGGCGCCCGTCTCGGCCTGGGCGAGCGCCGCCCAGGGCTCGTACTCCCGCTGGATGATGTCCGCGGCCCGGTCCAGGATCGCCGCCCGCTCCTCCGGCTTCGTCCGGGACCAGCCCTCGAAGGCCGCCGCCGCGGCGCGCGCCGCGTCCTCGACCTGGCCGCGCGAGGCCTCGGGGGCCAGCCCGACGACGGATTCGTCGGCCGGGTTGACCACCTCGTAGTGCCCGCCGGCCGGCTCGACCCACTCGCCGCCGATG
This sequence comes from Streptomyces sp. NPDC099050, assembly GCF_044759865.1. NCBI lineage: Bacteria > Bacillati > Actinomycetota > Actinomycetes > Kitasatosporales > Streptomycetaceae > Streptomyces > Streptomyces sp. NPDC099050. The sequence goes on along the minus strand of NZ_JBIWAE010000045.1, from coordinate 16,292 downwards.
TAGAGCTTCTGCGGAGCTTCCTGCGCGGTCATCGCGTGCTCACCGTCCTCGTGTCGCGGCCCGAACGGAGCACGATCCCGGGGATCGCCCCCGTGACCTCGTCGTCGCGGATGGTCTCCACGCCGTTGACGCGTACGGACACCATGCCGATCGCCCGCGCGTCCAGCCGCGGGCTGTCCCCGGGCAGGTCGTGCACGAGCGTCGCGGGTCCCGCCTCGATCCGCTCCGGGTCGAAGAGCACCAGGTCCGCGTGGAAGCCCTCGGCGATCCGGCCGCGCTCGCGCAGCCCGAACAACTGGGCCGGGTCGTCGGTGAGCATCCGTACCGCCTGCTCCAGCGGCACCAGCTTGCGGCCGCGCAGGCAGTCCCCCAGGAAGCGGGTCGTGTACGGGGCTCCGCACATGCGGTCCAGGTGGGCTCCGGCGTCGGAGCCGCCGAGCATGACGTCCTCGTGCTGCCAGGTCTCGGCGCGCAGCGCCCAGCTCGCCGGGTCGTTGTCGGTGGGCATGGGCCAGAGCACCGTACGCAGGTCGTCGTTGGCGCAGATCTCCACCAGGCACTGGAAGGCGTCCTGGCCGCGCTCGGCCGCGATGTCGTTGACGACGCGGCCGGACAGGCCCTCGTTGGCCTCGCTGTAGGTGTCGCCGATGACGTAGCGGCCGAAGTTGGCGAGGCGCCGGAAGACCCCGGCCTCCTTACTGGCCGCGCGGACCAGCATCTCGGCGCGCACCTGCGCGTCGCGGAGCTTCGCGATGCGCTCGGGGACGGGCAGGCCCAGGATCTCGCCCCAGCCGGGGATGAGGTTGAGGGCGCAGAAGGTGCCCAGCGACATGTTCATGGGGGTCAGGATCGGCATCGTCAGCGCGACGATGCGGCCGCCGGCCTTGCGGGCGCGCTCGCTGGGGATCAGCTGGCGCGGCACGCGCTCGGGGACGGAGGCGTCGATGGTGAGCACGTTCCAGTTCAGGGGCCGTCCGGCGGCCGCGCTCATCTCGACGAAGAGGTCGATCTCCTCGTCGGCGAACTGGTCGAGGCAGCCCGCGACGATCGCTTCGAGCTGGGTGCCCTCGTGCTCGGCGACCGCGCGGGAGAGCGCGAGGAGCTCCTCGGGCTTGGCGTGCCGGGAGGCGACGGGGGCGCCGGTGCCGTCGGAGTGGGTGGAGGACTGGGTGGTCGACAGGCCCCAGGCGCCGGCGTTCATGGCGTCGTGGAACAGGTCGAGCATCGCCTGCATCTGCTCTTCGGTGGGCTGGCCGCCGACGGCGTCCTCGCCCATGACGTGCCGGCGCAGGGCGCAGTGGCCGACCATGAAGCCGGCGTTGACGGCGATGCGGCCGTCGAGCGCGTCGAGGTACTCGCCGAAGGTGGACCAGGTCCAGTCGACGCCCTCTTCGAGTGCGGCCAGGGCCATGCCCTCGACCTTGCTCATCATGCGGCGGGTGTAGTCGGCGTCTTCCGGGCGGGCCGGGTTGAGCGGGGCCAGGGTGAATCCGCAGTTGCCGCCCGCGACGGTGGTCACTCCGTGGTTCATGGAGGGGGTCGCGTACGGGTCCCAGAACAGCTGGGCGTCGTAGTGCGTGTGGGGGTCGACGAATCCGGGGGTGAGGACGAGGCCGGTCGCGTCCTCGCTGGTCCGGGCCTCTTCGGTGACGGTTCCCGGCGGAGCTATGACGGCGATGCGGCCGTCGCGTATCCCGACGTCCGCCACGCGGGCGGGTGCGCCTGTGCCGTCCACGACGGTGGCGCCCTTGATCAGGTGGTCGAGCATGACGTCCTCTCTGCCGGTGTTCGCGTTGCGCGCCGTCTCCTGGGGCGCCGCCCCGGACCCCGGGAACGGCGCCGCACGTGCAGGGCCGCAGCCCGGGGCCCCGGCCGGAGTCCGCCGGGCCGGCCGCGGCCTCGGCATGGCTCCGGCCGGGGCCGGTTGCGGGGCGGCGGTCCGGGAAGACGCCGCCCCGAGTTCCCCCGCCGGGTCAGACGGCCTCGCGGAAGCGGGTCGTGCGGTGCACCGGGTCGGTGTCGATGTGCGGGATGACGTGCTCGCCGATGAGCTTGATGGTGGTCATCGTGTCCTCGGGCGAGACGCCGGTCGGCAGACCGAAGGAGAGCTGGTCGGCGCCGGCCTCCTCCCAGCGCTTGCACTGGGCGCGCACCTCGGAGGGGTCGCCGCAGATCAGCAGCTCCTCGGCGATCAGCAGCTCGATGATCTCCGCGTTGTACTCGGGGAGGATCTCGGGCCACTCGGGGATCATCTCGGGGCGCGGGAAGGTGTCGTGGTAGCGGAAGACCAGCGACTGGAAGCGGTTCATGTTGGCGTTGACGGCGATCTCGACGGCCTTGTCGTGGGTCTCGGCGCAGATCGCGGTCGAGGTGACCATGACGTTGTCGTTGACGAAGGCGCCGATGGCCTTCGCCTCCTGGATCGCGGTCTTGTACTGCTCGAGCACCCAGGCCATGTCGGAGACCTTCTGGACGCTGAAGCCGAGGACTCCGAGGCCCTTCTTGGCGGCCATGGCGTACGAGGAGGGGGAGCCCGCGGCGTACCACATGGCCGGGTGGGCCTTGCCGTACGGCTTGGGGAAGATCTTGCGCGGCGGGAGCGACCAGTGCTTGCCCTGGAACCCCTCGTACTCCTCCTGGAGGAACATCTTGGGGAACTCGGCGATGGTCTCTTCCCAGATCTCCTTGGTGCCGTTCATGTCCTCGATGCCGGGAAGGAAGCCGAGGATCTCGTGGCTGCCGGCGCCGCGCCCGGTGCCGAACTCGAAGCGCCCCTTGGAGAGGTGGTCGAGCATGGCGACCTTCTCGGCCACCTTGACCGGGTGGTTGACCGGGGCGAGCGGGTTGAAGATGCCGGAGCCGAGATGGATGCGCTCGGTGGCGTGAGCGAGGTACCCGAGGAACACCTCGTTCGCCGAAAGGTGCGAGTACTCCTCCAGGAAGTGGTGCTCGGAGGCCCAGGCGTACTTGAACCCGGACTTGTCCGCCTGGATGACGTACTCGGTCTCCTCGATCAGCGCCTTGTGCTCTGCCTCGGGGTCGACCTTGGACCGTGCCTCAGGCACGTATCCCTGCACAAAGAGCCCGAATTCCAAGGGGATTCACCGTCCTTCTGTTTCTGACGTTGCGTCAGATTCGATGTCACGACTGTTCCATCGCGGGGGCGGGAGCGTCAATACCTGACGCTCCATCAGATCCGGCCGGGGGGAGCTAGGCGATGCTGACGCCGGCCATCCAGCCGCCGTCGATCACGAACGGCTGGCCGGTGATGTACGAGGAGTCCTCGCTGGTCAGGAACAGCGCCAGCTTGGCTATCTCCTCCGGCCGGCCCACCCGGCCCATCGGCACCACGCGCTTGTAGAGCTCCGCCATGGCGTCCTTGGCCTCCCGCGGCAGGTCCGCCGGATTCACGTGCCCGGGGGTGGCCATGGGGGTGTCCACGGCCCCCGGGCACATCGCGTTGACCCGGATGTTCTTCCCGGCCAGCTCCAGCGCGGCCACCCGGGTCAGGCCGAGGATCGCCGCCTTGGTCGCCGCGTACGTGCCCACGTACGCCATGCCCGTCAGGCCCGTGTACGAGGAGGTGTTCACGATCGTGCCGCCGCCGGCCGCCTCGATCTCCGGGGCCACCGACTTGATGCCGAGGAAGGCGCCGACCTGGTTGACCTGGACCACCTGCTGGAACTCCTCCAGCGGGGTCGCGGTCAGTTCGTTGAAGCGCAGGATGCCCGCGTTGTTGACCAGCCCGTTGATCTCACCGAAGGCCTCCTTCGCCGCCGCGATGGCGGCCGCCCAGTCCTCCTCCCGGCTCACGTCCATCCGTACGTACCGGGCCCGGTCCTCGCCGATCTCCTTGGCGACCGCCGCGCCCTGCTCGTCCAGCACGTCACCCAGGAGCACCTTGGCGCCCTCCGCGGCGAAGAGCCGGGCCTCCTGCTCGCCCTGGCCGCGCGCGGCACCGGTGATGATGACGACGCGTCCGTCCAGCTTGCCCATGCGTTTGCCCCTCGTCGCTCGTCGCTCGTCGTTAGTCGCTCGTCGCTAGTCGTTAGTCCGCTAGTCGCTAGTCGTTGAGAAGGGGGCCCACTTCGGACCCGAAAGCCGTGATCTGGTCAATGAGTTCGGCCCGGTCGCGGTTGCGGAAGCGGACCTGGATCTGGTCGATGCCGATCGCCTTGTACGCGCGCAGCGACTCGGCGAGCACCTCCGCCTTTCCGGTGAGGGTCCGCCGGCCGGTGTCCCAGCCGGGCTCGCCGACGTACAGCGGAGCGGTGATCGCGCCGAACTCCACGGGTCCCGTGACCCCGGCCTCGGCGCGCAGTTCCCTGATCCGGGCGATCTGCGCCGGGAGCTTGTCGAGCGGGTCGCCCTGCGGGAGCCAGCCGTCGCCGCGCACGGCTGCCCGGCGGACGGCGGCGGGCGAGGAGCCGCCCACCCAGACCGGGATCCGGGACTGGACGGGGCGGGGCAGCTGTCCGAGGTCCTTGAAGGAGAACAACTCCCCCTCGAACTCCGGGTACTCCTCCGGGCCGAGGGCGGCGCGCAGCGCGTCGAGGGTCTCGTCGAGGACGGCCCCGCGGCGTGCGAAGTCCACGCCGAGCACCTCGAACTCCTCCTTCACGTGCCCGGCGCCGACGCCGAGGATCAGCCGGCCGCCGGAGAGGTGGTCGACGGTGGCGTACTGCTTGGCGCTGAGCAGCGGGTGGCGCAGGCCGAGGATCGCGACGTGACTGAGCAGCCGCACGTTCTCGGTGATCCCGGCCAGGAAGGAGAGGGTGGCGATCGGGTCGTACCAGATGGTGCTCATGGGGCCGGCCATGTGCCGCGGGATGGCCACGTGGTCGCAGGTGGCGACGTAGCCGAAGCCGGCCCGGTCGGCCGCCCGGGCGACCGCCGCGAGGTCGGCCGCGCCGGCCGTCGCCTCCCAGGGCTCGGCGTAGATGGTGCTCTGCGACTGGATCGGGAGCTGCATCCCGTAGACCAGCCGACCTTCCGGAAACACGCGCGCCATGGGCCGTACCCGCCTCGTCCTCGACTGCCGATTCGTCATACCGGTACGGGGGCCATCGTCGTAGCTGACGGGTCGTCAGGCAAGGGGTGGGTGCAATACACCCGATCGGATGTTGCGGGGTACTACCAATAGTGGGATCGTGGTGGCGTGACACCAAGAGCGCTTGCACCCGCGGAGGCCCGCATGTCCGAGATCACGGTGAAAAAGTCGGTGACCATACGGCGATCCATCGCCGAGCGGATCGAGGAGCGCGCGGGCGCGGGCGGGTTCTCCAGCTTCGTGGATGCGGCCGCCGAGCACTGGCTGGCGCTCCTCGATGCTCAGGAGATCGTCGAGGACCACGAACGCCGTGTCGGTCCGCTGACCGATGAGGTACGAGAGAAGGCGCTGCGCGCATGGCGAGGCGAGTAGTACCCCGGGTGGAGCCCTCGATGGTGGGAGCAGTCTTCGTACTCGACGCCCAGCCGTTTTCCCTGCTGGCCGACGATGATCCGCTCATGGCAGCCCTCATCGACCTGGCGCGACAGGACGGCTACGCGCCTGCCATCAGCGCCGCAACCATCGCCGAGGTCCGGCACTCCGGTCGGGCCGGTCAGCGTCTGGCCTGGCAGAGGTCCCGCCTCACGGTCGTCCCCGTGACCGAGAAAGTGGCCGACAAGGCCGCCGAGCTACTTGAGGCCGCCGGGCTCGACGGACACGAGTGCGTGGTGGACGCGCTCGTCGTGGCCACCGCAGCCCTCTCGACCGGTCCGGCGAAGGTGGCATCCTCCGATGGATCCCACGTACCGAAACTCTGCACGGCGGCCTCCCTGGGGCGACCGTCTCCGGTGCAGTGGGTACGCGTATGACAGCTTCCCGGCCGGCCACCCGGCAGAGACAGCTGGAGCGCGAGCACCTCCGAGAGCTGATCCAGGAATCCGAAGCGGTCAACGGACCGCCCGACCCCGCCGCAGTCGCGGCGAAGCGAGCCGTCTTGCGCGGCGAGACGGCGGCCCGGTGACCCCGGCCGAGCAGGCCTCGCAGGCAGAGCGCGCCCGTTCCGCATTGCAGGCGTGGAACGGCTACGACCCCACGGCCGCCGAGCAGCGGGACCTCGACGAGGAGCTGGACCGGCGGCTGGCCGAGGCGAGGAGGCGGTGATCGAGGCGGACCTCGGACCGTGATCCCCGGGGGGATGTGCCGGGTGCCGACCGGCCGCTAGGGTGCCGCGCGTGGATCTTTTTCTGACGCTGGTCAGCGGGGTGGCGTGGACCGCCGTGTACGTCGAGGCGATCCGGGTGGGGCTGCGGGACCGGACGTACGCGATGCCGGTCGCCGCGCTCGCGCTGAACTTCGCGTGGGAATCGACCTACGCGGTACGGGAGTTCAGCGTCGGGGTGTCCGCGCAGGGCATCGTCAACGTGGTGTGGGCCCTCGCCGACATCGTCATCGTGTACACGTATCTGCGCTACGGGCGGGCCGAGTTGCCCGGCTTCGTGACCCGCCCGCTGTTCGCCGTCTGGACCGTGCTCCTCTTCGCGAGCGCCTTCGCCGTGCAGTGGCTCTTCCTCGCCCACTTCGGCCACCACGACGCGAGCCGTTACTCGGCGTTCCTGCAGAACCTGCTCATGTCCGGGCTGTTCATCGCCTTCTACGCGAGCCGGCGCGGCCGGCTCGGACAGTCCCTGGTCATCGCGGTCGCCAAATGGATCGGCACGTTCGCGCCGACCATCCTCTTCGGAGTCATCGAGGACGCCCCGTTCATCCTCGGGCTGGGGCTGCTCTGCGCCGTCTTCGACCTCGCGTACATCGCACTGCTGGCCCGCGACCCGGCCGCGGGCGAAGAAGCGGCCGCGGGCGAGCCCGTCAGAAGCCCTGCGGCCCCATGACGATGACCGGCTTCGCCGCCGGGTCGAGGGTTTCCAGGACCTTCTGCATGGCGGCCTTCGGGATGCCCACGCAGCCCTGCGAGGGGCCGTCGTGGTCCACGTGGAGCCAGATGTTGCCGCCCTTCTCCTCGCCCTCGGGCTTCGTCGGGTCGAGCGGACTCACCCCCGGCTTGCGGTTGAAGTCGATGGCGACGACATAGTCGAAGGAGCCGCGCAGCGACTCCCCGTTGACCCCGAGGCCCGTCGCCACGAAGGAGGGGTCCTGGTCGTACGGGAACTTCGTGCCCGGCGGCTTCGCCAGCAGCCCGCCCGCGTCGGTCAGCGCGAACACGCCCTCGGGGGAGGTCAGGTCCCCGTACGTACGCACCGTGGACCAGCCCTTGGCTCCGTTGCGCGCGGGCCAGCTGTGGCTCTTCGCCCAGTCGGCGCCGGCCGCCGGGCGGGTGTACAGGGCCGCGGTGGACTCCGAGGAGTCCTTCGCCTTCCCGGCGACCAGGATCAGCTGGCGGGCGTCCGCGGGGATCTTCGCCCGGGTGTGCTCGCTGACCTCGGGCAGACCCTGGAGGGGGTCGCGCTCGGCCGCCCGCGCGGCCCGCTGCTCGGCCGGCGGCCGGGCGTCGGCGGCCGCCGTGGCGGCGTTGGCCGGCGGGTCGTGTGCCAGGTACACCCAGGCGGCGCCGAAGCCGAGCAGTCCCAGGGCGGCCGCGAAGGCCAGCGGGCGCGAACCGCGCGGGCGCCGGGAGGCGCGGTCGGGGCGGTCGGCGCGCCGCGTGCCGCCGGCGCCGCCGCGGGTGCGCCGGGTCGGGCGGGCCGCGCCGGCCGGACTGTTCGCGCCGGGTGTGCGGGACGGGCGGGTCGCGCGGGAGCCGGCTCGGGCGTGCTTGCTCATTCACCCGACCGTACACAGCCGATCTTCATTTTTGTTGACCGGTCAAGCGCCCGGCGTTTCCCCGGCGGGTCGCGCGGCCGGTGCCCCGGCCGGGAACCGGACCCGGACCATCAACCCGCCGCCCGGCGCCGGGTTGGCCCGCGCCGTCAGTTCCGCGCCGTGCGCCCGCGCGATCGAGGCGACGATCGAGAGCCCCAACCCGGCGCCCTCGCCCACCGTATGCTGCCGTTCCGCCCGCCGCCGGAAGGGCTCCAGCAGCCGCGGCACGTCCTGCGGCTCGATCACCGGACCGGTGTTGGAGACCGTCAGCACCCCCTCCCGGGAGACCGTCACCTCCAGGCGGCCGCCCGCGCGGTTGTGACGTACGGCATTGGCCAGCAGGTTCCGTACGAGGTGCCCGAGCAGGGTCCGGTCGCCCGCGACGGTCAGCGGCGCGAGGTCCCGTACGAAGACGAGGTCCTGAGGGGCCGTCGCCTCGACGGCCGCCAGCTCCGCCTCCGCGAGCGTCGTGAGGTCCACCGGCTCCGTCGCCTCCAGGCCCTCCTCCGAGACGGCGAGCAGCAGCAGCGACTCCACGAGGTGCTGACTGGAGTCCGCGACCTCGATGAGCTTCGAGCGGATCCGGGCCACCTTCTGCGGCGGCGGGTCCCCCGCCAGCCCGATCTCGGCGGCCGCCCGCTGGACGGCGAGGGGGGTGCGCAGCTCGTGGGCGGCGTTCGCGGCGAACCGGCGCTGCGCCCCGACCAGGTCCTCCATCCGGTCGAGCATCCCGTCGAAGGTGTCCGCGAGCCGCTTGAGTTCGCCGGGCGGGGCCTTGAGACCGATCCGCTCGTGGAGGTTGGCGCCGGACAGCCGCCGGGCCGTCTCGGTGATCACGCCGAGGGGGCGCAGGACGCGGCCGGCCATCCACCAGGCGAGCCAGATGGACAGGACGGCGAAGACGGCGAGGGCGACGAGGGAGACGACGAGCAGCTCGTGGAGGGTGGCCTGCTCGACGGCGGTGGTCAGGTTGCGGGTGGCCCGCCACTGTTCGAGCTGCTCGGTGCTGGGCCCGACCGTGGGCCCGGTGCCGGGGCCCGGGATCAGGCCGGTGCCGGACTCCATCCTCTCGGCGGGTACGGGGACCCGCTGGCCCGGGACCACGTGGGGCAGCTGGTCGGCGTAGCCGGGACTGGTGGTCATGACGGCGCCGCTGATCCGGGTGTAGAGGCCGTTGCGGAGCAGGATGTTGATCAGTGCGATGAGGCCGCCGCCCGCGAGGAGCAGCAGTGAGCCGTAGAGGACGGTGAGACGGGCGCGCTCGGAATGGAGCACCGCTCTCATCGTGGATCACCGATCCGGTACCCGGCGCCCGGGACGGTCTCGATCAGCGGCGGCTCCCCCAGCTTGGCGCGCAGCTTGCTCAGGGTCACCCGTACCGCGTTGGTGCTGTACGAGGTGTCCTCCTCCCACACCTGCTCGATCAGGTCGTCACTGCTCAGCACCGCACCCTCGGCGCGCAGCAGCGACTCCAGGACGGCGAACTCCTTGCGGGAGAGCGCGAGCCGGCGCCCCTCGCGGGTGGCGGTGCGCCGCGCGACGTCCACGGCCACCCCCGCCCGCTCCAGCACCGGCGGCAGGGCCGGCTGGGCGCGCCGCCCCAGCGCCAGGACGCGGGCGAGCAGCTCGTCGTAGGCGAAGGGCTTGGTGAGGTAGTCGTCGGCGCCGAGGCCGAGGCCCTCCACCCGGTCCCGTACGGTCCCGGAGGCCGTCAGCATCAGGACGCGGGTCAGCAGCCGCTCGCGCACCACCTGGCGGCAGACCTCGTCTCCGTGCAGGCCGGGCAGGTCCCGGTCGAGGACGAGGACGTCGTACGCGCCCAGGCGCAGGCGGCGCAGGGCCTCCAGGCCGTCGCTCGCCTCGTCCACGGCCAGGGCGTCGCCGCGCAGCCCCTCGGCGATCATCTCCCGTAGGAACTCCTCGTCCTCCACCACCAGAACTCGCATGGCCTCCTCTTTACCGGAGAGCGGCATTTCGCCGTTGTAAGCACGAGCCGTTAGAGAAGCGAAACCCGCTGTTCGCGCAGTCTCGGGCCCATGAAGCGATCCACGACCATGACCACGGCCGCGCTCCTCACCGGCCTCACCCTCTTCGTCACCGCGTGCTCGGGCGGCGCCGGCGGCTCGGACGGAAAGAAGGACGAGAAGAAGGAGTCCTCGAATTCGAGCGGCACGGGCGGCACGGGCGGCAGCGGTGGCGGCGCGGACGCCGACAACGCCCTCAAGATGCGCAAGTGCCTGCGCGAGAACGGCGTCGACGCCCCCGACCCGAAGCCCGGCGAGGACCCGCGCGGCATGACGCTGGGCGCGGGCATGGACCAGGAGGTCCTGAAGAAGGCCATGGAGAAGTGCGGGATGCAGGGGCCCGGCTCCGGCGGCGAGGTGCCGCAGGCGGAGAAGGACAAGGCCCTGAAGCAGGCCAAGTGCATGCGGGACAACGGCTTCGACATGCCGGACCCGGAGTTCAACGGGAACGCGCGGACCGGGATGTCCATACCCGAGGGCGCCGACAAGGACGCCTTCATGGCCCAGCTGAACAAGTGCAGCGCGGACCAGTGAGGAAGCGCGGGAAGTGGCTCCTGGGCTCGCTGGCCGTGGTGCTCGCCGTCACGGGCGGCGGGTACGCGGTCGTCGCCCAGGCGGGGACGGACGGCGGCAGCGGTGGCGGCGACGGCTCGAAGCAGGGGCGCGCGGACGGACTGCCGGGGGCCACGTCGCCGGTGACGCGGAGCGACCTGAGCGCCGGGTTCAAGGCCGACGGGACGCTGGGCTTCGCGAAGGAGCGCAAGCTCAACGCGGTGGGTGCGACGGGTGGGGCTGGCGGGGCCGGCGGGGCTGGTGGGGCTGGCTCCGGGTCCGGTGCGGGGTCCGGGGCGGGCTCCGGGTCCGCGACCCTGACCTGGGTCGCGCCCCCCGGCTCCTCCGTCGAGCGCGACGGCAAGCTCTACGAGGTCAACGGCAAGCCCGTGCGCCTGATGTACGGCTCCACCCCCATGTACCGGTCCCTGAAGTCCGGGGACAAGGGCGAGGACGTCAAGCAGCTCAAGCAGAACCTCCAGGCCCTCGGCTTCGGCACCGGCCTGGACACCACCGACGGCACCTTCACCGACGGCACGGTCACCGCCGTCAAGCGGTGGCAGAAGTCCCACAAGGCGAAGGAGACCGGGGAGGTCGGCAAGGACGACATCGCCTTCGCCTCCGGCCCCCAGCGGATCCAGAAGAACGACATGGCCGTCGGCGACGAGGCCGCCGCCGGCAAGCCCGTCCTGACCCTGACCGGCACCGAGCGGATGGCCCGCCTGCAGCTCGACGTGGCCAAGGCCGGCAAGGTCAAGACCGGCGACCCGGTGACCGTGAGCCTGCCCGGCGGAGGCACCGCCAAGGGCAAGATCAGCTCGATCGGCACCACCGCCAACGGCGACGGCCCCTCCTCGGGCGGCGGGGGCGGGGGTGGCAGCGGAGGCGGCGGAGGCGGCGGAGGCGGCGACCAGAAGCCGAAGGTCGACGTCGAGATCGCCCTCGACAACCCCTCCGAGGCCACGGGCCCCGACCAGTCGCCGGTCTCGGTGAGCCTGACGGGCGAGATCCGCAAGGGCGTGCTCTCCGTACCCGTCAACTCGCTCCTCGCCCTCGCCGGAGGCGGCTTCGGAGTCCAGGTCGTCGAGGACGGCACGGTCCGCGAGGTCAAGGTCGAGCTCGGCATGTTCGGCCAGGGCCGGGTGGAGGTGAAGGGGGACGCCCTCAAGGAGGGCATGCTCGTAGGGGTCCCCAAGTCATGAACAAGCACGCCCACGCGGTCGTCGAACTGACCGGCGTCACCAAGGAGTACCCCGGCGGGGTCGCGGCCCTGCGCGGAGTCGACCTGACCGTTCTGAACGGCGAACTCCTCGCCATCATCGGCCCGTCGGGCTCCGGAAAGTCCACGCTCCTGCACATCGTAGGAACCCTCGACCGGCCGACCGCCGGCCGCGTCGCCATCGCCGGATACGACATCGCGAGCCTCTCCGACCGGTCCCTGTCGGCCCTGCGCTCCCGCCACGTCGGCTTCGTCTTCCAGTCCTTCCACCTCGTCCCCGGCATCAGCGCCCGCGCCAACGTCGCCGAGGGACTCCTCTACTCCGGTCTCTCCCGCGCCGAACGCGGACGGCGGGCGGAACGCGCCCTGGAGCGCGTCGGCCTCGGCGACCGCATGGACCACCGGCCCCACGAACTGTCCGGCGGGCAGAAGCAGCGCGTGGCGATCGCCCGCGCGGTGGCGGGCGAACCGGACCTGCTGCTCGCCGACGAGCCGACGGGCGCCCTGGACACGGCGTCCGGCGAGTCGGTGATGGAACTGCTGCACGAGCTCAACCAGGACGGGGCCACCATCGCCGTGATCACCCACGACAACGAGATCGCCGCGAGCCTGCCGCGCCAGGTCCGCATCCGCGACGGCGAGATCGTGGCCAACCTGTGGAACGCGGACGCGGACGCGCTGGGGGTGGGCGCGTAATGGGTTCCGGTACGGAGTCCCCCGAGTCCTCTGAGTCCCCCGAGTTCCCCGAATCCCTTACGGAGGCCCGTACGGAGTTCCGTACGGAGTTCCGTACTGCATCCCGTACGGCCGGAAGCGGGAGGAAGGCGCGTGGGGCAGAGAAGAAGTCCCGCGCGGCCGAGAGGAAGGCCCGCAAGCTGTCTCCGCCGCGCCTCGGCCCCCGGGACGTGTTCCACGTGGGATCGGCGGGGCTGCGCTCGCGGCCCATGCGCGTGTTCCTGTCGGCGCTCGGGATCGCGATCGGCATCGCGACGATGATCGCGGTCGTCGGCATCTCCTCGTCGAGCCAGGCCAAGCTGCTCCAGGAACTCGACAAGCTCGGCACGAACATGATGGTCGCCACCCCCGGCCCGTCGATGTTCTCGGGACAGGACACCAAGCTCCCGAAGGACGCCCCCGGCATGATCGCCCGGATCGGCGGGGTCGAATCGGTGGGCACGACGGGCGACGTGAAGGAGGTCGTCCGCCGCAGCGAGAACATCCCCAAGGAGGAGACGAACGGCATCGCCCTCAAGGCGGCGAAGGACGACCTCCTGAAGACGCTGAGGGCCCGGATGCACAGCGGAAGCTGGCTCAACGACGCGACGGGCCGCTACCCGTCCGTGGTCCTCGGACACGTCACCGCCGAGCGCCTGGGCATCACGGGGCCGGGCGGACAGGTGTTCATCGGCGGCCAGTACTTCACCGTCATCGGCATCCTGGAGCCCATCCCGCTCGCGCCGGAGATCGAACGCTCGGCACTCATCGGCTGGGACGCCGCGCAGAGCCTCCTGGGCTTCGACGGCCATCCCACGTCCGTCTACGAACGCTCCGCCGACGACCGCGTCCAGGAGGTCCGCGGCCTCATCGCCAAGACGGCCAACCCCGAGAACCCGAGCGCGGTCTCGGTCACGGACCCCTCGGCGGCCCTCCAGGCGAAGGCCGCCACCGAAGGCGCCTTCAGCACCCTCCTCCTCGGCTTGGGCGGCATCGCCCTGCTGGTGGGCGGGGTCGGGGTGGCCAACACGATGATCATCTCGGTACTCGAACGCCGCCACGAGATCGGCCTGCGCCGCTCCCTGGGCGCCACCAAGGGCCAGATCCGCATCCAGTTCGTCACGGAGTCCCTGCTCCTGTCGGGCCTGGGCGGCCTGGCCGGCATCGCCCTGGGCGGCGCGGCCACGGCGGTGTACGCCCGAGCCGGCGACCTCCCCTGGGTGGTCCCCCTCTGGGCCGTCACAGGCGGCTTCGCGGCAACCCTGGCCATCGGCACGGTGGCAGGCCTCTACCCGGCCGTCCGCGCGGCAAAGCTGTCGCCGACGCTGGCACTGCAGGCGGGCTGACCTGACGGTGGCCTGAGCTGCGGGTTGGCCCCGGGCTGCGAATAGTCCGGGGGGATCCCGGGAACGGCCGGGAGGGAGGAGCGGGAGGAGCGGCCCGGTCACAGATGCGCAGCCCCCTTGCGGCCGGCGGACATCAGCACACCGCCCCGGCAGGACAGGAACCTCAGCCGGTACGGACGCGCGGGGCGATCAGAGCATCCAGGGACGGGCGCCCGAACACCCTTCCCGAGACCGTCGCCCGCCCACTACGAGCAGGAGGGGGACGAGAAGGACTTCGGAGTCGGTGGGCGCGACAGATCGCTACACACTCCCACTCGGCTAAGCGACCACCGACCGTCCCTAGCTGATCTAGACGGATATGAACGATCTAGCCATGTGGACGATCCAGAGGGGAGTGGACGATCTAGAGGTGGTGGTGGCTGATCTGGGATGGGTTTGCGGGGAGTTCGAAGACGAGGTCGATTCCGTCGGTCTCGTTTCCGCGCTCAGCGACGCGCGTGAAGCCGAAGCCCGCGATGGTGGCCAGGGAAGCCGTGTTGTCGGATCGGATCGTGGCCCGGACGGTCCTGACATCGGGTTCTTCGGCGGCCCTGGCCAGTAGGGCGGTCAGCATGGCGCGGGCGTAGCCCTGGCGGCGGTAGGTGGACACGACGCTGTAGCCGACCTCGACCACGCCGGATTCGTCCGGCGGGCCGTGGAATCCTGCGTCGCCTATGACCGTCCCGTCCGGTTCAGACACTGCTGCCCGCGTGGTCCAGGGCGCGGCGGACGGGTCCTTGGCGTGCTGGTCGGCGCGGTAGCCGAAGATCCAGCGGGCACGGTCGGAAACGAAGTACTCGTCGAGGGCCACCCCGGCCTCGGCGCTGCCGGCTGCTAGGTCGCCGTCGGCGAGAGCCCGTAGGGCCTTTGCGTTGAGCTTGACGAAGCGGACGCGTTTGGGGAGAAGTTCATTGCTCATCGCGGCGATGCTCACCCGGCGCACGAGGGCTGTCCACCGCTTTTCAGCCCGCCGCCTTCTCGTCCTTCCGGCGCACCAGTTCGGTGATGCAGGTGGGCGCGTACGGAGAGGTGCAGCCGGGGGGCGGATAGTCCTTCAGAACCTCCAGGCGCTCGCCGATGGCGAGTGCGCGGGCGCGGTACTCGGCGTGCTCGATGCCGATCTGGGCCAGGCAGCCCACTACAGGCGGTCAGGGGCGTCCTTCATCTCCGCCTCGATGACGTCGAGCAGTCCCGCGAGATCCAGACCAGCGGGTTTCTTCGCCACCCGCTCGGTGATCAGCGCCCACCCGGCACTCGCGACCACCGGATCAGGATCGGCGAACCATGCGAGCCGCAGCTCTTCCGTGTGCGGGCTCTTCTTCACCGGATCTCTCCCAGGATGCCCCTGGCTTCAGCCCGGGGAGGAATGGGTCCGCAGGGCGGCATCGATGGCCCTGCCACGCCACCTCCAGGGGAGGCCGTGGCAGGATCCACCGGCATGGGGATTGAAGAAGCAGGTCGGCCCGTCGCCCTGGTCAGCGGATCCACGTCGGGGATCGGGGAGGCCGTCGCCCGGAGGCTGGCTGCGGACGGGATGCGGGTCGTCGTGCACTCGCGGCGCAGTGTGGAGGCTGGGGAGGCGCTGGCGGCGGAGCTCGGTGGAGCGTACGTGCGGGCGGATCTGGCGGTGGAGGAAGAGGCCCGCGGGCTCGTCGAGGCGGCACTCGACCGGTTCGGGCGGTTGGACGTACTGGTGAACAACGCGGGCATCAGCTGGCCGATCCCGCACGACGACTTGGCTGCCGCGACGCCGGCGGACTGGCGGCAGCTGCTGGAAGTCAACCTGATCGCACCATGGGTCCTGTGCACGGCGGCGCTCCCGGCGCTGCGCCGATCGACCACGGGCGGCAGCATCGTGAACATCACCAGCCATGCCGGGGTACGTCCCAAGGGCTCATCGGTGCCGTACGCGGCGAGCAAGGCCGCGCTGAACCATGTGACCCGTCTGCTCGCAGCCGCACTCGGGCCGGAGGTACGGGTCAACGCCATCGCTCCGGGGCTGGTGGACACGCCGATGACCAAAGACTGGCCTCAGGCACACGAGTTGTGGCGAGATCGCGCACCCATGCACCGCCCGGCTCAGCCCGCAGACGTGGCTGACCTGGTGGCATCAGTGATCGCCAGCACCTATCTCACCGGCGAAGTCATCGTGCTAGACGGAGGATTGAACCTGACCTGACCTGAGCCGTGTGGTTGGCGTCCGTCTAGATCAGCCACCCCTCCTGGTCAGCTACCTCTCTTGATCAGCCAGGGACGGTCGGTGGTCGCTTAGCCGAGTGGGAGTGTGTAGCGATCTGTCGCGCCCACCGACTCCGAAGTCCTTCTCGTCCCCCTCCTGCTCGTAGTGGGCGGGCGACGGTCTCGGGAAGGGTGTTCAGGCGCCCGTCCCTGGATGCTCTGATCGCCCCGCGCCTCTGTGGTGATTGAGCTTGCTGTCCTGCCGGGGCGGTGTGCTGATGTCCGCCAGCGGGAGGGGGCTGCGCATCTGTGACCGGGCCGCTCCTCCCGCTCCTCCCTCCCGGCCGTTCCCCGGGGGGATCCCGGAAGTCTTGTGGCGTTTCGGGGTGGGTCGGTCGGTCAAGGGTGGCCGA